>MKRO01000217.1:0-474 GCA_001896965.1 Sphingobacteriales bacterium 41-5 | reverse complement strand
CAAGCGGCGCCAGCTTTTGTTCCTGCTGCATGGTGGCAATACCGAAATACCATTTTACAATAGCAAGCGGAATTGAAAGGCCAATAAAAAACAAAGCGAAAAAAGATTTCATGCTCACAAACAACAGTACAAGGAAAAGCAATGCAAAACCCGACGTGATAAATGTATTAAAACTGGTTAGCAACATTCCCGCCCGGTATAAAGATTGCTGTTGTGCAAGATGCAGGCTGTCGTGGTAATCAGGGTTTTCGTAATATTTATAATCAACCTGAATCGCTTTAGTTAATACCTGTTGCGATAGGTGGTCAGTAATTTTGAACTGGTACATCGTGTTGATGTAGTTTGCATATTGTTGAGCCAACGCTATCGCCAATTGAGCAACCAGAAAGTATATGATGGCAGGAATCCCCTCAGAAAAAAGCCGGTGCTCTGTAACCATTTCAATTACCACTTTTATGATATACAGGGAAATTA
>MKRO01000216.1:2046-6591 GCA_001896965.1 Sphingobacteriales bacterium 41-5 | reverse complement strand
TTGCACCGTGCTGTATTTTACTTCGGCATTATCCATGGCCACAATTTCCACCACGGCAGCGTGTAATTGATTTTCATCGCGGCGCGGCGCAGTGCAGCCTTCAAGGTAACTAACATAGCTTCCTTCGTCGGCTACGATAAGCGTGCGCTCAAACTGGCCGGTATTTTCGGCATTGATGCGGAAGTAAGTGCTCAGTTCCATCGGGCAACGAACGCCTTTGGGAATGTAGCAAAAAGAACCATCGCTGAAAACGGCTGAATTTAGTGCCGCGTAAAAATTATCAGTAACCGGAACTACGCTGCTCAGGTACTGGCGAACCAAATCGGGATGTTCCTGAATGGCCTCGCTCATTGAGCAAAAGATGATGCCAAGCTCTGCGAGCTGCTCTTTGAAAGAAGTTCCGATTGAAACGCTGTCAATCACCGCGTCCACTGCCACGCCGGTCAGGCGTTTTTGTTCGGCCAGTGAAATGCCCAGTTTTTCGAAAGTTTTAATCAATTCGGGGTCAACTTCGTCCAGGTTTTTGGGCTGAATTTTTTGCTTTGGCGCCGAGTAGTAAATAACATCCTGAAAATTAATTTCGGGGATGGTAAGATTGGCCCATTTGGGCTGTTTCATTTTTTGCCATTGGGCAAAAGCTTTCAGGCGCCATTCGAGCATCCATTCCGGTTCGTTTTTCTTTGCCGAAATGAACCGAACAATATCTTCACTCAGCCCTTTGGGCGCTGATTCCGTTTCAAATTCTGAGAAAAAGCCGTATTTATATTCGCTGTTTACGTGGTTTTCAATAGGGTCGAAATCCACTTCTTCAATCGGTTTGTGGGTCATTTGATCTGTTTCCGTACTCATCCCGCAAAGATAAGGCATTTGTACAAAAAAGTATAAATGGATTTGAAGGTAGCTAAAAGCAACAGAATAATGCTGTGATGTTAGAACATTTTAAGAGCGCAAAGTTGTAAATCGCCGGAGGCGATAGAATAAAACTGCGAGGCCTTTCTGAAATTTATTTATTAGATTTTAAATAGTTATTTTTTGCCGCACTAATAAACCAACTGAGGATTGGGGTTTTGAACGTACCAATTATCGTTCTGTAGCCCTTCAGGGATATTGCCATCTTCGAAAAAGATTGGCGCAGCACAATTACACGATTCACAGCAGGTGCCTTTAAGCCGGTATGCCGGTTTTCCATCTATTGAACCTTTATAGACTCTTATGAATCTGGTACAATCGTTTGAAAAAACAGAAATTTTTTCCTTTAACCAGGGAAGTTTATCTATGTTAAAATTTTCATTCTTCTTGCAGGAAGTTATTGCGAAAAATGCAAACAAAAAGTAAATTAAAAATATTTTTTTTACAACAGGCTTTTTAATTATAACGTTACAAACTTACCAAACGCAGCACTTCAGAGAAAATAATATTCTAACAATGGTTAAAAATAAGCTTCATCTAACAATTTCACCCGTTTTGCGTTATTTTAGTATTGTGAAAGTTGCATTTTACATAGTGGCGATCAGCCTTTTTGCTTTAACCGCCTGTGCCCAGCGCAAAAGCAATAATAAAGTGACGGGCAAAACCATAAAGAAATCTGTAATGAACAATAATTTAGATACCGCCACTTTCGCCAACGGATGTTTTTGGTGTACGGAAGCCATTTTTCAGGATGTGAAAGGTGTTGAAAAAGTTACGAGTGGGTACACTGATGGCCATACAAAAAATCCAACTTATAAAGAAGTTTGTACCGGCGAAACCGGTCATGCTGAGGCATTACAAATTGTTTACGACACGGCTTCTATTAGTTTTGACGAGCTCCTTGAGATTTTTTGGGAAACACACGACCCTACAACTTTAAACCGCCAGGGGAACGATATTGGCACCCAATACCGAAGCGGTATTTATTTTCATAACGAAGACCAAAAGCAAAAGGCGGAGCATTATAAAACAGCATTAGACAAGAGCGGCGCCTTTGATAAGCCAATCGTTACAGAAATAAAACCCTTTACGGTTTTTTACCCTGCTGAAGATTACCACCAGGAGTATTTTAATAACAACGAGGGCAAAAATCCTTACTGTTCCATTGTTATCAGGCCAAAGGTTGATAAGTTTAGAAAAGTTTTTAGAGATAAGCTCAAGTCTGAGTAGCTGGCCCTGCGACTGTAGGAGTTCAAAAAAAAATTTTTATACCGCCTGTTGCGTTTTACTGCTTTTCTTCGTTCTATACGGTAAAAGAGCGCATTGCCTTTATTTACAACCAAACAATTTACAACATGAAAGAGCTAAACGCTTTCCTTACCCGCTTTTCGTTAATGGCGGTTTTTGTCGTGCTGCTGCAGGGCTGCTTTAAAGATACCGTTGAATCGGAATACCGGTACACGATCTTTCAACCCATTTATAAAACTCTTCAGCAGGTTCGTAGTGAAATAATGACTTCACCACCTATACAGGTTTCCTTTCCCGGTAAGATTTATTTAAAGAACAAATACATTTTTGTTACCGAAACGTATCAGGGCATCCATATAATTGATAATGCAAATCCTTCCAATCCCAAAAATATTGGGTTTATTAAAATACCAAGTAATGTGGATATGGCTGTGAAAAACAATACTTTATATGCAGATATGTATTCCGACCTCATAACGATAGATATCTCTAATCCCGAAAGTGTGAAATTTAAAACTGTGGTTCCAAAGATATTTGTTGAAAATGGCTGGTATATTAATCAGGACAAGGTTATTGCAGGTTGGGATAAAAAAGACACTGTCGTTTACTCAAAGAAAGATGCTATTGCTAAAGGTGACGAACGCTGGGTGCCGGTGGGATATTCGGAATATTATAATACCGGTTCGCAGGGTTCTACCGGTTCGGCAGGTGCGCCCTCGGCTTCCTATGGAACGGGAGGCTCATTGGCAAGATTTACTGCTTTGCAGGACAGGCTTTATACTGTGGGAAATAAGAACTTCAGCATTTTTAACATCACCGATGATTTTAACCCCGCCTTTGTTGCCCGAAAAGACCTGGGATCGGGCGTAGAAACAATATTCCCGTTCAAAGACAACCTTTTTGTTGGTACCACAACGGGAGTAAGAATATTTTCCCTGGCAAATTTGGATAACCCCGCCGAAATAGGCATGTTTGGCCACGTACGACGTTGCGATCCGGTAGTTGCGAATGATAAAAACGCCTTTGCCACACTTCGTGCCGGTTCAACCTGCGGAGGAAATACAAGTGAACTAACCGTATTGAATATTCAAAACCTCACCAGCCCTACGCTTGTAAAATCGTATCAGCTTGAAAATCCTTACGGCTTGGCGCTTGATGGTAACACATTGTTTATTTGCGATGGAACGGCGGGACTGAAAATTTATGCTGCCGCCGATGTGAGTAATCTGAAACCGATTACTACTATTAAAGATATTGAACCATTTGACGTGATTGCTACGAACGGGTTGGCGATAGTTGTCGGCCGGAAGGGAATCTACCAATACGATTATAAAGATCTAAATAATATCAAACTGCTAAGTACAACCAAATTAGAGAAATAGTGCAATTGGGAAATACAGTATAATAACTTTTCCCGTACTGTCGCTATCACGAGAAAATTCAAATGCGAAATTATCCCGGCGCAGCCGGACAACCAGATCCCCAACTAAAAAATACTCGAATGAAACGAAGCATGATAAATTTTTCTCATCCCGATAGCAATCGGGAGGGAATGTACATGCGAAATTCCCTGTCTGACAGGCAGGCATTCGACCATTAAAACCCCGGCCGAACGGCATTCAGCCGCGCGGACATAAAAATATATACGGATGAAAAAAGTAATTGTAAGCCTTGTTTTCATTATGATTTGCACTGGGTTTAACCACACTATTGCACAGGAAAGCCCTGCTTACTCCGGAATGTTTAATGTTGGCATTTTATACGGAAGTAATAAGTCTAAAATTCAGGCACAAACCATTCACGGACTGCAATACAGAGGCTGGTTTGCAGGTGTTGGGGGTGGTATAGATGATTATTTTCAGCAATCCATACCAATATTTTTAGATGTACGTAAGAGTATTTTAAATAAGCCGAATATGCCTTTCGTCTATGTGGATGGAGGTATTAACCTGGTTACCAAAGGCACAAAAGACGATTGGAGAAAAGTGGAAATGAAGCCTGGCGTTTTTTACGAAGGTGGCCTGGGGTATAAGATCGCACTCGCTGAAAAGCTTGCGCTTAACTTAGCGGCAGGGTATAGTGCAAAAACTTACACTCAAAATACATTTTTTAAAAGGACAATCCCTACACCGCCATACTTTACTGAAGATTGGACCCACTCAAACAAAGAAGACTTTAATTTACAACGGTTCGTAATGAAAATAGGGTTGCAGTTCTGACAAGCGTTTCGATTACGCTATTTTTGCCAGGTGCAGTTACCCCCATCGTTAATAGAATCTTTAAGAAATGTCAAAGGTTTTGATGAAGAACCTTTTGCATCGGTTCATCAATCTAATGAGCAGGTCACTTCTCTGCGGCTGAACCCTTTAAAGCCATGTTTTCCACTTT
>MKRO01000216.1:1373-1876 GCA_001896965.1 Sphingobacteriales bacterium 41-5 | reverse complement strand
AAAACCGATTAAAGTACTCGATCTTAGTGCGGCGCCTGGTGGTAAGTCCACGCACGTTCAATCGTTAATATCAAAAGAAAGTTTGCTCGTGAGCAATGAAGTCATTCGTTCACGGGCAAATATTTTAAAGAGCAACCTCCTCAAGTGGAGTGGAGGCAAAGTGGTTGTTACCAATAACGACCCAAAGGATTTTGCCAGACTTGCAGGTTTTTTTGATGTGATTATTATTGATGCGCCGTGCAGTGGCAGGGGGCTTTTTAGGAGGGATGCGGATGCGGTGAAGGAATGGAGCGAAAATAATGTCGCGCTCTGTAGCCAGCGCCAGCAAAGGGTTGTAGCCGATGTTTTTCCCGCTCTTAAAGAAGGCGGAATTATTATTTATTCCACCTGTTCATTTTCTCCAAAGGAAGATGAAGGTATTGTTGATTGGCATGGTAGGGGAATTTGGTTTGCAAAGTCTGCAGTTAAATGTTGACCGTGATTGGAATATTATTGGATCCAAC
>MKRO01000216.1:521-1230 GCA_001896965.1 Sphingobacteriales bacterium 41-5 | reverse complement strand
TGCGGCGTTTAAAATAAAAAACTCCATCGCTAAGGCCTCAAAAAAGGAACTGCCTATCATTGAAAAATGGGTGAATACAAAAGAGCTCGAATTTGTAAAAAACGAAAACACAGTTTATGCCTGGCCACAAATACATTTTGAGGATATGCAGGTTCTTTTGAACCATCTCAGGGTTATCTATTCCGGCACATTGATTGGGGAAATGATGCGAGACAAATTGATACCGGATCACGCACTGGCGATGAGTTCAATTTTGAATGAGGTGGTTACGAGCACTGAGTTGGATCTGCACCAGGCGGTCGCTTTCTTGCAGCGAAAAGATATTTCATTTGATACGCAAAAAGGCTGGCAGGTGGCTTGCTACAAAAATCATCCGCTGGGCTGGATGAATGTTTTACAGAACCGAATCAATAATTACTACCCGAAAGAGTTGCGTATATTAAAAGAAGCCAAATGAAAGGGAACGAATAGAATTTATTTCGCAAATACGCAGATTTATTGCGCATCCTCAGTAATTTCATTGACCAATAAAACTAAACAGATTTTTAAACCTCCACAAATTCCTGTACCATTAAGTGGTCGTACGCTTCATTTAAAAAGTTGGGAATAAAGTTGATGTTCGTCCACATGATTTTATTGGGATCGTCTAAATGCTCAATCATATTTTTCAACTTTTCCTCGCCGTGGTTTTTGATAACCGTTTCCCTTT
>MKRO01000216.1:0-450 GCA_001896965.1 Sphingobacteriales bacterium 41-5 | reverse complement strand
GACTGAAACGAATGCCCATCACCGCCCTTTCATAAGGAACGTGCGGTCTTTCTTTTTCAATGCAGGTAATGTAGGCGCCCATTTTGTGCAGCAGGTCGTGATTGGGTTGTATCAGTTGAAAATCGCGGCTATCAACAGCGTAAAACGGATTTTTTAAATTCTTAAAAACCGGGTCCAGTTTTGCTTCGGGCAATACGTGAATCGGAAAAGTGCCAAAGGAAGTTGAGCGGCGCTTGCAAACAAGGCCGGCGTTATAATACCTGCAGGCCAGTTGAAACGAATGGCAGATTAGGAACACAAATTTCTTTTGTAAATGCGCAGGATTGTTATTCCAGCGGTTAATACCGTCAAGCCATTTATTCCAGTTAATATCCCAATCATCAAAACGGGTGCTTAGCGGATCGCCTGGGCCCCCGCTCGAAATATAAATATCGTAAGACATATCCGGCA
>MKRO01000215.1:9502-9835 GCA_001896965.1 Sphingobacteriales bacterium 41-5 | reverse complement strand
GTTCCAATCAAAGTTATCGGATAGTTGCGGGGTGAGTGTTGGGTTGCCAAATCTAATGGAATACAGATTGCTGTAATCAACACTGGGGTTCAATTGGTTGAGGGTTGGCCTTCTTATGGCCCGTCGGTAGGTTAATGCACTGCTAAAGCCAGATGGGCGCCACTCTTTGCGGATGGTCAGGTTGGGCATAACAATCCAATAATTATTGCCGCTGTTATTTGTTCCGTTAGTAAACCTGAAATGAACGCCGGTGTTTTCAAGTTGTGCGCCTGTTATAATACGCCAGGTTTTCGGTAAATCGATCGTAAGCCCCGAACGCAGGGTGTAAACGTT
>MKRO01000215.1:6375-9354 GCA_001896965.1 Sphingobacteriales bacterium 41-5 | reverse complement strand
TGAGAGCGGTAAATTATAAGTGCCGCGCAGTTCCCAGCCAAAATTTTTATTATCGTTGAATTGTTTTACGGTACTGTCGCGGCCGGTTGTAGTACCATCAGCGTTTAGAAATTGTTGTATAAAAATCCGGTCGTTGTTGTAAGTGCCAAAATTCATTGAGCCAAAAAGGCTGAGCATTTGTTTAGGATTTTTTTTATTGCGCCACCGGTAGTCACTGGTTATTGACGGTGTGAACGAAGACCCGTCGCTGGTGTTATTACGCGTGCTAAATTTTGTTACATTCTTAAACCGGTCGAGGTTTTGATAACTGTTAGCGCTGATGTTTTTGAATTCGTTATAATTTAGCATAGCGGTCATGTTCCACTGGCTTTGTTTATTGATTTCATAATCTGCCGAAAACCGCAAATTAGGGCGCAGCGCCTGGTTGCGGCTTTGGGTACGCGTTAATAAAAAATTACTACTGTCGATGATTTCCTTATCCTTCTTGTTAAAGAAAAAAGTTTCCCGTAAAGATTCAGATTCACTTTTCAGCCGGCTATACCTTGTGCCAACGGTTCCCTGCAATACCCATTTTTTATTTCTGTAACCAATCGTTCCCGAAACATTAGCGTCGCCGCGCGAACCCACATAGGTGTTAAGCCTTGCAGTGATACCAACTTTTCCTTTTTTAGTTACGATGTTAATCACGCCGCCGCTTTCTGAAGCGTATTCGGCGGGCGGTGTAGTTTGCAATTCAATTTTATCAATCATGCCGCCCGGCATTGCTTCCAGCAAATCGTTCAGTTGGTCACCGTTTAAATTGGTAGGTTTCCCATCTATTAATATTCTTGGCTCACGCCCTTTTAATAAAATTTTGCCATCGGCATCGTTTGAGATCAGCGGCATTGTTTTTAGTAACTCCACCGTGCTGGAGGTGGCGCTTAAAACCGATTCGCCCACGTTGTAAATTACGGCGCCTTCTTTATATTCAACCAAAGGTTTTTCGGCGTAAACAATAACCGTTTCAAGTTCTGTTGCCTCGGGGAACATTTTAATATCGCCCAAATTAAAATCGTACCGGTCGGCCCGAAAATGAATGCTATCGAGTTTTATTTTTGAAAATCCCACGGCCGAAAATTGAATGCTGTAATAGCCAAAGCTGATATCAGGGATTTCAAAAGCGCCGTTCTCATCACTGAGGTACGACTGGGAAGCAGCAGTATCAGAATAGGGGGTTAGTTTGATAGTAGCGGCCGCAATAGCTTTGCCTGTTGTGGTATCAATAACATTACCCGCAATAATTCCTTTAATGCTGTTGTTTTGGGAATAACTAAAAAAACCAGTTGATAAAAACAATAAGAGGCTTAATAAAAACTTCATGGACGATACACTATAATTCTGGCAGATTTGCATTTAGACTCCGCAACGGCCGCAAAGTTTAACCGATTTTTCTTATTTAAACAAAATTCACTAATTAATTTTTTGACCTCCCGAAAACTATCTTAACTTTAACCACTAACGCTAAAAAGAATCCATGAAATGAAGCATGATAATTTTTTCTCATCCCGATAGTAATCGGGAGGGAATGTATATGCGGAGTTCCATCCGACCATTAAAAAAAATCAAAAATATACTGGTGAAAAATTTAATGTCAATATTAGCTGCGTTAATTGTACCTGCGTCTGTATTTGCGCAAGTGAATTTTAGTTACACTCCTGAAAAGCCCAAACCTGGGGATGAGGTTAGATTTACTTATACACCATCTGGTGATTTGGCTGGTATAATACAGGTTCCCGAAGCATATATTGTTAAGAAATTCATTGCCGACAAACCCTACAGCGAATTTCACGTGCTGATGGACCTGGATGATAAAGTAGTAAGTAGCTTTAAAGTAGAAGGCATCCCAACCAAATTTATCATTGGAAAAGCTGGCAATATTAAATTTAAAGAAGTGGGTTTTGATGGAGAGGATAATTTGATAAAAAAGCTACCTGCTATGATCGAACTGGCGAATTAATTAACTTTGACCGTTCTTATTTTTAAAAAGTTTACTAAATGGAAACGTCAACTAAAGAAAACGCCGTGAATAATTTTTTACAATCCCGCAGTTTTATAGGATTAACGATTGTTGGGCTTTGTATTGTGTTGGGCTCTTTAATTTTGGCGGGAGCTTATAAATACAAGTTTAAAGAAAGGCGTACAATACGGGTTACGGGCAGCGCAGAAACTAATTTTACCAGTGACCTGATTGCATGGAATGGCAATTACAACCGAACGGCTTTTGATTTGCCGGGAGCCTATGCACAGTTAAAGCGGGATGAGAATAATATTAAGAGTTACCTGAAAAGAAAAGGGATCACCGATAAGGAAATTATTTTTTCATCTGTAAAAATAGATAAGCAATTTAGTACAAAGTATAACGAAGAGGGCAGAATGACGGGTAGCGAGTTCACTGGTTATAATCTTGCGCAGAACGTGAAAGTGCAGTCAACGGATATTGCTAAAGTGGAATTGCTTTCCCGCGAAATTACCGAGTTGATTGAAACCGGTATTGAATTAAACTCGCCTGAGCCACTATATTTTTATACCAAACTTGCCGACCTGAAACTCGACCTGTTGGCAAAAGCGGCCGAAGATGCTAAAAAGCGCGCGGATATTATTGCGAAGAATACAGGCGGCAGCCTCTCAGGAGTGAACAAAGCTAATATGGGAATCTTTCAGATTACCGGGCAAAACAGTGATGAAGATTATAGCTACGGCGGCACGTTCAATACCTCATCAAAAAATAAAACGGCAAGTATTACCGTAAATCTTGAGTGTAACGTGAAGTAACACCTGCTGTTTTTTGCTGTGTGTGTTAGCCAGTTAGTTTGTTAACTGTTGCTTGTACTGATTAAGAACTGAATGCTATCGATTGTATTACTAAACCAAAACTTTCATTTAAGTGCGTGCAATTAATTTTAATGGCTTCGCCAGAAGGCCGCTTTTGATGATCCTATT
>MKRO01000215.1:1761-6350 GCA_001896965.1 Sphingobacteriales bacterium 41-5 | reverse complement strand
CTTAAAGCGGCGCAGCATATTTTAAAAGATCCGCTAAGGCCCATGACAGGTACGATTCGATGGGACGAGCTGGAGCCTACACCCATTTACGTCGCAAATCAGCCGCCGGGACTGTTTTATATGATTGCCGGTGTTTCGTTGATTTTTGGCTTTAATGAAATTGCGTTTCATTTATTAATATCTGTATTTTCTTTCCTTGCACTTTTCTGGTTTTATAAATTGGCTTGTTTAGTAGAAGTTCAGCGGCCATTATTGACGCTGGCTTTGTTTGGGTTTTGCCCGGCCTTGTTAGTGAACCAAAATGTGCACACAGATGTACCATTGCTGGCATTGATAATTGGTTCTTTGTATTACTTGTTACTCGTCCAAAAAACGAAAAAGGCGAAATATAATTTGATTGCGATATTGTTGGTTACAGCAGCTATTTTTTTAAAGTATACGGCATTAGCCCTTTTGGGTGCCATTGCTTTAATATTTATTTTAAGAAAGGAGTATAAAAATTTATGGTTTTTTATGATTCCCATCGGCCTGATTGTGTTGTGGAGTTTGTGGAATCAATGGGAATACGGCGGCGTTCATATTTTAGATCGAAAAATAGGAGCTAGGAGTACTTTGTATGAAAGAGCATGGGCCTATGTAACAACCTTGGGCAGCATCGCGCCTTTTGGCGTTATTTCTCTCGCCTATTTTTTGAAGAAGAACCTGAGCTTATTTATTGTTTATGTGTCTGCCGGATTGTTGGTGGTGATATCAATATTCTATTATTTCAGCCCTGCTGCTTATGGGAGTGGAATGACCCCACATCTCGAAATTCTGTTTTTTATTAATGGGGCCATTATCCTTATTTCCACATTTGCCATCGTTTATAGAAAATTTTTCAGACCGTTCTCTATAGCAACCCTGCTAAATTCTTTGTATATGCCGGTTGTCGTTTACTTTGGTGCAATTTTAATTTTCCTCATATTGTTTGCCCCATTTATGGGCACCCGTCACGTGCTGCTTTCAATTCCTTTTATTCTTTTATTAGCAGATGCTGCTGTTTCGAAATGCAATACACAATTATTAGCGTTTTCTGTAGTTGCTTCTTTCGTGCTAAGTTTATTACTTGGCATTTCAGATTGGGAATATGCTGACTTTTACCGAAATACAGCGCAGGGAATTATGAGAGGTATGCCACCCGGAAGCAAAGTATGGGCAACGGGTACCAGCGGGTGGACATGGTATGCCGGAGAAAACGGGATGATTGAACATACATTAGAAACTGCAACACCTAAGCCAGGGGATTATTTGGTAATTCCTTCGAAGTTGTGGGCGTCAAAAGTAAGTTCTAAAGATCCGTTTACGGTTATAGCAAAAATTTGGGGAGAGGTCACGCCATTGAACTATGTTGCGGTAAGTGGCGATGCGGGTCTTTATTATTCAAAATTCGGCAGGCCCAGTTGGACGCTTTCCAGAAAGCCGATCGACACTGTTTTTGTTTGTCAGTTTGTTGATAAAAAATAATTTTCTGTATTCAAAACCAAACGGATTCTGCTTTATCATTTACCTGTTATCTTCCCAAATTAATTTTTTGTTAGTAGCCTTTTTAGCAAAATCAGGGCATTGGCCATCTCCCTGGCCAGTGATACCTCCATCCGGATGACAAATAACCCTGCAATCGCTGTCGTAAACCGTTCCGTAGAAATCGCAACAGTACGGCGGCACGTAATAAACGGTCTTTCCGTTGTATTCAAATTGCCAAATGCTCGACGGAGGATTAGTAACCGGCTCTTTTTCAAGTTCTGCAATTTTATCTTTAACACATTTGGGCAAATTTGTTTCCACCGCGCCGGGTTTGTCGCAACCGATCAATAAAATCACGGCTAAAAAAATGGTGCAAATTGTTTTCATAAAAATAGATTTATTGTGAAGTTAAGTTTTAAAACCGATAGCCAATTCCTAATCTCAGTTCTCCCTGGCCCGTACCTGTTTCAGAAGATACATTAAATCCCGGGTAGTTTTTATTTTGATCGGTATAACCGACCACACCGCCAATATTTGCATTAAAGGCTACGAGCCAGTTCCTGTCGAGGTGCGATTGAAGCTGAACTCCAAAACCAAGTACAGACATCGCGACCTGGCGATCCACCGTCATCGTGTACCAATCCACATTGTTAAAATATCTGGTGGCTTTATCACGCACATACAGGGTATAAAACGGGCCCATTCCCACGCGAAAACGCCCGTAATTCTTTGGATAGAATTTGGCTTGCAGTACGCCGCCATAACCTTTTTTATTTATTGCGATAAACGGAGCAATTTCAATACCAAGCCTGTCGTTCAATAGCACCTTTTCATAAGAAAAGCCGGTTTTTATAAAAGGTGTAAAATCGGGATCATTCTGATTGCTCCAGTTGAGAAAGCGAACGCGATGAGTAAACACACCAAATGAGCCTGAGAGAATGTTGGTGCCAAGTTTTGAATATTCGCGGCGGTCTCTTAGTTTATATTCCGGCATTCTTGATTCGCGGGTGAATTTTTGCACCGTTCCGTTTGCAAACACAACCGAATCGATATTTACAACAGGTGTAGTATATAAAGTTCCATCAGCATCGCTATCTTTTTTATAAAAAAGAAACGCAGGCGTTATTTCAGTTACGCTGCCCATAATTATTCTTGCGGCCGCGTGGTCTTCCCTGATAGCGCCCGGTTTCAGGGGCTTTGCGGGCATCCACCGAGGTTGCGGCGGCGCGGGCCTCCCCACTTCCTTCGGGTTCACATAAATTACATCCTGCGAAAATGCAGCAGAAAGAATTGCAAATGAAAAGGTGAAAAGAATAATTTTTTTCAGGGAGTAAATATTTTTTTTCATCGTATTAAATTCTCTTTAAAATTGATAGTTGGAGATTCAATCACTAATCAGCTTTTAAGTTGAAACTTTTACAGGGTTAACCGGGTTACTGATGTCGAACAAAACAATTCCGCCCTGCACATAAGCAATCAGCACATCCTCGTACGGTATCACATCAATATAATTCTCATCATCATCAATGGTTTTAATCACTTTCGGTTTCGTTTTATCGGCAACATCAACTACATTTAGCCCCACTTCTCCCATGCACACGTATAAGGTATTGCCCTTGTTGCCAATGCCATGTGGTTCAGGCATTACAAGCGTGCTCACCAGTGAGGGCGTCATTACTTTTACGCCGGCAATATTGTAAATATTCAATTGGTTCAATGTGCCGCCACAGCCATTGTTCGTACTGCGCAGCGTAACGTAAGCATAGTCATCATCTGCCACCACGGGATCGCAGGCCCTGAAGTGTTGTGCCTGGCCCTGCAATACAGGTTTTTTGGGATTGCTGTTGTCAAACACAAACATCCCGGTTTGCGAACCGATGAATAGCTTATCCCGGTAGGGAAAAATAGTTTCAATGTTCCATCCCACATTCTGGCTGCTTAGCAACAGCGCTTGCGATGGATTGGTTACATCATAGGTTTGTAGTTCAGCATTATTTACAACGTATAAATAATTGCCCACAAGTGTCATTCTTGCTGTGGAGCCACCAGCACCAACAGGGTTATTTGGAGCCGAATCTCCTTTGTTACAGGACACGAAAATAGCAGCGCCAAAAGCACAAAGTATTAAAAAGTATAGCGATTTTTTCATTGTTGGGGTTTGAAAATTGATTGGTAGAAATAGCGGGTTAGTAAGAACAAGCGGGATTAAGAAGCTTCTTTTTTTGCCAGCCGATAACAGCACCCTTTGTGGGGTCAGGGCATTCAAACTTTCCCCTTTCCGGCGGTACCGAATGGTTAAAAAGATTCTTGAACGTGTCAGGCAATCTCCTCACAATTGTGGCGGTGTTATTTTCAATTTTTACAATTACAAGATCTTTCATGTTGTTGGTAAAAACCAGCTTGTCTTTGATGGCCAGTTCCTGTGCGCCCGGCACTTTTAAAAATCCTTTTTTTTCGGGGCTTGCGGGGTTGGAAATGTCGGTGATGTGAATGCCTTTGCCGGTTTCAACCTGGTAAAGCATTTTGTCGTAAACATAAATTTTGCCACCACTTTCAATAGGTTGAGCCGCCGTCAGCAAGATTGATTTTAGTTCCGTATCACTGCCGTACACGGGCGCGTATCCCAAAACCTCCTCATGCTTTTCTTTCCAGCAGGAAGTAAGCAGCAGTATTATTGCAAGGCAATGCAATACATTTTTCATTGGTCGATGATTTTTTAGTTTTTTAAAATAATTTGGTTTCTTTTAAAATATAGAACGTAAAAAGACGAGCAAACGCAACAGCCGCTGAATATTATTTTTTAAAAAGATATAATGGGTATTTTTAATTAATGTTTAATACGGAAAACCTTTGCTGTTGCTTTTCTAAAATTTCCTCAATGTATGGCGTAATGTAAGTACTCATGCTGTCGGTATTTAACATGAGATAGGTGGGGTCGTCAACCAATTTGTTCCAGGGCCTTGTTTTACCACAGGGATACGTGGTCTTTTACAATGGCTGGGGTTTCATAAGGATGTGAATCGTTGTTAGTGCAGGACTGAAAAATGCCAATAGCCAGTGTAAAAATCAAAACAAAATTTTTCATA
>MKRO01000215.1:1208-1707 GCA_001896965.1 Sphingobacteriales bacterium 41-5 | reverse complement strand
AAAGGTAATCTGTAATTCGGTTTGCTGCTTGTGGCTGTCAAATTTTCTTTAGCAAAGAAGAGCCGATGGCGCATCTCAAACATTTTTTATAGGTACAGTATTGGTTTTTTAATTCTATCAGGGATTGGGAATCAAATGCGTTTTGAACGTTCACGCCGATTTTCAAAAAGCCTTTGGTGATGCTGTTTTTTTCAGCACTGACCTCCGAAAGCCATTGCAGGGCTTTTTCTTTTAGGGTTTGATTTTGGTGCGCCGAGCCGTAGGCAAAAACGATTGGCACAACGGTGTTGATGATGAGGTTTTCGATTGTGGCAGCGCCCATCGTTTTTGGCTTGTAAACCGATTCGTCATCAAGTTTATAATGATAGTGCCAGAAATCATTTGCATCAACCACGAAAAATTTTCTGACATCTGCTAACGATTCGGCTTCAATAATTTTAGAAAAAAGATGAACCGAATTTTGAATGAGCGCTGCCAGTTGAGCTAACCGGACGGTGGG
>MKRO01000215.1:0-1154 GCA_001896965.1 Sphingobacteriales bacterium 41-5 | reverse complement strand
TTGGTATTTTTCTTTTAGAAATTTATATTCCTTTTGCAGCATCACGGGGTAGGGGTCAGTGAAATTCCCAATCAATAAACCTGCCTGCCCCAATAATAAACATTCAATTTGCTGAAGACTATTTTTGTGTTTGGCAAGGATATTTTGTGGGATGCTTTTAGCGATGGCCTCAAACGCTTCACCGTTAACTTTTGAACCGAAATTTTTTGCCAGCATCCACCAAAAACTTTCTTCCCAATGCCGGTTATTTTGTTGCAGGTATTCAAAAATGATTTCCGATTTTCTTGTCAGCCTTTCCGCAATCAACCTGTCTTTCCAGGTTTCAACCGTGATTTTCGGAACAGTGGCGATCATGTTTTCGCAAGGAATAAAGGCCTGCGAAGCCATCAGTTCCGCATATCGGTTTAACAGGCTGTGCGAAATTCTCGTTTCCAGTTCTAATGTGGGAATATCGTTCGCGGCGTTGTCATTTTCATAAACAACATGCAGAATGACATTGCGGTAGTTTTTATCGGTTGTGTGTTTGTGTTTGTCCCAGTCGGAAGTTTTCAAATGGAGTTCTACAGAACCCGCCCATAATGTATTGCCAATTTTAACCTTTGCATTCATAAAATCCGGGCCCTGGTTGGTGTTGAGTGTTCCGGGATGTTTGATTTGAATGGTTTCACCCGTGGTGGTGTCCAGTGAATCTTTGTTAAAATACTGAAATTGCCAAATGAATTGAAAAAGTTGCTCCGTCATGGTTAGTGGTTTTTTAAATTGGCTGCCCGGTGTTTTTTCATCAATGAATCACAAAACATCGCATTGCGAAAATTATTCATCATAAATTGGGTTGCCTAAATCAAAGTCTTGCTCGTCATGATTTCTGAAGGGATTTTTCAAAGCGTCAAGTTCAAGTATCACGCGGCTTACAGGCAATCCCATTACATTGTAAAAATCTCCCTTAACTGATTTTATACCAACAACACCAATCCACTCCTGAATAGCGTAAGCGCCGGCTTTGTCGTACGGTTGATACTTATCTACGTAAAAAATTATTTGTTGCGGCGTGAGTTTATGAAAAACTACTTCGGTTGAATCATGAAATAAAACCTGTTTCTCCCCGTTGAGAATTGCCACGCCGGTTACTACCTGGTGTGTGTTGCCCTGTAGTT
>MKRO01000214.1:6809-7118 GCA_001896965.1 Sphingobacteriales bacterium 41-5 | reverse complement strand
TTTGTCATCATAGCTGCCTTCCCGCGAATCGCCGGTAGTCAGTACAGAATTAAAGTCATCCGTCCATTCCCAAACGCGGTCAAACATATTGTAGATACCCCAGGCGTTAGGCTGGCTTTTTTTTACCGGCTCAAGTTGTTTGTTCTTTTTTAAATAAAGGCTAATAATATAGTCAGAATAACTTTTTTTACCGCGCGCATTGTAATCTTTTTCATCAGCCATTGCTACATATTCCCATTCATCTAATGTTGGCAGGCGTTTGCCGGTACTTTCCGCAAATGCGTTAGCTGCAAACCACGATACAAAACT
>MKRO01000214.1:6229-6785 GCA_001896965.1 Sphingobacteriales bacterium 41-5 | reverse complement strand
ATCAGAAGGCCAATCGCGCAAATAAGTTGTATCAGCAAACACGCGTTTCACATTGGATTTACGCCATTGTGGGTTTACTGTAACAAATGCCAGAAACTCTTCGTTTGTAGCAGGTCGTTCATCTAATAGAAAAGACGCGACGGACACCTGTTTTTTAGCATCGCCGTAAAATGGCAAGTAGCTGCCACCTTGTATAAAAACCATTTTTGTATTTATATCGATGCCTTTTATACCGTTGTTTTCTGCTTCGGGGTTCTTTTTAAAATCGTTTTCTTTACACGCGAAGAAACATAACAGGAATAATATAGTTACAGCTATTTTATACATGGCCGCGATGGCGGGAAAGAAAATGAAAACCTATTTTATCTTTTCAAATACCTCGTGATTTTTTTCGCCTGACACATAGAGTTTGCCGATGGCGCCTTTATTAAATGCACGGAAAATTGAGTGGTCAACCAATACATATTCGCCCGGAGCCTCCACAGTAAATTCAACAATAGTAGCGCCTCCGGCCGGTATTAAAGTGGTTTGTACATTATGGTTTACGAGGCTACCC
>MKRO01000214.1:4636-6209 GCA_001896965.1 Sphingobacteriales bacterium 41-5 | reverse complement strand
TACTTTGTCAAATATTTCTCCAATCACATGAAAGGAAGAAACAAGGTTCGGTCCTCCATTTCCTATGAACAAACGAACGGTTTCACCAACATTTGCCTGCAACATATTTTTGCCCAAAAGCGAGCCTTTTTTCCCATTGAACAAAACATAATCGGGCTTTTCATCGTTCCCTTTATCATTGTCAAAAACAAGAACGCTGTTATCGCCGGCTTTGGTATAAAACTCACCCTGCATAATATAATATTCACGGTCAACTTTTGGCAAGCCTCCTTCGGGTTCCACTAAAATTAAACCATACATACCATTTGCAATATGCATGGGAACAGGAGGCGCCGCACAATGGTAAACATATAAGCCGGGATTCAATGCTTTAAAATGAAATGAGGCTTCTTTGCCCGGCGAAACAAAAGTTACTTCAGCGCCGCCGCCCGGGCCATTCACGGCGTGCAAATCAATATTATGTGGCATGGCGCTGTTAGCGGCATTTTTCAGGCGAAGTTCAATATCATCTCCCTCGCGCACACGTATAAAACTTCCGGGCACTATGTTGTTAAAGGTCCAGAAGGTATATTTAAGGCTATCTGCAATAATACCTTCCGTTTCAGTAGTTTCCAACTCAACGATTAGTTTTTTTGCAGGCCGGTTGCCCACAGGTTTTGGAACCAGCGGCGCCGCAGTAATTTCAGCTTTTTCCGCATCGCCACTTGTTTTTACTTCTGCATTTCTTAATGCGCGTCCTTCGTTTGCATCAGTATTCGTTCTGCAACTTGTAAGAACGCAAACCGTAGCTACGACAATAAGGATAATGTTATTTTTCATTGTAAGTCTTATTCGAGATTAAAAATTTGATATACTTTATTCCTGTAAAAGATGTTAATCAGGATTGAGTCACAAACCTATTTAGTTTTAGCTAAACAGCCAAACTTATAAGGGATAATTCAGATAAAGTCATCTGATTTTTAAGAAAAGAAAGTTACCTTCGCTTGTATCGATCAACAGAATAAAGTTCTCGAATGTCAATAAACAAAATACCTGTATCGCTTTCTCTTGATAGTGCAATGGAATCAGAAGGCGTTAAATCAAATGAAAAAAATTATAATAAAAAAAGACTGTTTCAGATATCTATAGCTGCGGTATTTATTGGTGTTTTGATAAGTTTTGTAGCTAAATTGCTGATCAACCTTATTTATTTCATTACTAACCTTTCTTTTTATGGCAAAGCCTCAGTCGCTGCGGCGGGCCCGGCAGGAAACAACCTTGGTATTTGGGTAATTTTGGTTCCTGTTATTGGCGGTATTATTGTTGGGTTGATGGCATTATATGGGTCTAAAGCGATTCGAGGCCATGGTATACCCGAAGCGATGGAGCAGATACTTACCAATCAAAGTAAGATCAGACCTTCCATCACATACTTAAAACCATTGTCTTCTGCAATTTGTATAGGAACAGGCGGCCCGTTTGGTGCTGAGGGGCCAATCATCGCTACCGGCGGCGCATTAGGTTCTACATTAGGACAAATCATCAAAATTACTCCCAATGAACGAAAGATATTATTAGCCGCAGGGGCAACGGC
>MKRO01000214.1:524-4600 GCA_001896965.1 Sphingobacteriales bacterium 41-5 | reverse complement strand
AATTATTGCTTTTTGAATTTTCGCCGCGCTCATTTATTCCTGTGGCACTGGCCTGCATAACGGGCGCAGCAGGGCATCATTTTTTATTTCATCACGGTGTGGCCTTTCCTATGGAAGCCACTATTGGCGAGGCTTCCAACGCTTCAATGTTTTTTTATAGCGTTGTTGGAATCATATTGGGGATACTAAGCGTTGGCGTTACAAAAATTGTTTATTGGGTTGAAGATGTTTTTGAGAAACTGCCCATTCACTGGATGTGGTGGCCCGCGCTCGGAGGCTTGGTTGTTGGCATCATCGGTTATTTTGATTCAAGAACCTTAGGTGTAGGTTACGAGAACATCACAGATCTTTTATCCGGAAGCATGCCCATAAAAATGGTGCTCATGCTCTGCATTTTAAAATTTGTTTCATGGGCTATTGCTTTAGGCAGCGGTACTTCGGGCGGAACACTTGCACCCTTATTAACAATTGGCGGTGCTGTGGGTGTGTTGTTAGGAAGCATCGGTAACCAATGGTTTCCAACTGCCGGTATTTCAATTCCGCTGTCGGCGCTCGTTGGCATGTCTGCAATGTTCGCAGGCGCATCAAGGGCATTTCTTACATCCATTGTATTCGCGTTAGAAACCACCGGGCAATCAAATGCATTATTACCATTATTAGCAACCTGTACTGCGGCCTATTTTGTATCGTACCTTGTGATGGAAAACACGATTATGACTGAAAAGATCGCCCGAAGAGGCGTGGTTACACCTCACTCTTATGAATCTGATATTTTATCAAAAGTAATGGTGGGGCAGGTTTTGGGTGATCCGGGCATTACTGTAAACACCGGTATGAACATTGAAGAATTAAGAAACTGGATGCAGAATGAATATGACCCGATGATAAATTACATTGTTCTTTCAAACGATGAAGGCGAGTTTCAGGGCATCCTTAGTACATCAAATCTTTTTAGCACACATCATGATGAAAACAATTCCGTCGCTTCACTTGTTAGAAGGAAGGCGGCTTTTGTAAATGAAGATCACTCATTGAGAAAGGCGGTGGAATTAATGGCAACCGAAAATGTGGATGTGATGCCCGTGCTTTCAAAGAATAACAAAAATATCATTGGCG
Source organism: Sphingobacteriales bacterium 41-5 (assembly GCA_001896965.1). Lineage (GTDB taxonomy): Bacteria > Bacteroidota > Bacteroidia > Chitinophagales > Chitinophagaceae > Niabella. The sequence continues at coordinate 3,484 of MKRO01000214.1, read as the reverse complement.
TTCTTACTTATAAACAAATTCTATCAGTTTATAAAACGAGTAGTAGGGACCTCGAACACAAGCACACAGCTATTTCTTTAAAAAGGCAAAGGCTGAAAATGTTAATTCATGGTCAACGGTTGATATCGTTGATTAGCAACCGGAAAAAAGATAATAAAGACGAATAAAAAATGGCTGACATTAACATAGGCAAAGCGCCCCCCAACAGTGCAATTCTTCCATTTTACGCAACTGGTGCGGTAGCGTTTTTTGTGTTGTGTGTTTTAATGTTAATCAGTGCTGAAAGCTTTACACGTCATTATTTTAGCCCGCATTTGCTTACTGTTGTTCACACGGCTGCATTAGGCTGGGGCACGATGATCATTTTTGGCGCAGCACATCAATTGCTACCAGTAATTTGTGAAAAAGATTTGTACAGCCCGAGGCTGGCTTCGTTTAGCTGGTACACTTTAACAACAGGAGTTCTTTTACTGGCGTATTCATTTTGGGATTTTAATACAGGCTGGGTGATGATTTCGGGCGGCACACTGGTTGTACTCTCAACAATGATGTACTGCCTCAACGTTTGGCAAACGGGCAAAATTTGTTCCCGGTATTCCATACAAAAACTTTTTATAACCAGCTCTGCTATTTGGTTGTTATTTACCACGGTTGTGGGATTGCTATTAGCGATTAATTTGGCTTTCCCGTTTTTTTGGAAAAACCATCTTGACATTCTGAAACTGCATGCCCACGCAGGTTTGGCGGGATGGTTCCTGCAATTAATTACGGGTGTGAGTACCAAGTTAGTGCCGATGTTTTTGTTAGGGAAATCGAAAAAAGAGTATTTGTTGAAATATGCTTTTGTACTTCAGAATGCGGGGTTGGTGCTGTTTTTGGCGGATGGTTATTTTATGGGTGTGAGTAGCAGACTTTTAATTTATGCCCTAATTGTTTTCGCAGGGATTGTTTGCTGGCTGATGTATTTGTATGATGCCTTTAAAACAAGGGTAAGAAGAAAAGTAGAATTGTTGATGAAGCATACGATCATTTCATTCGTATGTCTCGCGCTTTCTGTATTATTGATCCCCGTTGTTTATTACGCGAAAGGAACGCAGTGGGCAATCTTGTATGGCACTTTGCTTTTTATGGGTTGGATCACGAGCATTATTCTGGGAAAAACATTTAAAACCTTACCGTTTATCGTTTGGAATGGCCATTATAAACATTTATCAGGAAAAGTAAAAGTGCCTTTGCCGAAGCATTTATATGACGAAGGGCTGGTTGTGTGGCAATTTTGGTTTTTTATCGCAGCGCTCGCCGGGCTTGCATTTGCGATTGTATTACAAAATATTCTTTTGATAAGAATTGCATTGGGATTATGGGTAATCGTTTCAGTGCTTTATGGGTATAATGTGGCAAAAACATTGCTGCACAAAACAAACATATTGGAATAAAAATCTAAAATTTAGAAATATGAAAAAGATGACTCTTTTCTCCGTTCTTTTTTTGGCATTAGTTGCCTGTAACGATGCAAAGCATGAAGACGACCACAGTCACGATCACGGCCAGGAGGCAACAACTGCGGCGCCGGCTGAAAGTCATGAAGGCACTTCTACCACTGTAACATTGGATGATGGTAAAAAATGGAAAGCCAATGCAGAAACAACTGAAGGTGTTGAAAAAATGGAATCTATTACACAGGGAGCCATTGCACAAAACAAAGCGCCTGCGGATGTGTTGCCGGCCTTGGAACAGGAGTTTAAAACAATATTTGAAAAGTGTACCATGACGGGTGAGGCACATAACCAGTTACATAATTTTTTAATTCCTGTGAAAGCAAGTTTGGATAGTTTAAAATCCGAAACCGCGTCTGCAAAAAACTTTCAGGAACTGAATCGCTATTTAGAAACCTACCCGCAATATTTTGAATAGAAGTTATGATCATTCTACCTACTGATCCGAAACATGACGACAAGTTAAAAGCAAAAAACGCTTTGTACAGAGTTATAGATCCGGAGCTATTTGTAAACATAGTGGACCTCGGCCTGATTTATGATATTGAGTTTATTGAGGACGATATAAAAGTTACGATGACCCTTTCTACGCCCCATTGCCCAATGGGCGAAGCCATTACCGGAGGTGTAAAAAATGCGCTGGGAATTGAATTTCCTGAAAAAGACACAACCATTGATCTGACTTTTGACCCGCCATGGAGTTTTGAAATGCTGACCCCGGAGGGAAGGGAACAGTTAGGTGTGTAACTTTTATTTCTAAAGGTTGTTATATTATAAATGACGAATCATGGATCAAAGACTCACTCTAAAGAAGAACGAAAAATTTGACGCCGTTCTTCACGAAATCCAAAGCAGTAATGATACCGCGCGCATTTTGTACGATGCAAAAGGGATGGAACGTGCCGAGGGTTTGATTAAAGATTTAAACCTTGACGATGCAGAACCTTTTGTTGTTTTAGATAATGGCACAACCATTTTTATTAACAGCATCATCGGGGTGAATGGGATATTTAAGGATGATTATACTGAATGTTAAATGGCGTCTGCTTTCAACCAAATTATTTATACCATCGGCCATTCCACTCGTTCGCTGGAAGAGTTCATAAGTATGTTGCAATCCTTTTCGGTAAAATATTTGGTGGATATACGAAGGTTTCCGAATTCGGGAAAATACCCTCATTTCAATAAGCAGAATTTGGAACTGTATTTGCCCGAACATAATATAAAGTACACACACATTGAACAATTAGGCGGACGAAGGCAGGGGGTCAAAGATTCTCTCAACAACCGATGGCGAAATGCCTCTTTTCGCGGTTATGCTGATTATATGCAGACACAAGAGTTTAAAAGCGCGATTGGGGAGCTTGAAAAGATCGCAGAAAAAGAAACAACCGCCTTCATGTGCTCGGAAGCCGTTTGGTGGCGCTGCCATCGTTCAATGGTTTCAGATTATTTAAAGGCAAA
>MKRO01000214.1:0-432 GCA_001896965.1 Sphingobacteriales bacterium 41-5 | reverse complement strand
ATCACGATGAAAATTCTATATACTTTCAAACAAAATGATATGGCTGATTTTAAAACCGGCGACCACGTAAGCTGGAACTCGGAAGCAGGCAGGGTTTGGGGCAAAATCATTAAAGTGCACACCAAAGACTTTGAATACAAAGGGTATACTCACCACGCCACTGCGAGCGATCCTCAGTATGAAATAAAAAGCGATAAATCAGATCATGTGGCAGCACACAAAGGTTCGGTATTAACAAAACTAAAAAGCAGCTAATCTCATGACGATCGCCGATAAGGTCATCGCTTTTAACGATCAACTGGAATATACGGGGTCGCTACCTTCGGGATTTGGTGTGATGAACCCGTTTAAAGAAAACCCCGAAACGATGGTAGTGATGGCTCAATTCTATCACAAGTTTTACAACGATAACAAAAAAAGAAAATTCCTCAT
>MKRO01000213.1:1387-5998 GCA_001896965.1 Sphingobacteriales bacterium 41-5 | reverse complement strand
TACTGCCCATGAGAACCATTTATCTTCTTTTTCTCACTGTAAACTTTGCCTTTGAAAGCGCCGTTTGCAGAAGCCCCCGTTTTGCATTGCCAACGCCATCGAAACCTCAGGATTGGCGCCCATTCTGTCTAATTCTTTTCTATCGATGATTCTGAAAAGTTGCTTTTGCTCACCGGGCAATCTGTTTAGCACAGATTTGACTTTGTTTAAAGTCGTTACATCGCCTTTATCCTTCAGATACAAAAACGCTGAGCCACCAGCAGGTTGAAATTTCGCCTTCCAGTTTTTATCGCCGGATAAAAGACCCGCTTCCGCTAATAAAACATTGGGAGAAAAACTTTTTGATACATCAGCGAAACCATGATCTCCGGTAATGATTATATCAGTTGAATTGTAAATTCCGGCATCTTTCAATGATGTGATCGATACAGCGAGCATGCTGTCAATTACTGTTAAAGACTGCTGAACGCCTGCGCCATGCATTCCCAGGTCATGTTGCGTATGATCGAGGTTGATGAAATGCACCGCCATAAGATTAGGTTTGTATGTTTTTATAATGTGCGATGCGGCCCGGCCGATGGTAATGTCAACCCTTTCGTATTTAAAATCTTTTTGTGATAAACCACCAAGAGCCGCCATCATCTCCGGTATCATACTTTGCGGTGTGATGAAAGGCTTTGTAACGGATAGTTGGTCCGATTTTTCATCACCATCCGGTCGTTTTACAGGGATATTGTAATCAATCGGTGCGCCCACCGTTACCGGCCACATTACCGAACCTGAAGTAAGCCCTGCCTGCCTAACAGCATCCCAAAGCGTTGGAACTTTAATAAAGCTCTTCTCCCAATACCATCTGCCTGGCGCGGCCTCAAAGGGCGCGTTGTAGTACACCCCGTGTTTGCCGGGATTTGCGCCGGTAACAATGGTTGTATGCGAAGGATAAGTGACTGATGGGAATACGCTGTAATTTTTATCTGCATAAACTCCCGCCGCCATCAAATTTTTTAACGTGGGAGCCATCCATTTTTCGCTTCTATAAAACTCAGGCCGAAATCCATCAATGCTTACCAATAAAATATGTTTGCTTTTTTGCGCAGACACAAAGCCTGTTACAAATAATAAAAGGAATAAAACTGTTGTTTTCTTCATGTAGAAATAAATTCAAAAGTTCAAAAGCCGGGTCAAATATTTTTAATTAATTCGAAGGAGCTAACCGCACATCATCCACCCACACTTTATCCCCTGCATTCATTGCGCCGTAATACAAAGCAACACGGTACATTCCACCTTCACCCGCAGGCTTTGAAACAAAATTATGATTGCCTGTTTCATTCGAAGCTTTTATCAGTTCATCAATCAGTTTGATTGAGGGTTCATCAGTTTTTTCAAGCCTTACATAAAAGTTTACCGGTTTATTAGCTTTCGTTTTAAGTGCAATGCTGAACTTCTCTCCGGAGTTGATTCGGAAAGGCCAGAACATGGCCAGATCCGCGGGTTTACCGTTTTTATTTTTTATCTCGACGAGCGCAGAATTTTTGCCGGAAATCCTGCCACCTTTATCAATTTCGATGATGCCAACTTTTGAATTTCCGGGCCGTATGTTCCAGCCGCCGAAATTGTCATCAAATTCTCCGTTGATATTTCTCCGATAGTACTGCATCCTCGCATTATACTCGCGTGTATCCAGCGGAAAAGCATCGATACGGTTTGCAAATTTCAGCCAGTCATTATACATGTTTTCAACGCGTTGAGGATATTTATTTTTCAAATTACTCATCTCCGTGGGATCAGTGTCCATATCATACAACTCCAAATTTGCTTTATCAAATTTTGCATCTTCCTTAGTGGAGGCCACCAATTTCCATTTCCCGTCACGAACAGCAATGTTTGCTTCATGCTCCCAAAACATTTTGCCTTTGTGATTCGATTGCCCGGAGAAATTCGGAACGAGGGTTGTTCCTTCCAAAGCGTGAATTTTATTGTTTTTGAAAGTTGAAGGATATTTTGCTTTTGCCACATCAATACAGGTAGCCATAATATCAGGCAGGTGCCCGTAACCAACTGCGTAACTGTTATCCAGATTTTTTTTGATCCCATCAGGCCAGTGAACAATCAGCGGCGTTGCCACGCCGCCTTCATGCGTGTAATGTTTGTATTTTCTGAACGGCGTACTACTCACGTTAGCCCAGTTAATACGATAGCTTTCCCAGGTATCGGCGGTACCATCAACAGCTTTACTTTTTCCACTGGTAATAAATTCAGCGCAGGCCCCATTATCACTGAGAAAAAAGATCAGTGTGTTGTCTAACTGTTTATTCTTCCTCAACGCATTTACGATTCTGCCGATGCCCTCATCCATAATATCAATTTGTGCTGCATAAATTGCCATGCGGGAAGCCATTTCCTCCTTTTGCGCGGGGTTAAGATTATCCCATGCTTCAACTGTTTCATCACGGGGCGACATCACAGCATTTGCAGGTAACAAACCGATCTGCTTTTGTTTTGCAAAGCGTTGCTCCCTCATTACATCCCAGCCTTTTAAATATTGCTGCTTGTATTTTTCTATTGCTTTCTTTGGCGCATGTAGCGGCCAGTGCGGTGCATTGTAAGCTACATACATGAATAATGGATTAGAATTGTTTTTTGTGAAATGATCATTGATGAATTTCACACTTGTGTCGCTAATGGCGTCCGTCAAATAATAATTACCATCGTCGGATGCTTTGTATCTTTTGTTGTCGCTGTAAACAAAGGGTGTGAAATAATTTGCGGCGCCGGGTATGATTCCAAAGAACCTGTCAAAACCTCGTTGCCTGGGCCAGTTGTCAATTACTTCGCCTTCAATTTTTCTTTCATTGGTCAGATGCCATTTACCTGTCATATAAGTGCTGTACCCTGTAGTTTTCAATACCTCGGCAATCGTAACACATTCTTTATTCAAATTGCCCTGATAAGACGGAGTTCCAAGATCGGCGGCGGCCATCCAGCCCATTCCTGCCTGATGGGGATAAAGCCCAGTCATTAGCGAGGCGCGGGTAGGGCAACAGCGCGCCATGTTATAAAATTGCCGGTAGCGAATACCTTCTTTCGCGAGCTTGTCAAGATTTGGTGTTTGAACTTCGCCACCGTAGGAGCCAATGTCGCTATAACCCATATCATCAGCAAGAATAAGGATGATGTTGGGGCGGTTCTGGGCACGTGTAGTAGCTATGAACGTAAGAAAAATTAATATTGAAAACAGACGTTTCATCCGTATATTTTTTATTCCCGCCCGGCTGAATGCCGTTCGGGCGGGTTTTTAATGGTCGGATGCCTGCCTGTCGGTCAGACAGGGAGCTCCGCATATACATTCCACTGTGTGAGAAAAATTTATCATGCTTGGTTTCATAAGCGCATTTTTAGACTCCATTATTTTTAAAAAGTTTAAATTCACAATTATGGAATCACTTCAAATCTCCGGAAATTAATAAAACTATCCTTTGACCCCGGAACTTTCTGCCCCGTTGCAACCAATTTTATTTCATGAGTACCCTGCATTAAGCCACCGTAACCTTTTACGAAACTTTTTTCATTTTCTTTACCGGAGAAAGTATCAAATTCTTCAACCATTTTGCCGTCTATCCAAACCTGCGCTTTACCCGAGTTCCTGAAGCCAATTATAAAAACTTTTATCCCGCTTCCGTTAAATTTTGTTCGCACATATTCATTGGCTACTTTGGCATAATGATGATCTCGTCCGTGCTGAATGGACTTTATCCAATCGCCCTTAAACTCCAAATCTTTGCTGAGTACAATTGTTGAACCAGCCGTATCAATATACAGCGAATACGGCTCATGCATTTTGTACTGGTAGTAGGGTTTTAGCACAAGCCCGGGATAGTTTTTCACATCATAATTTAAAGGAGCTTTGCCATTAAAAGTGAAATTGTCTTTAGGATCGGACATCGCGATTTTATAGGGATACGGGTCAACGGCAGCAACGGCCATTGCAACAGGGCCGTACATGACGGCGGCGGGAAAAACTTTGGTGTCATCAAGCCTGTCGAGATAAAGCTCCATCGGATAAGACACCGTTATTTTAACGCCATTCTTCCAATTATTTTTTATTTTAATCCAGTTATTTTCAATAACAGGCTGCACGGCTCTTCCATTAATTTCCACGGTTGCCTTATCTTTCATCCAGGATGGTTTGCGAAAGGCGATGGAAAAGCTACCAGGATTTTTTTGTGACTGCAACTGTACTTCGGTATAATTTTTTTCAGGAAAGAACGTGTTTTGCACAACATTCATTCCATTCCACTCAATCTGAGAAGGCACCATCAGGTTTACATATAAACCATCGTTACCGGTAAAGTAAATGAGGTTTTCGTATTCTGCAACTGCCTGCGGCCTTGTGCCGGTGCAGCAGCTCCAGCCATGCGGATGTAAAAACTTTGAACCTTCACGAGGGTGATAGTCTGAGTAATATTGCACCTTTCCTGCTGTATCCATCGGAACGTTAGCGCCAATGCCGTTATACAGCATTTTCTCGATCCAGTCGCCATATTTTGCGTCGCCTGTGGCTTCTATTAAATATTTGCTCAGCTTAAATATTGCCCAGGAGCCGCATTG
>MKRO01000213.1:0-1367 GCA_001896965.1 Sphingobacteriales bacterium 41-5 | reverse complement strand
TTTCAGAAAGCGTTTTTACCAGGTCATCTTTCGACAAAAATCTTTCGTTGGGGCCGTAGCCACCGGTAGCAAAACACTGTTCCCGCTGTAAGAAGTCGTACGCATTTTTTATAATGGTTTTATAGCGGTCATCGCCATCTAAAAAATAAGCAGCGGCGGCGCCACTCAGGGTGTTTACGTGGCTATATGCATGATGCCGCTGATCTCTTAACTTTACATTTGGTGTTTGATATGAGTTCCAGTAATCAGTATACTCCCAAAGCTTACCAAAATCGTAATACTTTTTATCGTTCGTTATTTTATACGCTTTATATAAATTTTCAGAAAGCGTGTACCATTCTGATTGGGTTTGGCCGTAAAGCCTTTCCCGGTTCAGGTTTTTTATTGCCCAATCAGTAATCGTGTTTAAATGCTTCAAAGAGTTTTGGTTACCGGTAAATATATAATTATCAACCAGGCCGCCCACCATTTTCTCGTAGGTGTAATGAGGGGCATTCGGTTTTTTCGAATAAAAAAAATATCCATCGCTGTCAATTGTTTTTCCCCATTCATTAATTAAAAAATTTGCTTTTTGTTTACAGCGTTCGTCCCCGGTTGCCGCATATAACCTCGAAAGGCCGCCTAATATTTGCCCGAAAACATGGAACATGTCGTTACTATACCAGCCACCTAAATTTTTAGCACCTTTTGTATCGAAGCCTTTTCTTTGCCTGAAACCTTTCAAAAGATCATCATTGGAAATATTCAGATAATAGTCTTTTACTTCTTCCAATTGAGATTTTAAAGGGCCGCTATTTAATTGAACGTCACTATATTTCACAGGCTTCAGAAGCATTCTCGATTCGTCGAAAACGTTCTTTTGCTGCGCGGCCAAAGAGGACGACAACAAAAAGGAGAATAAATAAACATGTGATTTTTTAAATTTCATATAACCGATCTTTACACTACAATTGAAGTGTGCGACGCAACTTAGCCGCCACAAGCACTTCGGCTGATTAATAAAATAGCCACTACCATCCCGGGTTTTGATTAGCAGTACCAATTTTAGGGTTTTGGGTAATTTCGCCACTTGGTATTGGGAACAACAAAAACTTTGGAAATGTGACATTCAACTGCGGAGCATACACCGCAAAAGAATTCGAATATTTTTTGGGGCCGGTTTGATATGTTGGCATCGTTTGAGAATACTTTGGCAATACCTCTTTAAATTGATACTCAAACATTGATTGAGCGGAACTTAGCGGACTGCGCATCCTTACAAGGTCGAACCACCGCTGTGCTTCACCCACCAACTCAAGGCCTCTTTCTTCAAAAATTTTCGTGCGAAACTGGTCTTTCGAAAGGCCCGGTTTTATATCTTCAGGGGT
>MKRO01000212.1:2249-6778 GCA_001896965.1 Sphingobacteriales bacterium 41-5 | reverse complement strand
CCAACGTGAATTTTGAATAGACCTTTTAGTACTCAATTCTGACTGGCCTCCATCCAGCGTTATTCTAAGATAAATGGGAGATAAGCTTTCAGGATCTTTGGATTTTCTTCTGAGAAAGAAAAACATAGAAAATGTTTTGTTCATTTTAGGTTGTTTTATAAGTGATAAAATTAATATTCAAAATCAGTCAAAACAAGATGTTCATTTGCTGAACTGCTTGTTGGACAAGTGTTTCGGAGAAATTCGGTTACCCGGATTTTGAGTTTGTTTGGGTAACCGAATTTGCCCCCTTAGCCATGCGATTTAATGAATGAATTGAGTAGGTAGGAAAACAAAAAAGCCTGAAAACACTACGATTTCAGGCTTTTTGAATTGTTTTGTATTGATACTGGCGGAGAGAGAGGGACTGCAAACCTATTTTTCTCTATTTTTTGCATTATTATACAAACATCTTGAAACCTTTGTAAACACTATGTTTAAAAGATTGTGCATAATCTTACAAAATAAAACAAAGAAAATATTTGCCACCTAAATTGCTACCTATTAACTTTGCAGGTAGTAAAACGTTTGGTATGGCAAAATATACATTACGCTACTGGTTACGAATTGACAAGCCCAATAAAGGCGGAACTAAAAAACAGGATGCAGGAACCGTGCCTTTGCATCTAATTATTTCGGTAAAGGGTGACCGGGTTTACCACAATACAGGCGTTTCCATGTACCCGGAACAATGGGACGACAAAAACGGCAAGGTTACTGCATTAAGCAGGGAGTTTGCAAAAAAGTACGGATTGCGGCAAATAGACCTGCCGCCTATAACCGAGCAAGCCGAAAAAGATAATGCTACCTTAAACAAATTGCAGGACGACATAAAAGCCATTACAGCCCGCTTTGAACTCGACGGCGTACAATATAGCAGCCGAATGATTAAAGATGAATTAGCGCAAAAGCTAAAGCCTGCCACAAAAAAAGATGCTCCCACAGATGAATTATTTCAGTTTATGGACAACTACATTCGCATGAATGAAGCAACCCGCAAAGCAGGGAGTTTGCAGGTTTACCGAACAGTAAGGCGCAGGTTGGCAGAATATGAAAGCTATGCAAAAACCAAAGTAACGTTTACCAATGTAGATTATGCCTTTTTTGAGGCGTTTCAGGCTTATTTATACGATGCTCATGACCTGAACAGCATAACCGTTGCCAAACAATTAAGCACCTTAAAAACGTTCTTGAATTACGCAGAAAAGCGAGGTTTGCAGGTAAACCAAAATTACAAGGCTTTTAAGATTGAAAGAGATACCGACCTGGAAGTAATTGCATTAACACAGGATGAATTTAACACCCTTTGGGAAATGGATTTAGCAGGTAAACCACGCCTTGCCGCTATTCGTGATGTGTTTATGTTCTCATGTGTTACCGGAATGCGTTTCAGCGACCTTGAGCAACTTAATTGGAATCAGATAAAAAAAGATTACATTCAGCAGACCGTTACCAAGACTAAGGCAAAATTGCAAATCCCTTTGAATAAATACAGCCGTGCGATATTGGCGAAGTATGAAGATTGCCCACGCCCGTTGCCTATTATCAGCAACCAAAAGTCAAATGATGCTTTACATGATCTATGTAAGGAAGCAGGATTTTATGACATGATCGAGATCGTGAGAATGAAGGGCAACAAGGTTGAAAAAAATACCTATCCGAAACATCAGTTAATCAGTATGCACTCCGGGCGCAAGTCGTTTGCCACACTATCGTTAAAACGTGGTATGAACGCCCAAAACGTTATGAAAATAGGCGGCTGGCGGGATTATAAGAGCTTCGCTCGTTATGTGAATATCAGCAGCGAAGATGCACAGGAAGCAATGCAATCAGTTTGGGGGTAAAATCATTAAATATGCAAAACGATAAATTTTTCACCGATTACTGGAAAGGGCAAATCTTGAATGATTTTGAAAATAGTTTTTTCTTTTTGGTGGAGGACAAAGAAAATGAAATACCGTATTTTAGTTGGCAGGATAAAAACGGAAATATTGTAGATGAGAATTATAAAGGGAAAATTTACAAGGTTCCCAAAACTTACCCGTACAGGCGAGCCGCTAAAACTGATAAAGAATTTGAGGAAGTGTTTAATAGAGCTTTTGAAAAATCAAATACGAATGACAGGAACCTGTTTAAATCAGAATTATTGAATCTAATTGATGGAATGATAAAAGACCATGATACAGGGTTCACTCCTAAACAACGACTGGATTTCGTTTCAAGTAAGGAAACATATTTAAATTTTAATCGCTGGCTGACTGATTACGAACCCACCGAACATAATCAGAGTTTGAGCGGAATTGTTGCCTTTGAACTAAATAGGGTAGCAGACAGGTTTTTAAACAATGACTTGGATGCTGCCATAAAAGAAACAATTAAATACTATCAGGATAACAGCTACCGTGCTACAAAAAAAATAAAAACCAGTAAAGGTGCTAACGCAGTGGCCGGGGCATATTACCAGATACACGTAAGGACAAGAGGCGCACAGGGGCTAAGTAAAGATTTGAATTACTTGGAGTTTATAAAAAGCCTGTTTTTTGATCACGAAAATAAGACTAACGAACAACTGATAAAAGCAATGCAACGCAACTAAAAACATTCCCCTAAACACCCCCTTTTTTCCCCTTTTTCCCCCGTTTACCTATGCAGTATTAAATCATAATACATGCAAAAAGTAAACGTAACATTTGAAAGTATGCCGTCCGCAATCGGGCTATTGCTCGACCGCACGGAGCGGCTGGAACAGCTATACAACAAGTTAGCTGAAACGAAAACCGAAGATACCGCACTAACTGGCGGTAAACGTATTGTTGAAGCAAAAAAAGTAAGTAAGAAATATAATATCCCTATGCCGAGTTTGTACGGCAAGGTTCACAGGGGCGTTTTAAAGCCTTTGAGAATGCCGGGCAGTCGCAAACTTTATTTTGATCTTGACGAAATAGACAACCTATTATCTAACAAATAAAAAAACCGCAAATGCAAAAATATACAAATGCGGTAAAGAGTTTGGACAATTCTACCCGCAAAAATACGGAAAAAAAACAGGCGAAAGTTAAAAGCATATCAAATAATAAATTCGCCATTATAGCAGAGTTCCTGCACAATGCACATCCTACTTTAAAGTTTAACCAACTTACTTTTAAACTTGAAGATGAAGGCAAAGAGGTAACGCAACGTAAAGAGCAAAGTATGTATGTTGCTATGACCAGTATCAGCCCTGACCATGAAAAAATAAGGCACAGCGACTGGCTTTTATTTTTGGGCAGCGACCATATTAAGAGCTACAACCCATTAGCGGACTATTGCAGTACATTAGATACTGAAACACCGACCACCGGAAAGATAGGCGACCTTGCCAAGTGCTTCAACCTCGATCCTATTCAGGGAATGACCACGCAGCATGTGGAGCTATTCTTAAAACGCTGGTTTATCGGATTGGTAGCGAGCATTTTCGATGACAACCACAACCCATTGTTTCCCGTTATAGTGGGCCCGAAAGGATGCGGCAAAACATATTTGCTGCGTAATATTCTGCCGGAATCGCTGCGAAAATATATTGCTAACATGGAATTGACGGGCAACCATAAAGAGGACGGCGACCTCGTTTGTAGTTTTTTGATCGCATTTATCGATGAGATGGACACCCTGCTAAAAAGAGATGCCGCGAGAATTCGCGCGTTACTGTCAAAAGATAAATTCACCTACCAGCCACCTTACGGTAAAGGTAATGTTACACGCAAACGGTTATCATCTTTTTTTGGCGCATCAAATGAGCTGGAGATAATCAGCGACAAGCGAAACAACCGCAGGATTATCCCGATTTGCATTACAAATATTGGTTGGGTAGCATTTAATGCCATTGATAAGGACGAGCTATTTCGCGAGGCATTTAAACTGTTCTTTGATGGTGAGGACTGGAATTTAACACGCGAAGAAATTAAGCTACTGGACAGCCTTACGGGCGTAAATGAATCCAAAGATTTTGAAGCTGAAATTTTAAGCGATGTATTTGTAAAAGATGCAGACGGTTTTATGTTCGCGAGTGAAATAGCTATCGCGTTACAGAGTTACGCAAATATAAAACTAAACCCTATGAAGGTTGGTAAGGCATTAGCCGCGTGCGGTTATGAGCGAGTATCAAAAAGACAAAACGGACAAGTGCGGTACGGCTGGAAGGTTAGGAATATCAAAGCACCATTTACATAAAGGTTGTAAGGTTGTAAGATTGTTGTAAGGTATTTTACAAGTGCTTACAACAGCTGAAACCCTTACCAGCATTGCATTAGAGCCTAATAGTTGTAAGGTTGTAAGGATATTAATATAAAAAGATTAAATAAATACTATGCTTATAGTATAGTGCAAAATTTTAAAAGTTTTCAAAATACACCTTACAACTTACAACATTACAACCGCACCGCTTTTCACAAATCGCTGAAACCCTTACCAATATTGCATTTCATCAAATCTCATATTTCCCAAAAAATGTT
>MKRO01000212.1:0-2183 GCA_001896965.1 Sphingobacteriales bacterium 41-5 | reverse complement strand
AATGTTGTAAGCACATACACCTTACAACCTACAACCTCAAAAAATGAACGATTTTATTAAAAATATCAAAGTTTCGTGGGCAAATAAATGCACCGATAGCATACCTACTGGGGTAGCAGAACTGGCAAAAATGATACAAAGCGGTAAACGTAAAGAGCAGGCTATGTACATGCGAGATATGCCGACCAGTAGCGAGGATGAAGTAAAAGCGCAGAAAAAATATAAAGCCGAAAATTTTCCCGTTTTGTTCCCGGTTGTACTTTCCGGCGGCACGTCAAATAATGATGTTAGCGAGGATGCTCAAGTTATAATTGTTGATATTGATGCCTCCGATAATCCGGGCGTATCGGTTGATGAAATGTTTAATAAATTAATGCCTTTACCTCATGTTTGCGCAATTGCTACCAGTATAAGAGGCGCGGGCGTTTACGCTGTTATCAGAATTAAACCAACGCGATCAAACGAAGATTTTCACCTTATAGCAAAAAGCCTGGCGTTTGATTTTAGCAATATAGGTTTGACAATTGACGAGCAATGTAAGAACATCGCACGGAAACGTTTCTTTGGCTATTCAGACCGCTATTGGTTTAACGAAAATGAACCGGAAATATATTTGCCTCACTGGAAAATACCCGCCTTAAAAACGGCTAAAAAAGCCTTACAGGTAAATGCTGGGATCAACAAAAAAATAAAAGAAATTCAGTTATCAGATTATCGACCGTTAGCCGAGCTTATCAATGAAGTTGAGGCGCAGAAATTGGACGTTGCGCCTACTTACGATAATTATCTAAACCTTGCCTTTGCGCTCGCTGGTGAACTTAACGAAGATGGCAGGAACATATTTCATTCCCTTTGCCAATATTCACCTGACTATAATAGTACCGATGCAGATTTGAAATATACAAATGCAATTGAAACGGGGCGCGGTGATGTTCCTGTAAATTTCGTTTTTGATCTTATTAAACGCGCTGGAGTAGTGGTTGAAGATTTTGGTAAGATTAAAGAAAAAAACGCGGCACTTCGCAATTACACTACACCACAGGCGGCAACAATAAAGCGCAGGGAATACGACTATCCAAAGGAGTGGGATATGCCGATAAAAAAAGATGCAATCTATAATCATTGGCGTTTGATAAACGCGCTCGATAATTTGGAATACGCGGTTTTAAATTCAAATAACGAGAAAGCACAGGAACAATGCTCGGTATTGGAAGACATAGGATTGCCAACAATACCAGTATCATTATTTGCAGAACACGCGCCAACAGCTTATAAAATTCTAAACTCTTAAAAATTACATTAAAAGATGACTAAAGAGAAATTTCAGGCAATTGACAAGGCGTTATACAAACATCGCTTTTTGATGGATTTACCCCGGCATGAAGTTGACGAAACAAAACTTTATTACGTAACGGTGCGAGCGGACGGGCTGCCAACATTAGCACCCAAAGGCGAGGGCATTAGTTTGTTTGGGGTTGAACTATTAGAGATACTTCGGTATTAGTATTATGTATGATAGCATGACATAAGACAATTTAATAAAACAAGGGCAAATTATTATTATTGATTTTTAAGCCTCGCTAACTCAATTTAATTTACACTAATTAAAATGGAAAAAATTTTAACAATAAAACAAGCGGCGGCGTTAACAGGGTTGCATCCAATAACCTTGTATAACAAGGGGACGGCAAATGAATTTCCCACCTACAAAAAGGGTGGGCGGGTTTTCGTTTTTGAAAGCGATTTGCTGAACTGGATCAAATCCGGCAAACGAGAAAAAATTACAGTTAATCAATAAAATAAAAAAACATGCAAGAAAAAATAAAAGTTTACGCCTATCAGGTTAACCAAATTACACGCACACTTTCAATGATCCCAGACGATCTTTTGAATGAAGCGATCAAAGAGATTAACAAAAATGACGGTGATTTAAAGCAAGATATTTCAGACCGCTTGCGAACTTATATTCCAACGCTTAATATAGTCCGCAATTTCCTAATGTGCATACCCCGTGAGCTGCATAGTTCCGTTTTAACCGAAGCACAAAATAAAAACATGGCTTATGCTCACGGCACAGCCGAAGCGATGGAAGAAATAGAAGCAGATGCAAAAGAGGCGGTCGATTTAATGAAATTTTAAAAAAAATGAAAGTATTAAATTTTAAAGAAAATCAGTATAACCGC
>MKRO01000211.1:4709-5143 GCA_001896965.1 Sphingobacteriales bacterium 41-5 | reverse complement strand
AGCCAAACCTTACGGTACGAAATGAATCGCGGTAAATACCCTTGTTAAAATCTGTGCGGTTTGAATAGGTTACCCCCCAATTAAAAAATTTAAAAGTTCTGTTACCCGCCCAGCTTAGAGGAATGCTCACGCCCGCATAATTATCCCACTCGTTCCATTCTTTTAATTTATTTGAAATGTTCCGGCTCCTGTCTAAGGTATATTTAGATCCCACGTTGATGAAAGGAAACAATCCTCCGTAAACAAGAGCTCCGCCAACGGCATGCGTGCGGTCGTTTTGATTATTCTGGTACTGCAATTGGGTTTCCACAGTATTTAAAATATTATTTCCGTAAACCGTAAAATCAAAGATGGGGTCATCGTAGTTCGGGCGCCAACTGTGAAAGTTGAACGGGTTGGTAAGTTTGGCGTAGGATTTTGAAATCATTTTTCTC
>MKRO01000211.1:0-4681 GCA_001896965.1 Sphingobacteriales bacterium 41-5 | reverse complement strand
TGCTGAAAAAATTCCGGAGGGAGTGTTTATGAAGTCGTTGGTAGTTACGTTTTGCCAGATCGCATCTTTTTCAGATTGCTGTGATAATTTGTAACCGAGGGCTGTAAAGTAGCTATAATTGATCTTTCCAAAACCCGCATTGGGGAAATAGTTGGTTAGTTGATCGGTTGATAGTTTTTTTAATTGTTTAGTTTGGATGTCTACCGAAAAAATTTCATCTTTCAATCCCTGCGAAGCAGAAAAATAAACAAAGTTGCGCAGCACACTTACGTAACCAACGGTATTAAAAGCCGGGGGCGTAATTGCAGCTACAGAATTTGCGTTGAGATCAATCAACCCGATAAAACTTTTTGAATTTTGCAAACGAACCGCCGCAACTATTTTTCGCGGAGCTAAAAATCTTGGATTTCCGAAATAGCTGATACTGTCCGCTGAAAACTCCTGAATGATATTCCCGTCATCACTTTTCAACAATACAAGTGAAGATTTTCCGTTGGGAAAAACATGATTCGCGATGATTGTTTTCCCGTCTTCTGAAATATCGGGGCTGAAATATTTTGTGTTAGTCCGAAGCGTTTTTTGCTCGTTTGTTTGAATGTTCAGGATTTTTATGATGCTATAATTTGTCCATTGCCACCGCGGGTCGTTTTCAAAAGCAGTGTAAACAATCTTCCCGTTTTTATAACTGAACTGTTCATCAATGCCAATGTCGCGGATTCTTAGCCTGTGTTCGCCGTTTCCGTCTTTAATATAAAAAGCCGGGCGCTCGGTATAAGAAGTTTTTAAATACAATAAGGAGTCGGCAGAAATTTGTTGCGAAAAATAGTAGTTTGTTACAATGTTCGATGTTGATTGGTGGGCGCCCGAACCCGGAACCTCGAACGCCGAAGTTTTTTGATACATTTCTTTGTAATGTTTCAACGCCTGTTTTGTGAAATCATTATACTTTAGCCCCGAATATTTTTTCACCGCTTTTTGCATGGGGTACAACAATCCTTTAAAAGCGCTGGCATCGTTTGTAACTTTCTTCCAGAAATCGTTCCCGTATTTTTCGTAGCCATAATTTACCAGCAGGTATCCAAGGTCGTAGTGATTGGGCACATAATCTTTGTAGGAGCCGTTTCGCAACTTCATCCAACTATAATTTTTGCCTGCCTGCCAAAGGGTCGGATAGGCGTTCAGGAATGATGGTAGCCTGCCACGGCCCTGCTGCGAAAGAGCGGTTTCCTGGTAAACAGCATCACCTTCAAAAAACCAATCTGGTATCGAAGCATTAATCGCGAACGCATAACCTTCTTCGCCAAAAAGATATCGCATCACTTTGCTGGCGCCGGTATAAAAATTATTGTATTGCTGCACATGGCGGTACTCGTGCAGCGCCAACTGATCTGCCCAGGGAATGGAGCCCATATCAAAATTATCGGCAGGCGGAGTCATGTAAAATTCGCTGCGGTAAGGGCCGAGGCCTACATAACCATTTGAAATAATGGTTTGCGGTTGCAGAACAATGTCGATCTTTTTTAGTTTTTCACCGAGCGCTAACCGGTTTTTCTGAGCGATTGAATGAACGACTTCTGCAACTCTCGCGGCAGAACTATCCAGGCCCGGGGGGAAAATGATCCTTGCTGTGTCAGTATTCAATTGCCGCCATTTTGTTGAAAAGCGGTTGCCGCCAAATTCCTGCGCCCCCGAATTGAAATAGCAGGTTAGCAAAAACAAAAAAGCTATTAAATATTTCATTTTCAGCGGCTATTTTTACAAGATAAATACAAATAAAACGTTTGGCATTCAAATAATGTCATTACATTCAAAGTTAGTTGATGATGGCGCAATAAGTATTCCCGCGATAAATTTAAAGAACACGGGATACAAATTTGTTATAAGTACCTGAATAATTTACTTTTACAAATATTTTAATCTGAAGGTTCCCTGAAGAAATTCAAAAAAATATTACTCATCGCTCTGGCGTCAATATTAGGATTAGTATTGATCCTGTGGCTGCTCATTCAAACACCCCCTGTTCAAAACTGGATCATCGGCAAAGTTACCGGCCGGCTTTCAAAAGATTTACAAACAAAGGTTGAGATCAAAAGGGTTGATTTTTCTTTTTTCGATAAGATGCATTTGCAGGGAGTTCTTGTTGAAGACAGGAAACAAGATACCATTCTCAGCGCCGGTGAAATGACGGTAAATATTACGGACTGGTTCTTTTTGAAAAAAAATATCGAACTA
Organism: Sphingobacteriales bacterium 41-5; assembly: GCA_001896965.1. Taxonomy (GTDB): domain Bacteria; phylum Bacteroidota; class Bacteroidia; order Chitinophagales; family Chitinophagaceae; genus Niabella. Next base: position 2,449 of record MKRO01000211.1, on the reverse strand, counting down.
AAATACATCGGTCTTAAAGACGCCTATATTAACCTGCAAAGAACCGATTCGGTTTGGCGGCATCAGTTTTTGTTAGATTATTTTACTACACCTGCAAGCAATGAACCTAAAAAGCAAAACGCCATCAGCATTGCTTTTAAAGAAGTTGACCTGCAAAATATTCTGGTTCGGCAGCGGGATGCCTGGTTGGGGCAGGACATGACGATTTCGCTGACTTCTTTAAACACCGATCCGAATGTTGTTGATTTTAATAAAAAGATCATTGACATCAATGCACTCACCATCAACAAACCATATTTCGCTTTGCGGGCTTACAAAGGATTAAAGCCGCGCGATACAACGGAAAAAGCACCGCCCCTTGTGATTGCGGATAGTGTGCAGCTTGATTGGAACGCCAACAAATGGGATATCAGGGTTGGCCATGTATCGCTGCGCAACGGTACCTTCAAAAACGATAATGATTCGCGCCCGCTCGATGCGCGGGCATTTGACGGACAGCATATCGAATTTGCAAAAATTTACGCCGACTTCCGCGATGTACTCTGGCGCATGGATACCATTACCACGCGCATCAACCTTAGCACACGCGAGCGCAGCGGCTTTGAAGTGAAGCACCTCATTGCAAACGCTAAGGTAACTCCAAAGGAAATGACGTTTAAAGACCTCGACATCAGAACGAACGAAAGTTACCTGCGAAATTATTTCTGCATGAAATTTTCAAAGTTTGCGGACATGAGCGATTTTGTCAACAAGGTAAAAATGGAAGGTGTTTTTCAGGGTGCCGAAATCAGCAGCGATGATATCGCCTATTTTGCGCCAACGATGAAAACATGGAAGAAAAATATTGCTTTGACCGGTAAAATTTCCGGGCCGGTAGCCGCATTAAATGGCCGCGGGCTTCAAATACAGGCAGGGCCTAACACGTCCTTCGTAGGTAATGCAACGCTAACTGGCTTGCCTGATATTAATTCCACCTTTATGGACATCACGGCCATGCCGTTGAAAACCACTTATGCCGATGCCGTGGCATTTGCTCCTCAATTAAAAAACATCAAAAGCCCCGACCTGCGAAAATTACAATACGTGAATTTTAATGGCAACTTTACAGGCTTTATAAGAGACTTTGTTACATCCGGCACCATTCAAACAGCCTTAGGCGGTGTGGTGGCAGACGTAAATATGAAAATGCCCGCAGGCAAAAACCCCTTGTATTCCGGCAAGATTGCCACTTCGGATTTTGATTTGGGAACACTTTTAAACGATCCTAAATTAGGGCATGTAAGAATGACGGCAAATTTAAAAGGTGCGGGCTTCGACCCCGAAAAAGGCAATATTGCCCTCGAATCGGATATTCGTTATATTGATTACGACAATTACCGCTATCAGAATATTGTTGTGGATGGCGAAGTAAACAAAAATGTGTTTGACGGGAACCTGAAAATTAATGACCCGAACGCGAAACTTACCTTGAATGGGTTAGTAAATTATAGTGGTGAAATTCCGAAGTTTGATTTTCTTGCCAATATCCAAACGCTGAATTTTAAACCGTTAAACCTCACAAAAGATGATCTTTCGTTGGCAGGAAAAATCAGCGCCAATTTTACGGGAAAAAATATTGATGACTTTTTAGGAAGCGCTAATATTAGTGACGCCACGCTTGTAAATAATGGCAACCCGCTTTCGTTTGATTCCTTATCGCTCACTTCGAGCATTATTGACGATAAAAAACATTTGAATGTTCGCTCCAACGAGTTTAATGCAGATTTAGTTGGAACGTTTAATATCAGTGACCTTCCAAATTCGTTTAATGTATTTTTAAGCAGGTATTACCCCGCTTATATTAAGGCTCCTAAAGAAACGCCGGAGAACCAGGTTTTTTCTTTTGATATTACCACTCACACCGTTGATGATTATATTCACCTTGTGGATAGCAGCCTGCAGGGATTTAACAACAGCCACATTACCGGGAGCATTAACACAATAACTAATGACCTTGTATTGAACGCAGATGTGCCATGGTTCAAATACCAACAGTATAGTTTTTCCAATGCAACGATTAAGGCTAACGGAAATTATGAGAAGCTCACTTTAGCGGGCAGAACTACAAATATTACGATTGGCGACAGCCTGAATATTCCTTTAGCAACTTTTGATGTGACCGCGCAAAATGATATTTCCAATGTAAAAATATTCTCCGGAGGCAATACTGCGGTTGACCAGGCAAGGTTAAATGCAATTGTGCGAACCTATAGCGATGGCGTGCAAATTACATTTGAACCATCAAGTTTTGTGCTAAATGGCAAAACCTGGCAGATAGAAGATAAGGGCGAGCTTGAGTTCAGAAAAAATACACCGGCTCACGGGCAACTGGTTTTGAAAGAGGGCATACAAGAGATAAGGGTGCGCACGCTTCCGTCTGACGTTGGTAACTGGAACGATATCGCCATTG
>MKRO01000210.1:355-8345 GCA_001896965.1 Sphingobacteriales bacterium 41-5 | reverse complement strand
AAGGCCGGTTCGTTCCAGCACATCCATTACCTGGCCCACGGACCAGTCGACCTCGCTGATCACGTCGCCAAACAAACCTGCTTCAGCTTTTCCTTTGAATTTTCCGGATACAGCAAGGGGGGCATGCGGCATAGGATGTGCCAGGTAAAGAAAAAAGGGATTGCTTTTGGATTGCTCAACAAAGGCCACAGCTTTTTGAGTCAGTATAGTGGTCAGCGTCGCCTGATCTTCCACCGTGCGAATAGTTCCCACCTGTTTATCGCCTTCCAGTACCGGAAGCGGAGGAAACCGGCTTCGCACATCAGAAGTATCGATAACCGGTCTTCCCTGATAATCTACCGGCCACATATCATTGGAATAGGGGAGCCCGTAAAAATAATCGAAGCCGTAATGAATAGGAAAGAACGGGGCCTTATTGCCCAGATGCCACTTTCCTAACATACAGGTTTTATAGCCATTTTGTTTTAAAAGACTGGCAATAGTTTCTTCGGAAGGATTGAGCGCCCTTGTATCCCAGGGCATGATAGCACCGCCTCCCATGCTTATCCGACTGGGATAACACCCGGTAAGCAAAGCCGCCCGGGAAGGACTGCATACACCCTGAGCCGCATAAAAATGGGTAAACCGCATCCCTTCATTTGCCAGGCGATTAAAATTGGGCGTGGTATAACCGGTTGCCCCATAAGGATCGGTATCTCCATACCCCATATCATCCATATTGATGATGATGATATTTGGTTTAAAATCCCGCAGGGCCTTTGCCTGTACAACCACCGCACCAATTGCAAGAAGCAGTAACGTGTATTTTTTCCTGATCATCTTATCTACTTTTAATGTCTGTAAATCTGTTAACTCTCCATCCCAAAGGCCTTTCAATATCAGCATCAGTAACGTTATACCCCCTGAAAAAAGGCAGACTGTCTTCCCTATTTATTTTCCGGGTATTCCTGATCTGTATTCCCTGTACATCTACGGCAATTACCGGGATGCGCGGATCCGGCTGCTCAGACCGGAGCTGAAGCCCGTTTATCTGGATATTTTTTGCATGCCGAATAAATAGCCCTGATGAAGGCAGCGCCCCCCAAATCGTTGGTTGGGGGTATCCTTTTTCGTCCTCCTGCACCTTCGACACATCATTGATAAAATCTCCGGGCTTCAACGCGCCTCTGTTATGAAACTGGATATTGGAGAGCGATACATTTTCTACATAATGTCCGGGGATCGCCGTAATAGATGAGGAGTAATTGCCTGTATGATAGGCTACAACATTACTGATCACAATATTGCGCAGGGAGCCTACGGGCGGCTGTGGAGCTTCTGCCATATGCTTTCGCGCCCGGTTTCCTAACCTGATATATAAAGGGCATTGCGTACCTTCGATTGCTATATTATCAATACTAATCCCTTCCATGGCGCCTCCATCAACTATCTCCAGCGACAACCCCGCAATGCCCCCGGGCATACCAAATATCGGCCCATTGTGAAGGCTTGGTTTTATGATGCAGTTTGAAATAGCGATATTCCTGAATCCCCCGGTTGACTCGGTACCGGCCTTTATGGCATTACAAAAGCTCGACACTATACAGTTGGTGATTACCACATCTTCGCAGGCGGCTGAGCCGGTGCTTTTCAATACGATGGCGTCATCATCGGTATCAAACACGGAGTTTGAAAGAGTAAACCTACGGCATCCGTCAATATCGATGCCGTCGTTATTTCGGTTGGCATGGTTGTACACATTAACCTGATTCACCAGCACATCTTCGCAATTCAGATAATGTTGATTCCAGATACCCGAATTCAACATTCTTATCCCCTCTACTTTTATATACCTGCAGGAAATGAACAGAATGTTTCGTGGCCGGCCATCAAGATCGCTTTTGAACTTTGAATCCGGATCCGGCTTTTGCTGCGCACCATTACCATCAATGACGCCCCTGCCGGTAATAGCAATATCAGAAGCTTCGTTGGCATAGATCAATGCCCGCCACCCGCCGGGATCTTTTTGCGAACGATACGCCGGGCGCTGTTGCCGGGGAAAATCTTTCAGATCAGTACTGGCCAGCAATGTGGCACCTGCCTCCAGGTGTAACTCTACATGATCCCTCATCACCAGCGTACCCGACTTAAATATGCCTGGTGGGATAATAACCCTGCCGCCTCCGTTCTGATGGCAGGCATGGATCGCTTCGCTAATCGCAGCCGTATTAACAAAATCGCCGCCGCTCCGGGCGCCAAAATCAGTGATCAAAAAGTCTTTTGCCAGAGCGGCTTTTGTAATAAAGCAGACCCCCAAAAAACACAATAGTCTTCTCAAAGTTATCATATGCTAAAACTTTCAATAAATCAACAAGCCTTTAATTCATCTATCTCAACAGTGATGTACTCAGCAATCCGGCGCTGTAAGCATCTGTTCCCGCAGTAAAACCGCAATTTGACATTCACCCATGCAATCTGTTACTTATAAGACAACGGCCTAAATAAAAAAGGGGGTATAAAAATTAAATTTTTATTATAAAAAACGGAGATAGGCGGATATCCAGGGTTATTAATTTCGCGCATCAGATTCAGCCCCGGCATTAGCGCTTTTGTAGCCCCCGTTTTATCAATCGCCGATCCACCAACTGAAAACTTTTTTCTGGTCGGCGATTCTTTCGCCGGGAACCACCCGAAACAATCTGGAAGAGGAAGCTTTTTTGTACACGGCCTTAATAACGGAAATATCCTGCTCAAAAGCCGGGTCATCGGCAGCACCTGTACCTGCCAGTAGCAGTTTTCGCGGAAACAGGCTTGCAGCCAGGTCGGGGAGGTCGTAAACTCCGATACTTCCTGGAACAGCATTTTGCAGAAGACGCGGATCATAATCAGAACTCATGACCATGGCCCGATACGAAGAGCATGCCCCTGTTAAAGCGACCCGGCGGATATGCTGATCAAAAGCTGCGGCATGCAGCAAAACAGGTGCCATGGCTCCTTCTGCCAGACCATACACTGTGTTATTGTTGTACGCTGTCTTCAGCAGTGCTGTCAACTTTACCACATCACCGGCACGTATCCCAACAATACTTCTCCCAATAAGCAGCGAAGAAAACCAGCTATTGTAGGATATGCTGTCGATGTATGAATCGCCTTTAAAGATACCGGGGCCCATTTCGCCGGTTCCAATCAGGTCCGGGGCAAGTACGGTGAACCCCTGACGCACAAACCATTCCATCACCCCTCCTTTTTCAGCACCGTGGGTCTTGCCTTCAGGGCTCAGGCAGATTAGCGCCCTGCCCGTGGTCGCATCCGGTTTTAGTAACAGGTAAGGAATTACATACGTACCCTCTCCTTTTACAAAATATTTTTCCATAACATAGCCTTGCCGCTGCACGCGCCCGATAAAAACAGGAGTATCCGTTTCCGCTGGAGGCCGGTAGCCGCTAAGTATTCTTGCAGATCTGATCCTTTCTGTAAAATTGCCCGGCTCGCATTTCCGTTTATTTTCAAGCGAACGCATTTGTGCTTCCGCAGTGGACTGGTTCAAACTGAAAACAGTAGCCCCTTTCAAGGAGGTATACAGCTGCCCGGTCTTTGTAACCCGCAGATCTTCTTTTAACGGCTCCACCGGTTCGTCGGCGGAGTCTCCGGGATTGTCCAGGTACTTTTGAAAAAAAGCATACATAGCCTCTCTGTTCTTCTTAGTAGATGCATGGGGTGCGTCATCACTGACACAATAAAAGGCGCTATCCCTGCCATAAGCCCGATACAGTCGCGATACCTCCCGAGCCGTTTCAATAGCGCCCTGTACAGGAAACATATCGCGGGAGGTCGTAATCATTAATGCCGGTTTGGGCGCGCGCACCAGCAACAGGTCGGCCATATCCAACTCACCGGCAATCGCTCCCACAAAATTTTGTTCCGCATCCTGAGGGCCCATTGATTCATAGAGACGTGTAAAATTTGTAAAATAATTTTCCGGAGCCGCAGCTTTAATGCGTTCATCAAAGGCAGCTATTAAGGCACTTTGCGTTCCGCCACCCGACCTCCCGGTAATGCCGATCCTGTTTCCATCCACCTCTTTGCGGCTAAGTAAGTAATCCACTGAGCGAATACCATCCCAAATAAAATATGCAGCCAGACTTCTCCCGGTCAGAAAAACCTGAGCTCCGGCATAAGAATGTTCATAAGATGGATATTGAAAACGGGACCTGCCAGTTGCCGGATCAAAATATTGCAATCGTTCGCCCTGTCCAAGCGGATCAAATGCAAGAACAATAAAGCCCTTTCGGACCAAGTTCACTAAAACACCTTGGTACGCACGGTATCCGTTCTCCGAGTGACCACTGCAGTAGAGTATCGCCGGCGCCTTACCGTTCTTTAATACAGCCGGGATGAATAGCGAGGCCGTAATATAAAAGCGGGGCTGTGACTCGTATATAATATTTTCAATGCGGTAACCGTCTTTCTGTATCACTTTTATAACAACCGGGTTCAGTGGTGTCCGTTCCGGAAAGGGCCCCGCCATCCGTTTAAGTTCCTGCCGCAGCCATTGCTGCCGCCCCTTCCATTCATCCAGAGACCGGATCGAAGCGACCTTGTTCCCGCGTTTTTTCAAAAAAGTGTAGGCCTGCCCCGCCAGATGGTGGTATAGCGAATTGGGGGCATCTGAGAACATCATCCAATGACGGGTACCCCGTATGTCATCAAATTCTTTTTGTGACAACGCGGGTACAGTGGCGCTCAAAATTGCGACAAATAGAAGAACGACACTTTTTATCAATATGGACAGGCGTTTAAATATAAAATCTATAGTTGTCATTCTGATAATTTAATAGGCCGTCTTTAAAAAGATTTATCCGTGAGGTTTCTCAGAGGCCGGGTCGCATCATTGTCCGCCAAATTAATGATAGTTGCTCGTTTTGTTTCACGGTCATAGCTTTAGGGTTGGCCAAGGAATCGAGATATTGTCCTCTGATCATAAGCCCGGCTCAATTTACCCGAAGCAAAAACCTTCCTTAAACATTCGCGCTTCATACTCCTGAAATATCCTGGTTCAGATCAGGGTATAAAGATTCCGTTTATACACAATAAGACAACGGCTGCAGTAAAAAAGGGGGTAGTTGTACAAAAAAATAATTGAAGCCTGTATTTCGCAGGGCTTCCCGTGGGTAGGAAGCATACTCACAACCGTTTGGCCGTCGCTCCCTGCCAACGAGCAATTTCTGAATTTCTTTTCCAGATTCGCCCAAGATCGCCCGCATACAGTTATCGGCAGCGTCTTACCGATCCGACACTCAGTGTATTTTGGCGATTGCATCTTTTATCGGGTTATTAAAAACACAATCTTTTGAGTCCGCATAACCCGTAGCTACAGAGTAATATTTAATCCGAATGTTACAGTTCGGGCAGAAGGATATACCGAATAGTCAAATGCCGGCCGCAACGCCGAACTACCAAATTTGGAAACTTCGGGATCAAAACCCTCGTACTTGGTCCACGTGAGTAGATTTTGCGCAGCAATATAAACCCGCACCCTACGCAACCCTGTTTTTGCAAGCAGCTTATCGGTAAGCTGGTAGCCCAACTGTACAGTCCTGAGTTTTAAATAAGAGCCGTCCTCTACCACGCGAGTTGAATACAAAAGATTATCCGGACCGGCTCCGCCACTTCGAAAATATCGATTATTTTGATTTTCCGGAGTCCACCGGTTCGTATAACCCGCAAACATGTTCTGGCTGTTATTATACCCACCTCCCTCAAAGATGATGCGGTTCGCATTAAACACGTCACCACCATACGAAAAATTAAAGAATAGATTCAAATCAAAATGCTTATAGTTGAAGTTATTGGAGATTCCACCGGTAAAATCCGGGTTTGGATTCCCTATAACCGTGGCATCCTCCGCATTGATTTCACCGTCCTCATTGATATCCCGATATTTAATATATCCCGGCTGTATTGCTATGCTATAGTGCGGTACCCCTTCTTTTAAACTATAAACCCCGGGAGCTGTTTCATTGAAGTCGGAATATTGATAATTTCCATCCCAAACATATCCGTAAAATAATGCAATTGGCTTACCTACCGATGCTATATACAAAGGCACATTTGAAGTCAGCGTATTCCACGAAGCGGTTGTCAGCCGGAAGGGCTCCCCTTCGGAAAGAGCGAGTATCCGATTCCTGTTAAAAGCAACGTTGAAATTAGTGCTCCAGGCAAAGTGTTGGCTGGAGATATTGACCGTTTGCAGCGTAAGTTCAAAACCACTGTTGGCGATCTTTCCGATATTTTTAAAAGCAGAAACAAACCCAATGGAGCCTGGAACGGCAGCATCCAATAAAAGATTCGAAGTCACTTTTTTATATAAATCCGCCACCAGAGACACCCGATCATTGAACAACCCCAGATCCAGCCCCAGATCCGTTTGTACTGTAGTTTCCCATTTTAGGCTCCGATTTCCCAGCACTTCCAGTTGAGCAGCAGGAACAGGGGCACCACCAAAACTATACCCTCCCGAAGGCAGGATTCTAATCCTTGAAAGATAGGCGAAGTCAGAAACGCGGTTATTGCCGGTAGCTCCATAGCTGATGCGCAGTTTGGCGTTGGAAATAAACGAAAGCGGTTTTATAAACGGTTCTTCCCCCAGTTTCCACGCGATCGCTCCGGAAGGAAAATAACTCCACTTGTTCTGCGGCGCAAATTTTGACGATCCATCAGCTCTCAATGATGCGGTAAACAGGTACCGGGAGCGGTATTCATAATTAGCCCGCCCTAAAAATGATGCTAAGGTGTATAGGGATGAAGTAGAAACAATAGCGATGGGAATTCCTTCGTCAATACCGGCAATACCCAGACTCTCATTCGGGATATGATTGGCGGCCGCTCCATAACCGGAAGTATTTGTTCCCTGCAGCGTAAGGCCTCCGATCAAACTTAATTGATGAGCCTCATTCAGTGTCCGGTTATATGACAAGGTGTTTTCATTGACCCAGCTGCGTAGTTCGTTGTACAGAACCGAACCGCTTACGCCATTATCTTTACCGGCCTTGGTTAGCGGGCTGCCCTGAGGCGTTTGGCTGTTATTGAATTCTTCGGCCCGTACTACCGTTTTAGTAATCCCACCCATGACCCGCAGTTGCAAATATTTTGCAAAACTATAGCTAAAATCAACATTCGTTGTAAGGATATTGGTCACCTTTCGCCTCAGCTCATTTCTTGCTCTTTTCACCGGATTAAATCCGTTTAATGTATAAATAAAATCCTGATCATCTAAGCCTGTATCTTCCTGTTCGTCGTATATACCTGCCGAAACCGGCCGAAAAGCCCATACATTATAAAGAAGGCTGCCAGAGAAAAAGCCGTTACCATCCATTGTGGGGCTGGTGCCGTATTGGCTCAGATGACTGTAATTGGCGTTAACACTAAAAGCCAGCCTTTCATTGACCTTCTGATCAATCCGGATACGTCCCTGGTACCGGCCATAGCCTGAGTTAACAATAATACCGCGCTGATCGAAGATCGATCCTGAAATAGCATATTTGGTATCTGCCGACCCCCCGCTTAAAGACAAAAAATAATTTTGAAACGGATGTATACCCAAAAGCGTGTCCTGAAGATCAGTCCCTTTAATACCGCGAAAATAATCGAGATTTCTGCCCTCATTTAAATAGAATGAATCTGCATAAGCAGGATTACGCTCCTGCAGGTATTTAACGTATTCGTAAGGATCCATCAGATCCATTTTTTTTTGTGTTGTTGAAAGCCGCTGGAGACATTTAACACAAAAACCGGTTTTCCATATTTACCTTTTTTGGTTGTAATCAGTATCACGCCATTTGCTCCCCTGGCACCATAGATAGCTGTGGAGGAAGCGTCCTTGAGTACTGCTATTGACTCAATTTCTGCAGGATTGATTGCATTATTATCAGGGTTCTCCATCGGGAAACCATCCACAACATATAATGGAGAGTTATCCTGCGTTATAGAATTATTGCCACGTATGGTAATG
>MKRO01000210.1:0-324 GCA_001896965.1 Sphingobacteriales bacterium 41-5 | reverse complement strand
CACTGGCCGTAACCCCTGCCACACGGCCCGCGAGCGCTTCCTCAAAAGAACGAACCGGTGCTTTTTCTATATCCTCCATTCCAACCGAGCCAACCGAGCCTGTCAGATCTCTGCGTCGAACCGACCCGTAGCCAATGGTGATAATTTCGTTGAGGTTAATGACCTCCCGAATTAAAGAGAGATTGATTTCCGATTGGTCACCTACGTAAATTTCTCTTTTTTTATATCCAATGTGGCTAAATACTAATGTTATGTTAATCATAAATTGACGGGTATAATTTCTTAAGTTTTATCCTTGCATTATCGGTAGTAAACTGCCAGTTT
>MKRO01000209.1:6059-10688 GCA_001896965.1 Sphingobacteriales bacterium 41-5 | reverse complement strand
ACACATCGGCGCTTTTTATAAATCTGATGAATACATCTCACATACCAATACCAGCAAGGGTTTGGTGAATAACCTGTATCAAAGAGTTCGCAATGTTACTATGAAGCGGAAAACGGCTCTTTTAAAAAAATATACAGGTTTGCAAAAAGGTTCGTTACTTGATGTGGGTTGCGGCACAGGTAGTTTTTTACATGCTATGCAAATCCAGGGCTGGAACGTTACAGGTTTGGAACCGGATACGGACGCGCGCGATCTTGCCAACCGGTTGCACGGTTTGAAAGTTTTACCCTCTCATGAAATATTTGGTTTGAGGCCGGATTCTTTCAACGCTATTACGATGTGGCATGTACTGGAGCACGTTCACCAATTGCATGAATACGTTGCGCAATTGAAAAATTTATTAACGCCCGCAGGAAAACTTTTTATTGCTGTGCCCAATTACACCAGCAGGGATGCGAAAACTTACGGAAAATTTTGGGCTGCTTACGACGTGCCAAGGCATCTGTATCATTTCTCCCCTCAATCTGTTGAAGTGTTAATGAAACACCACGGCCTGAAGGTTATCAAACTCCTCCCAATGTGGTTCGATAGTTTTTATGTTGGTTTGCTAAGCAGCAAATACAAAAGTGGCGCTGCAAAATTTGTATCGGCAGGTTTGCACGGCCTTTCATCAAACATTAACGCGGTTGGCAACGTGAAAGAATGCAGCTCGGTGATTTATGTGATTGAAAAAATATAACTATTGCCCCAATTGAATTTCGTATAGTTCCGGCCATTTTTTCCCCGTGATATAAATCTTTTTTGCTTCAGCATCATAAGCAATGCCGTTGGGTACATCAGCCTCAGAATCAATTTGTTTAATTCTGTCCCAGGCCTGCGTTAAATCAATTCGGCCAACAACCTGTCCGCTTTCGGGATCAATTTTAAATATATACGGTTGCTGCCATTGGTTGGCATACACAAAACCGTCAATGTATTCAAGTTCGTTCAGGTTAAAAGAAAGTTCGCCATTCTGCATTACAGATTGTGTGCGAAGCAAACGAAAAGTAGATGGTTCGTAAAAATATAAATTACTGGTGCCGTCGCTTACGATCAGGTCCTTACCGTTATGAGTAATTCCCCAGCCTTCGGTATTGATGGGAAACTCTTTTACTTTCCTGAAATCAGGAAGGGTATACACAAATACGGTATGCTCTCTCCACGTTAACTGGTACACCGTATCATTTAAAATTGTAATGCCTTCACCAAAATATTTGCCGGGCAAATCAATTGATTTCTCGGCTTGGCCACTTTGTAGATTTACCTTCATCAGGCGCGATTTTTTACTACCTACAAGATCATAATCAGCACCTCCGGTACCCTCGTACATCTGCCCTTTATAAATTACAAGCCCCTGAGTAAACGATGATGTATCGTGAGGAAAGGTATTAACAATGGAATAGCTGATGCTTTTAACGGATTGAGCGTTAGCAGGCGCTTGGCCATTGTTTTCACCGCTCTTGTCGTTGGTTTTGCAGGAAAAAAAAGTTGATACTATAACAGCAGCGGAAAGAAAAGATCTTAAAAGTCGGGTCATAAAAAAAATATTCCTGCAAAAATAATGGAAACCAAAATTTTAACCGCGGAGTCCGGCAAGATTAACAATAAGGTAGCTTCAAGTTACAAGTGCCACGGTTAAACTAAGTAGGTTTAAAGTTAAGTATAAAAACTTGTAGAGGGGTTTTGTACTGTTAGGATTTTCCGGTAGTGCTGTTTAGTTTGTTTTGAATGTCTGCGAAGTACTGGAGTTCATAATTTTTTAGGTAACAATTGCCGAAAGGGCTTATTTGTATACTCATTTAGTCCTCTTTTCCATGAGCTGTAGGGGTGAGCGAAGAAGTAATTGGTTTTCAGTTTTTGAGCAATGTGTTGGTGTTTAGTAAATTTTTTTCCATTATTAGAAGTGATGGTATGTACCAGTTCTTTATAAGGAGCTAAAGCATTGATGATTTTTGATTTTATTATCAATAAATTGCTTCATTTCAATATTAAAAATTTTGGTTTTTGAATTTGAAATTCTTACAGTTTCCTGTAAACATAACATCCTGCTTCTGACGGATGATCGAGCGCATAGTCGGTCATTTTTTCATTGCGCAACAGGTCAATAATCATGAAGTCGCCGATTGCACCGATGGTATAAAAAATGCCGAATAGCAGCCAGCCGGTACTTCCTGCAGCGATTGCATAAATTGCAGGAATCAATCCTACAAAAATAAAGGGCGTAATGGCGCCGATGAGATAATGTTTTATTTGCAGCGGTTCTTTGCAATGGCAATAAGGGGTTGCCATTTTCCACATCACGCCAAAACGAATGGAACGAAAACCTTTTTTCGCAAACAAAGCCCAGGTAATGCCGTGCACCAACTCGTGCGCTATGACGCCGCCTACAAAAATTAATCCCCATTTGAAAAAGCTCAACCATGAATCAGTAGCAAGCATTTCTTTAATACTCATCGAATTCTTCCAAATCAAATAAAACGGTATAAAGTACAGCAGGAAAACAGGGATCATTATCAGCAAACCTTTTTGATTCGCTTTTACGATATCAATTGTTTTCAATTCTTTTTCATAACCCTCTTTGAAAGGTTCGTCATTTAAGTTTTTTTCTTCCATATCCCGAAAAACATCAATAAAAACGCCGGTGGTCGCCGGCGTTCATCAACTAAATTTTTGCTTTTACAATAGTTGGCTTTTCTTCAATCAAACCCCTGTTTTCAAGCAGTGGGGTGATAGAAGGTTCTTTTCCCCGAAACTCCCTGTACATTTTTGAAAGGTCTTCCGTATTTCCTTTTGATAAAATCATGTCGCGGAAACGCTGACCGTTAGCGCGTGTTAAGCCACCGTTTTCTTTAAACCATGCGAAGGCATCGTTATCAAGCATTTCAGACCAGGTATAAGCGTAATAACCTGCCGAGTACCCGTTTGACCAAATATGAAGGAAGTAAGAAGAACGATAGCGTGGCGGAACATAAGAAATAAACAATTTTGTTTTCTCCAGCGCCTGTTTTTCAAACGCATCAACATCTGTTACTGCGCTATCTTTTGCTGTAAGCGAATGCCACTGCATATCAAGGTTTGAAGCTGCAAGGATTTCGGTAAAACCATAACCCTGATTGAAGGTTGCTGCATTTTTAATTTTATCGATCAACGCCTGTGGCATTGCCTCGCCGGTTTTATAATGCTTCGCGTAATTTTTTAACACAGAAGAATCTAACGCCCAATGCTCATTAAACTGCGAAGGCATTTCTACAAAATCCCTTGCAACCGCTGTGCCCGATAAAGATGGATACGTTTGGTTTGCAAACAAGCCATGTAAACTATGGCCAAACTCGTGAAAGAGCGTGGTTACATCGTCCCAGGAAATTAACGCAGGGCCGCCGCCTGCTGTCTTGGCATAATTGAAAACATTTGCAATGACCGGTTTTGTGCCTAACAGTTTTGACTGATCTACAAAGTTATTCATCCAGGCGCCACCGTTTTTGTTATCGCGTTTATAGTAATCAAGATAGAGCAACGCCATGGCAGTACTGTCGTGATAAAATACTTCAAACACTTTCACATCAGGGTTATAAACCGAAATATCGGTACGAGCTTTAAAAGTGATGCCATACAGTTGAGTGGCGGCGTAGAACACGCCATTCTGCATCACACTGTCTACCACAAAATAAGGCTTGATCTGATTTTCATCGAGATCATATTTTTCTTTGCGCACTTTCTCCGAGTAGTAATTCCAATCCCATGGCTCCAGCGCAGTTGTATCATTTTGTTTTGCTTTAAAGGCTTTTAACTCTTGGGCTTCAGCATTTGCTTTAGCGGTTGCGGCCGGTACCAGTTTAGCAAATAAACTTTGTACTGCCTGCGGGTTTTTAGCTACCTGGTCTTGTAATTTCCATGCAGCATAAGTGGGAAAGCCAAGCAGGTTGGCCTTATCAATCCTGATCTTAGCCAAACGCAAAATATTTTGGCGCGTATCATTGCTATCGCTTCTTTCGGCCCTGTTCCACGATGCTTCAAATAATTTTTTGCGTGTTTCCCTGTTGTTTAAATTTTGTAAAAGCGGTTGCTGTGTAGTATTTATTATTTTGAGCAAATATTTTCCTTCCTTTCCCGCATCTTTTGCGGCTGCTCCCGCGGCGGCAAGTTCTTCGTCGGAAAGGCCATCCAGTTCTTCTTTTGTATCAACCACCAATGCCGCATTTTTTGCCGCGCCTAAAAGCTGGTTACTGAATTTTGTGGTAAGCAGCGCTTCTTCCTCATTTAATTTTTTCAATTTCGCTTTATTGCTGTCGGAGAGGTTTGCGCCGCGCATCACAAATTTTTCATAATAGTATTCGGCAAGTTTTTTTGCTTCAGGTTCCAGGTTTAATTTTTCTCTTTGCTGATAAATAGTATCAATTCTTTTAAACAACTTTTCGTTCAGGTACATTTCATCATTATGCGCTGATAATTTTGGTGCGAGGTCTTCCTGCATTTTTTGAAAATTGTCTGTGGTATTTGCGCTCGTTAACGCATCAAAAGCACGACTAGCACGATCGAGCAGGCGGCCACTTTTTTCAAGTGCGGCTAAAGTATTATCAAAAGTTGCTGCGG
>MKRO01000209.1:0-5973 GCA_001896965.1 Sphingobacteriales bacterium 41-5 | reverse complement strand
AAAGGGGATTGCCTGATAGGGCAGTTGGCTTTCTGCGAATAAAGGATTGTTAGCGCTGTCGCTATTACCACTTTGCGACGAATTACTTCCGCCGGGTGTGTTGCACGCGAGAATTGAAGTTGCTATAACGAGCATCAGAATTAAATATTTCATTTTGATTTTTTTAATAACAGGCTAAGGTAATAAAACACGTTGTTTAAAAAAATAATATCTTGCGGAACCCTGAAATCTTTGTTGAAAATGGATCGGATTGAAAAATTAGTAAAATTTTTGAATGAAAACCCCAATGACAGTTTTCTGAAACACGCGCTGGCATTGGAATACGTGAAAGCCGGCAATGATGCGCAAGCGGAAGAAGCGTTCAAAGAGATATTAAAAGACCGGGAAGATTATGTAGGCAGCTACTATCATTTAGGAAAATTGTATGAGCGTAGGGGAGAGGAACAAAGAGCAATTGACATTTATGCAAAAGGAATGGAAATGGCAAAAGCAGCGGACGATAATCATTCTTTTAATGAATTGAGAAGTGCATGGGAAGATATGAACGGGATGTAAAAAGTTTCAAATAAATTCGCACATTCGTGGCATTGCTTCAAGAATTCATATCAAATTACCAATCAAAAAATCTTTTCACAAAAAAAGATAAACTACTCGTTGCTACCAGTGGAGGAGTGGATTCGGTGGTGCTTTGCAAACTTTGTGAATTGGCAGGACTGGATTTTGGTATTGCTCATTGTAATTTTCAATTGCGTGGAAATGACAGCGACCGGGACGAGGCATTCGTGGAAAAATTTGCCGAGCAACTGAACGTTCCTTTTTTTTCAACGAGGTTTGATACAAAAAAATACGCAGAACAAAACAAGGCCAGTACGCAGGTAGCAGCGCGGGAATTACGCTATCACTGGTTTGAAGAGGTGGCGGCCAACCATAATTACAATTTTATTTTAACAGCTCACCACGCTGATGATAATATTGAAACGGTTGTGATGTCTTTTTTTCGTGGAACGGGAATTAAAGGTTTAACGGGCATTAGAGCAAAAAATGACAAGCTGAGGCGGCCTTTACTTTTTGCAAGAAGAAAGGAACTTGAAGATTTTTTAAGCGAACATCAATTGCCATTTGTTCAGGATGAGAGTAATTTTCACGATGATTATACGCGGAACTATTTTAGAAATAAAATTTTGCCAATGATTGCTGAGGTTTACCCCGGGGCGAACGATAATATTTTGAGGAATATTGAGCGGCTGAAAGGTGCAACCGTTTTGTATAACGAGGCGGTAGCGCTAAAGCGAAAAAAAATCTTAGCGCAAAAGGGCGCCGAATTTTATATGCCGGTGCTTCTATTGCAGCAGCAAAAGCCAATTCAAACATTGTTGTACGAAATGGTGAAAGATTTTGGTTTTACTCCGGCTCAGTTAAAAGATATTATTCAACTACTGCAGAGCGAAAGCGGCAAATATGTTGTTTCCCCTACTCATCGGATTTTGAGGAACCGCAAGCATTTGGTGCTGGCGCCTTTAGAGGAAACGGTAAAAACTGCCGTTATCATTGACGGAGCGGGTAAATATTATTTTGTGAATGGCGCACTTGAGATTAAAAAAACCGACAAACTTCCTGCTTTTACAACCGATGAAAACACTGCCCTGATTGATGCGAAGCATTTAAAATACCCGCTTATCTTACGCCCCTGGAAAATTGGTGATTACTTTTATCCGCTTGGCATGACCAAAAAGAAAAAACTTTCACGGTTCTTTATCAACAAAAAGCTATCGGTGATAGAAAAGGAGAAAGTGTGGGTACTTGAAATGGATAAAAAAATCATCTGGGTGGTCGGCCACAGAATTGACGACCGGTTTAAGATTACAAATGCTACAAAAGAATCGTTGCAAATTAAATTTTTACAACCCGGTAATTAGTTAATGAAAAAATGAAGCCAATGCACGAGCATCTTATCTGCACCATTACCTAATAACGCGAGTACCCGAAATGTAAAACTGCTTTCAGAACATTACACACAGGGTAAACATCGGGGCAGCGCCACTCCGGTAATAATCGGGTTTTTCGTTTCCACATTAATTATATTGGGATTGGTAGCTTTCATTTCGTTCAAATTTCTGCAATAGCTTTTTCAATACCTTGATAAAGTTGCACCGTTGAACCTCTAAGCCTCACGCCAGGTCATCATCGCTGAAAGCCAGTGGCAGCAAGTCTTTCGCGCTATCAATTACATATACAGGGCCTTCCATCCCCGATAAGATCAGCCTGATGGGTTTACCCGACCTCTTTTCATATTCTGTCAATGCCTGCCTGCACATCCCGCAGGGCGAAATGGGATGTTTGCTTTCGCCATCAAGCGGGTGGTAGCTGATCGCCAGTGTTTCAATCGGCTCATCAGCGTATTGCGTACCAACGGCTGCGAGCAAAGTGCGTTCAGCGCAAATGGTAACAGGGTAGGAGGCATTTTCCTGATTCGTGCCAATCACAGTACGACCGTTCTCAAGCCTCGCCGCGCAAGCCACATGAAACCTGGAGTAGGGCGCGTAGGCTTTTTTTGTAACCTTTCTCGCTTGCTGCAATAACGCAGCATCATCTTCGATTAACTCATCCGAATTTTTGAAGACTTTGTAACTGAACTGAAATTTCTTTTCCTTCATAATTTTTTTTATTGTGCCGGCTGAAGAACATATATGATCCGTGTTGTGTCACTCCCTTCATATTCCTGTTTTCTACTCATCAAAACCTGGCCGTAAAAAACGGGCATCGAAGTTACAGCATTTTCATATCAAAAATAAACAAAGGCCGCAGTTCGCGGCCCTTGTTGAAAAAAGTTGAAAAAATATTTAGTTCTTCTTTTTAGCTGCCGGCTTTTTTGCAGGTGTTGTTACTGTTTTAATCTGGGTGCCTTTGCTTACAGCATCTGCAAGTTTAATAGCTTCATAAGCGTTTACAATACCGCCGGTAACTGACAGGTCGCTCATCTCAGTATCCTTTAAGGTTTGTGGGTTGGTGACTTTTTTACCGGGTTTACTAACCGACTGCAATATGATTCCTTTTACCTGTGAAGCAGTGAGCGTGGGATAGTAATTCATAATGAACGCCGCCAAACCTGCTACCACAGGGCTTGCCATACTTGTGCCCTGTAAATCGCGGTAAGTATTACCACCCGGAACAGTTGCGTAAATTTGAACTCCCGGGGCAAACACATCCACATCTTTTTTGCCGTAATTTGAAAAACTCGCTACTAAGCCACCTGCTTTTTCATCGCCGCTTGCGCCAACTGTAATCCAGTTTTTAGGACGCGTGCCATCCAGATAATAAGCTGACGGATAGTTAAAAGTTGTATCGTTATTTTTCGCATCATTACCCGCGGCATGAACTAACAAAACCCCTTTACTGTCAGCATACCGCACGGCGTCATCCACCCACTGTTTTTGAGGAGAAAAACCTTTGCCAAAACTCATGTTGATGATGCGTGCGCCGTTATCAACTGCATAGCGAATGGCAAGCGCAATATCTTTATCGTGCTCATCACCATCGGGCACCGCACGAATGCTCATAAGCTGCACATTGTCTGCCACACCATCCATACCTTTGCCATTACCGCGTACCGCGCCAATAATGCCTGCCACGTGCGTGCCATGTGTGGCGCCGTCGTTGCTTACATAAAGATTATTGTTGCCGTAATTTTTATCGTTGATGTTGGTTTCATCATCATTCACAACATCTTTGCGGTATTCTTTCGGCGCCGATTTTTTAATGGCAATTTTGTCCACTTCTTTTTCAAGTTCACCCAGCAATTCAGCATTTGTTATTGCTTCAGTGTTGTTTCCGCTACAAATTCTCAACATCATT
Source organism: Sphingobacteriales bacterium 41-5 (assembly GCA_001896965.1). Taxonomy (GTDB): domain Bacteria; phylum Bacteroidota; class Bacteroidia; order Chitinophagales; family Chitinophagaceae; genus Niabella. The sequence goes on along the minus strand of MKRO01000209.1, from coordinate 2,121 downwards.
TCTTTCATTTGGCGCGCAACAAGAGTGGCTGGGTTGTACGTTTTGAGGTCTGTGCAGGTATAAACATCTTTTTTCAAATCGCGCTTAATGATTATATCTCCGTTTTGCATGGCATCAACCATTTGAAGCATGAATTCTTCTTCGGCTGCATTTCCTTCGGTTTTAAAAACATCTCCTTGCGCCCGAAGCCATGTTTTATAATCTTCTTTGTCAGCCGCAGGAATATCGCTTTCCTTTTTCCCTTCGTACTTATTTTTATTTTTCCAGTATAAACGCGCTGCTTCAAAAGAGTCTTTCTCTACATTTTTTTTGCCATCATTACTTCCAAGGAAATTCCACCCGTGAATGTCATCAATGTAACCGTTTTTATCATCATCAATGCCGTTGCCGGGAATTTCTTTCTTATTGACCCAAAGTACAGATTTCAAATCTTCATGCGTGGTATCAATACCCGAATCAATTATGCCCACAATAACCGGAGTGCTTTTTAATCCTTTTTGGTTAACAAAATTATAGGCTTTGTCAAGGCTGATTCCATAATAGCCATCTGCTTTCAGATCTTTTAAATGCCAGCCTTTTGGAACATTGCCCATTCCAAACTGAGCCATTGATGTAAAACTTAAACTTAAGGCCAGAAGGCCAAGCCCTGTTGCACGCAACATTTTCCTCATGTTGAAAAATTATAGATTGTTTGTGTTAAAATATTAAAAACGGCAAAAGTAAAAATATTAAATCAAATTATTATACCGTTTATGTAGATATGATGGAAAGTGGTTTCCATACGTTGCAGGAACACTGATGGTAACCTTTTCGGATGACAACATTCCTTTAACGAAAAATATCATTTGCAAGTAATGCGATGAGGTTTTGCCGGCCATTAGATAATATTTTAACCTTGCTTTAAGTTTTTAAATTCTTCCTCCTGCTCGGCCTGCAGGGTTTCTATAGTTACTTCTTGCGATGCTTCAATTTCTTTCAACATCTCATTTTTAGGTTTCTCGCTTTGAGCAGGCGGGTTTGCGAATTGTTCATTTTTTATTTCGTCTTTCATAAAATTGTTTAGTGAAGGAGTGAAAATTTTGTGCCAAATATCACCCGGTCAATACCGCTTTAATCATTCTTTCTTTTCGCTGCATGTCTTTTTTTAACATCGTGGTGTATGATTTTTCTTGAAATACGTTTGTAACGTTCGCTGCAAATGATTCATGAACCTCAACATAAATAGTGCCGCCGGGTTTTAATTTTCGTAACCCAAAATTTGCAAGCGCCTCATAAAAAATCAGAGGACGGTTATTTTTTACAAACAGCGCGAGGTGCGGTTCGTAGTTAACTACATTCAAAAGCATCTCATTTTTATCCTTCTCGGGAATGTAGGGCGGGTTGCTTACAATGATATCGACTTCAGGGAAGTCAGTCCATTTTTCGTCGTTAAGAAAGTCGGTTCGAAGAAAATGAATAGTTGTTTGATGTGTATCTGCATTTCTTTTGGCAACCTGAATCGCTTCCCCACTTATATCACAGCTATAAACTGTCGCCGCCGTAATTTTTCTTTTTAAGATAATTGGGATGCAGCCGCTGCCCGTGCCAACATCCAAAATTAACGGCGCTGCTGATTTATTTTCTTTGATCACCCAATCTACAAGTTCTTCAGTTTCGGGGCGTGGGATCAGTACATTTTTGTCAACAAAAAAAGGAAGATCATAAAACCAGCATTCTTCAATAATATATTGAATGGGTTCGTGTTTCAGCAATCGTTGACTGATATCATCAAATTGGGTTGACTGTAATTCAGCCGGTACTATAACGGCGTACTCATGGCGTTGGATTTTTTCGCCCATTATTTTTTCTGACGCCAATGTCCAAATATTTTCTGCTTCACTATTATCATATATTTCAGCAAGGGATTTGATAAACTTATTGTGTATCGTTTGCAGGCTCATACCACAAACTTAATTCATTTACATTTGTAAAAATGGATGAAGAGCTACACAAAAAGTTCATGACGCGATGTTTGGCGCTCGCTAAGAAAGGGCAGGGGCAAGTGGCGCCAAACCCAATGGTGGGTGCCGTTCTTGTTCACAATGGAAAAATTATCGGCGAAGGGTTTCACCAAAAATATGG
>MKRO01000208.1:4442-9029 GCA_001896965.1 Sphingobacteriales bacterium 41-5 | reverse complement strand
GGTAACTATAATTTTTATGACGGCAAAAATCATACTGAGCAGGCCATATTCCGGGCGCAGGGCGATAGCACCTTCGATCAGAATGGTGTGATGACTTTAAACCGCACCAGCCATAATTTTAAAGCGGGGGCAGATTTCTTTGTCAGCCGCAAAAGCACAGTGGGTATTATGGCAAACGGAACACTGGCAGAAAACGGGTTTAATAACCGGGGCCCGATGGAAATAGCTTATAAACCTACAGGCGTTGTTGACAGGATACTTTTGACGTCAACTGACATGAAGGGTAAAAGAAACAACGTGAACTTTAACGCAAACTATCGATATGCCGATACAAGCGGCCGCGAACTGAACCTGGATGCAGATTACGGATTTTACAAAAACAGCAGCGAACAGTTTTTACCGAATATTTATTATAAGGCCGATGGCACAACCGAGTTGTACCGAAACGTGTACCGCATGATTGCCCCAACAAATATTGACCTGTTTGCTTTTAAAGCCGACTACGAACAAAAATTGGGAAAAGGCAAAATTGGTTTTGGCGGGAAATCGGGCTACGTGAAAACAGCAAACGATTTCAGGCGATATGATGTAATCAATAACACTGATGTTTTGGATCAATCTCGGAGCAATCAGTTTAACTATAAAGAATACGTAAATGCATTATATGCTACGTATAACAGGGCATTTAAAGGTTATGCAATACAGTTGGGATTAAGGGCAGAAAACACTAATTCCGATGGCCGCTCTGTAAACGAATTTTTGAATTATGATGAAACATTACACAGAAATTATACTGACCTGTTTCCAACCGCATCGGTCACATTCAATAAAAACCCGATGAACCAATTCACCGTTGCTTACGGCAGAAGGATAGACAGGCCATCCTACGAAAACTTAAACCCTTTTGAGTTTAAGCTGAACGATTACCTGTACATGAGGGGTAACACTGAGTTGAAACCTCAGTACACAAACAGTTTCTCAATTACCAACGTTTTTAAATATAAACTTACCACCAAGCTGGATTACAGTCATGTAAAGAACATGTTTGCACAGGTAATTGATACCACTGAGGGTTCAAAGGCTTTTCAAACAACGCGCAACCTGGCTTCGCAGGACGTGGTTAGCCTGAATGTGAGTTACCCTTTTATGTATAAACAATTTATGAGTTTTAGCAACCTTACCGGCAACTATTCAAAATATAAAGCAGATTTTGGTGACGGGAGAACAGTGGACCTCGACAACTTCGGCCTGCAATACTTTGTACAGAATACGCAAAAGTTTGGTAAGAAAAAAGACTGGACGGCTGAACTGACCGGCCTGTATATTTCACCGTTTGTTTGGCAGGGAATGTTCAAAGGCAAATCAATGGGCGGTGTTGACCTTGGGTTGCAAAAGAATATTTTGGCCGGAAAAGGAACATTGAAAACCTCTGTTACAGATATTTTCAACACGATGCGTTTCAGGGGCGAAAGTGATTACGGCGGGGCTTACAACAATGTGTTAGCCAAATGGGAGAGTCGCCAGTTTAAAGTAAACTTTACCTACCGTTTTGGAAGTGCGCAAATCAAAGCTGCCCGCCAGCGCAAAACAGCCGCTGAAGATGAACGCACCCGCACCAGCGGTGGCAGCAGCACACCGGGCCAATAATAATCTTTGTTTTTTTAGTTAGTTAGATTTAAGAGGCTGTATCAAAAATAATTTTGGTACAGTCTTTTTCTTTTGAAGATAATGTGTAATTTTTTTCTGTTTTCCGCAATATTTGGTAAAATTGGCAAAAAAATGACGCTGGGGAACGTCATCGGGTAAGTCAAGGGGAGCGAAATCCAATAGAAGGGAAATTTGGACAAGTAAGGGCCGGTTATAATATGGAATGCATCCAAGCCCAATTACGGACCACAAGTGAATCCTGGATAGTTTCCCTTTTTTTGGTGCTCAACTTCGTTAATTTAACGAGGCTGACTTATCATTGTCTCTACCGCATTATTAGGTTAATAATGAAAAGAATAGTTGTATTATTAAAAGCATCCGAAAACTTTGGAAAATTACAAGCCGCGAGTTAAACAGCAAGCCCTACTTTTTGCTTTTCATGCGTTTGATGTGTGTTTCAATTTTAGCCGCGAGTTCCATATTCAAACAATCAATCACCAGAAACAACTCCCAATCATCTGTGATAGCTGTATATTTTCTGTCGTAATAGGCAGACAAATGCCTTTGAAGACGATCAGGTGTCGTCGTACTTGTAGCACCAATGTAGTACTTGTTGAGCTTGGCACTGTATAAAATACAGCATGCTGGCATAACCGTGTTTTCAAAAATAAAAACCGCTGCAACTGCAACGGCTTGTTATGTGGTCCCACCTGGGCTCGAACCAGGGACCCTCTGATTATGAGTTCCTCAAAATACATTTTCAGTCACTTTTATTCACATTCAGTTGCGCGCGGAAAGCCTTATCAGCATTGCGTTTCATAGAATTAATACTTATTTTAGCTTAAAAACAAAATCACTTATTTTTTGAAAAACATGTCTCAAATCATGTCTCAAATTTTTTGCTATGAATAAGGAGAAAATTACCACACAAATTATTCCTGATACAAGGAGAAAAACCAGTGATGAACGTTACCCCTTAAAGCTGAAGATAACTTATAAAGGTGAACGAAGATACTATGGAACGGGTTATACCGCAAACAATAAGGAATGGGAGTTAATAAACGCATCAAACCCTAAAGGAAAATTTAAAACGGTTCGGAATGAGATTGTAGGAATTGAAACGAAAGCGATGGAAACCGTTAAAAAAATCGTTCCATTTTCGTTTCGGGAGTTTCAGGAAGAATTTTTTGAAAAACCAATAAAATATCAAACGCTTAAAAAAGCTTTTGACGAGGCAATTATCCAGCTTAAAAAAGAAGAGCGTGTCGGTACAGCTTCGGCTTATCAAACCACAATTAATGCATTAGAGATTTTCAAACCTAATGTCCGGCTTGAAAATGTAACGGTGAAATATCTCCATGAATTTGAGAACTATATGTTATCTAGAAATAACAGTATAACAACTGTTGGAATATATCTAAGAAACGTAAGAACTATAATCAATAAGGCTATAAATGATGGTTATTTCAATCCAAAATTTTATCCGTTTGGAAGAAATAAGTATCAGATACCGACAGGGCTAAGCACTAAAAGGGCTTTAAATAAGGAACAGCTTAAAATGGTATTTGGATATAAACCCAATCCTGGTGATTATTTCGTACGAAGGTCTCTTGCGTTTTGGAAATTATCTTATTTAGCAAATGGCCTTAACATGAAGGATATAGCTCATTTAAGATGGGAAAATTTGCAGAGAGATATTATCGTTTTCTATCGTGAAAAGACAAAAAGAATAAACCGACAAAATCCCAAAAAGATCACAGTTTTCAGAAATGAATTTATAGACAAGATTATTGAAGAATGGAGTAATAAAAAAGGAAAGCCAAATGATTTCGTTTTTAACATAGTAGATGCAGGTGATGACGCCCAAACCAAACTAGAGAAAGTACTCCAATTCATTAAGGTTACCAACAAATGGATGAAAAGAATTGGGAAAGAACTTGGCTTTGACCTATCTCTAACGACCTATGTTGCCCGCCATTCTTTTTCCACTATGTTATTAAGAAGTGGTGCAAGTGTTGAATTTATTTCAGAGAGTCTGGGGCATAGCGATATAAAGACAACGCAATTTTACCTCAGTGGTTTTGATTTAGAAACGAAGAAGCAAGCGATGAAGGCGCTTGTGGATTTTTAGGAATTGATTTGTAATACTATACTACAAGAACAATTATTTGTGGTGCGATATAACAAATACACATCATATTTCGTCACAAATATTTAGCAAATTTGTGACAGGAATAGGTAAATATGCATTATAAATTATTGATTTATATCCATTTAAGCAAAAATAAACAGCCATGGGGTACGCGCTTTTTACTAGTAGTTGGTGAAGGGCGACAACGAAAATATATGAATCTTCAAAAAGAGAAACCAACTTATCTTAAATACTACATCCGGTTATCGCGGGAATGTATTGGGGGGATAATTTCATCGGTTCTAAAATCTAAAAAAAATTGATACTTGCAGAATGCCAGCCACATAAACGCGAACACTGTTTGCTTTCAATCGGGGCTGTAATATTACTTTAGTTTCCTAATTTTGAAGGAATTGTATAAACAAAAAACAATTTGTGAACCAAACCCCTGAACAAATTGCCCGTGACAGGATCGATGCGATGCTTATTGCCTCGGGCTGGGTGGTTCAATCAAAGAATAAAATCAATCTTTCAGAAGGTATAGGAGTTGCGGTAAGGGAGTATCAAACCGACGTTGGTCCCGCAGATTATATTTTGTTTATCAATAAAAAGCCCGTTGGCGTTATTGAGGCGAAGCGGGAAGATGAAGGCTTTCGGCTTAGTTCTGTTGAAGAGCAATCCGGCGAATATGCAGCTGCCAAACTGAAATATTTCAACAACGAATTATTGCCTTACGTTTTTGAAAGCACCGGCGCAATAACAAGGTTTACCAATAATACCGATCCAAAACCAAGAGCAAGGGAAATATT
>MKRO01000208.1:1152-4218 GCA_001896965.1 Sphingobacteriales bacterium 41-5 | reverse complement strand
CCATTACTTTTATTTACCGGCTACTGAAATACGCAAAAGCAAAGCGCATCCTGTTCCTGGTGGATACCAAAAACCTCGGCGAACAGGCGGAGCAGGAATTTATGAGCTATTTGCCGAACGACGATAACCGCAAGTTTACCGAGCTGTACGGTGTTACCCGTTTAAAAAGCAGCTTTATCCCAAATGACTCCCAGGTATATATCAGCACCATTCAGCGGATGTATTCCATCCTGAAAGGCACGGAACTGGACGAGAGCGCGGAAGAAGAAAACCCGAATGAGACTTCTTTTACAAAGGATCCCATGCCAGTGGTATACAATGAACGCATATCAATTGAATATTTTGATTTTATTGTGATAGATGAATGCCACCGCAGTATTTATAATTTGTGGAAACAGGTACTGGATTATTTTGACGCTTTTCAAATTGGTTTAACAGCGACCCCCGATAACAGAACATTTGGTTATTTTAACCAAAACGTGGTTTCTGACTATGGGTACGAAAAAGCGGTGATTGATGGCGTACTCGTTCCATACAATGTGTTTACCATCGAAACGAAGATCACGAAGGACGGCGCTAAGATAGGCTTGGGAGAGAAGGTGGATAAACGGGAACGCCTAACACGTCGCAAATTCTGGGAAAGTGTGGATGAGGATATTGAATATGCGGGTAAGCAACTGGATAAAGACATTGTAAATCCCAGCCAGATCCGCACGATCATACGAGCCACAAAAGAAAGCCTGCCGCAAATATTTACCGACAGGTTTGATGAGCAGGGCAATTTTGAAGTTCCTAAGACGTTGATCTTCGCTAAAACAGATTCACACGCCGAGGACATCATTGAAATTGTGCGCGAAGAGTTTGGAGAGGAAAATAAATTTTGTAAAAAGATCACCTATCGCAGCGACGAAGACCCTAAATCGGTGCTGAGCCAGTTCCGCAACGATTATTATCCCCGCATTGCTGTTACAGTGGATATGATCGCCACCGGTACCGACATACGTCCGCTGGAAGTATTACTCTTCATGCGCGACGTAAAAAGCCGCAGCTATTACGAGCAGATGAAAGGTCGCGGCACACGTACCTGCTCGCTGGAGCAACTAAAAGCCACTGGCACGCCTTCAGCAAAATATACCAAAGATCATTTTGTGATCATTGACGCGATAGGTGTAGAGCAGTCGCAGAAAACAGATAGCCGGCCGCTGGAGAAGGCTCCCGGGCTGTCTTTAAAAGAGGTATTGAACAACGTGGCAATGGGAAATAACTCAGAGGAAATTCTAACCACACTTGCCAACCGCCTGTTGCGACTGGATAAACAGATTAATGAAACGGAAAAGGAAACCCTCTCTCAAAAAGCACAGGGCCGCAACATTCAGCAGATCGTTAAAAAACTGCTGAACGCACATGATCCGGATGTGAAAGAAAATATTGAACGCGAAGTGCGTCGCGATAATCCTGATGCCTCACCCCACGATATTGAAAAACAGGTTGCCAAAAAGCAACAAGAGGTGATAGATGACGCTGTGAATGTTTTTGATGATCCTGGCCTACGGGAATACATCGTGGATGTGCGCCGTAAATACGACCAGGTTATAGATGTAGTAAATATTGATGAAGTACAATACGCCGGCTGGGTGAAGGACCGGCAGGCAGAAGCTGAGCAAATCATTACCAATTTTAAAGACTGGATTGAACAGCAACGCGACGAGATCACAGCACTGCAATTGTTTTATGCGCAGCCTTATCGCCGCCGCGATCTCACCTATGCCATGATCAAAGAACTATATGATGCGCTTATGATGCAACAGCCGCCTATGGCGCCACACCATATTTGGCAGGCTTATACCCAACTGGAAAAAGCCGATGGCTCACCCAAAAATGAACTGATAGCAATGGTATCTTTGGTGCGAAGGGTTGCCGGGTTGGATGACAAACTCACATCTTACGACAAAACAGCCGACCGAAAATTTCAGCAATGGATATTTGAAAAGAATGCCGGGCAGCACAAGCGTTTTACGGAAGAACAGGTAAGCTGGCTAAGAATGATGAAGGATTATATAGCAGCCAGTTTTCATATTGACAGGGATGATTTTGAACTCACACCTTTTAACGAACAAGGCGGCATTGGCAAAATGTGGCAATTGTTTGGTACAGAGACCGATGAAATTATTAATGAATTAAATGAAGTGTTAGCGGCATAATGGAAGAGATGGAATTGCATATTCTTTTAGATGAATTACTGGCCTTGCCCAAAGAAACTGAATGGGTTGAGTTTAAACACAATTTTCATTCACTGGAGGAAGTTGGCGAAAGGCTATCTGCCTTATCAAATGGTGCTTGTCTGATTAATCAACATCATGGTTTTTTAGTCTATGGCATCGAAAATGATACACAAAATATTGTCGGGACGGATTTTCTTCCATCAAAACGTAAAAAGGGAAATGAGGAATGTGAAAACTGGATCGCACAAAGGTTAAATCCAAAAGCTGATTTCAAAATTTATGAATTTAATAGAGATGAAAAGAACATAACGATTTTTCAGATAGATGCAGCTTCATCCCAGCCTGTTGATTTTTTGCATGAAGCATATATTCGAGTAGGCAGTATTACACGAAAACTCCGAGATTTTCCCGAAAAGGAAAGAAAGATCTGGAAGAAATTCAATCAGACATCTTTTGAAAAAATTATTGCAAAACAAAAATTATCCTCTGATGACGTGATAAGGCTTTTAGATACTTCAGGATATTTTGATATGATTGAATTGCCTTATCCAACTTCGCAGCAAGGCGTTTTGGAAAGGTTTGAATCAGAAAACCTTATTCAACAATCCTCATCCGGCTGGAGCATTACTAATCTTGGTGCGCTACTGTTTGCAAAAGACATTAATAATTTTCCAACGATTAGCAGAAAGGCTGTTAGAGTTGTTGTGTATGAAGGAAAAAACAAAGTAAAAACTAAAAAAGATATAACTGGAATAAAAGGGTATGCTATCGGCTTTGCTCCCCTGTTGCAGTATATTAATGATCAGTTGCCGGCAAATGAAATTATCACCCAGGCTTTACGGGA
>MKRO01000208.1:0-1125 GCA_001896965.1 Sphingobacteriales bacterium 41-5 | reverse complement strand
AAATGTATCCCGAGGTTGCTTTGCGTGAACTCATTGCCAATTCATTGATTCACCAGGATTTTTCCGTTACGGGCACAGGACCTTTTGTTGAAATATTCGATGATCGCATTGAAATTTCCAATCCGGGCCAACCCTTAATTAATCCTTTAAGATTTATTGATGAATACCAAAGTCGCAATGAAGCTTTGGCCTCGCTGATGAGGAGATTAAGAATTTGTGAGGAAAAAGGTAGCGGGATTGATAAGGTGATTCACTATACAGAATCGGGACAATTGCCTGCACCTGATTTCAGGGTTAAGGAAAAACATACTGTTGCTGTTATGTTTGCCTACCAAAAGTTAAATGATATGGATAAGAAAGATAAAATAAGGGCCTGTTACCAGCATTGTTGCCTCAAGTACGTTTCTAATGAAACAATGACGAATGAGTCTTTGCGTGAGAGGTTCCAGATAGAGGATCAAAATGCTGCCACGGCAAGCAGGATTATAAAAGATACTTTAAACGAAAGTTTAATAAAGCCCCTTGATCCTGAAAACAGATCAAGAAAATATCCAAAATATATTCCTGCGTGGGCGTGATTTTTTATTTGATGGCTATTTGATAATTTGCGGGTTAAGTTGAATTAAGTAATTGATTATCAATTGAATTTTATTTGATGGCCATTTGATGATGGAGGGTGAAGACATCTTAATTAATTGATAATCAACTATATACTTATTTGATGGTTATTTGATAGAGTTTAATAAAAACGACATGAGTTTGAAAGGCGATAAAGAAATACCTGAACAATATGCGAAAAAGAGGCTGCGAGAAATATGTACCTATTCAAAAGGCAAGAAGCCAAAAGTGCTTTCCAGCGAGATTAAAAATGAGATAAATATTCCTTACATAAATATCAAAGCGTTTGAAAAAGGGATTTTTGATGAATATACCGATGGCGAAAAATGCAATTTATGTGAGGATGGAGATTTACTGATGGTTTGGGATGGAGCAAGGGCAGGATTTAGTGGTAAAGCAAAAAAAGGGGCAGTAGGCTCAACGCTCATGAAGATAGAACCCAAAGAAGAGGTTTTAAAAAACTATCTTTTTTATTTTCTACTTTCTTTATATAAAAAATTAAACACT
>MKRO01000207.1:466-5171 GCA_001896965.1 Sphingobacteriales bacterium 41-5 | reverse complement strand
GTTTAAACAAGTTCATAATAAGCCACGACGACTGCAAAGAAAATACACAAAAGTTTTCGGCAATACGCTCTATAAATACGCAATAAAAAAAACATTGCAGCAATATCAAAAACCGGGGTACTACCCATCGTCAAACTATGTGAGAGCAGGTGTTCCGGTAACTTTAATGCCTGATGCGGGCTATTATAAATTGTTTCAGTTTGATGAAAAAAAACCTGACTATTTTATTCATCACCATATCAATGCCTACTATTATTTGCTGAAGAAATACTATCTGAAATAAGTTACCGCCACGAAAACGTTTAAGTAGATTTCGGGTTACAGATTTCTTTACACAGAGAACAGGAAGTATATTTGAATGAACCTCAAAAAAAATACGATGAAGAATTGTTTGCTCCTCGTTTTTGTCTTTATTTCTATATCTGCTTTCGCACAAAATAATGCGAAGTGGACGAGTCTTTTTAACGGTAAAGACCTGAAAGGCTGGAAACAGCTGAACGGCAAGGCCAAATACCGGGTTCAAAATGGCGCGATCGTTGGCACCACGGTTTTTGGCGAACCCAATTCCTTTTTGGCCACCGAAAAAGATTATGGGGATTTTATTTTGGAAGTTGATTTTAAAGTGGACAGCACCATGAATTCCGGCATTCAGTTTCGTAGCCTGAGTGTGCCTGAATACCGCAATGGGCGTGTGCATGGCTACCAGTTTGAAATTGATCCCTCACCGCGCGGATGGAGCGGCGGCATTTATGATGAGGGGCGCCGCGACTGGCTTTACACCGGTGACCTGAACCCTGCTGCTAAGAATGCTTTCAAACAGGGCATGTGGAACCGCGCGAGGATTGAATGTATTGGCACATCAATCCGTACCTGGCTTAACGGTGTTGCGGTTGCTCACGTAGTTGACGATGTAACCGCAAAAGGTTTTATCGCGTTGCAGGTTCACGCCATTCGCGATAAAAAAGATGAAGGACGCCAGATCAGTTGGAAGAACATCAGGATACAAACACAAAACCTCACTCCCACATCATCACCTGAAGTGTTTGTTGCAAACCTGATTCCGAACTATCTTTCCGATGCTGAAAAGAAAAACGGTGTTTCATTTTTGTTTGACGGAAAAGATATTTCGCAATGGCGCGGCGCTTATAAAGATGCGTTTCCGGCAAAAGGCTGGGAGGTTAAAGATGGTACGCTTAGCGTTTTAAAATCCGGCGGAGCCGAAGCGGCAAATGGCGGCGATATTGTTACAAAAAAAGAATATGGCCCGTTTATATTACAATTTGATTTCAAGCTAACTGAAGGAGCCAACAGCGGTGTGAAATATTTTGTTACTGAAAGTGAAAAAAACAGCGGCTCCGCCATTGGTTTAGAGTACCAGATATTGGATGACGATAAACACCCCGATGCGAAGCTGGGCGTTATAGGTAATCGCAAACTTGCCGGACTTTATGACCTGATTCCCTCTCTCCCCGAAAAACGGGCGCGCAGGCCAATTGGTGAATGGAACCGCGGCATGATAAAAGTTTATCCCGATAATCGCGTGGAGCACTGGCTCAATGGCTGGAAAGTATTGGAATATAAGCGCGGCGCTCCCTACTACTACGCTTTAGTTGCGAGAAGCAAATACGCGAACTGGGAGAATTTTGGCATGGCGCCCAAAGGCCATATACTGTTACAGGATCATGGTGATAAGGTTTCATACCGTAGCATAAAAATTCAGGAACTGAAATAATTTTAGGTACAAAAAAACCTCACGGATTTAATACCCGTGAGGTTGAAGCTATCCTAACATTTTTTATTTCAAATTCATTGAAGCAATGATTCCGTCAATTTTGGCGGCCAGTTTTTTATTTACTTCGTCAAACCTGTCAGCGCTCTCCAGGTTTTCTTTCACGCTGAAATAGAATTTTATTTTAGGCTCCGTTCCGCTTGGCCTGGCCGAGATCAGCGAACCATCTTCAGTTATAAATTGCAAAACATTTGATTTTGGAAGGTTAATTGCCCACTCCTCTCCGGTATGCGGGTTGATGCCTTTGCTGGTGTCATAGTCAAGAAGTTGCGCCACTTTACTACCTGCAATTTCTTTTGGCGGGTTATTGCGATATTCCTGTATCATTGCCGCGATCTGTTGCTGGCCATCCATCCCCTTTTTGGTAATGGAAATAAGGTCCTCTTTATAAAAACCATACTTCACATATAGTTCAACCAATTTTTCAAAAAGTGTTTTCCCTTTATCTTTTTCGTAAGCTGCCATTTCGCAAAGCAAAGCCACAGCACTCACGGCATCTTTATCTCTCACTTTATCGCCAATCATCAAACCGAAACTTTCTTCGCCACCAATCACATAATTTTCCTTTCCTTCTTTCACTCGGATCATTTCCGCAATCCATTTAAAACCGGTCAACACCCGGTAACAAGCCACATCATTCCCTTTGGCAAGATCATCGGCCATGCCCGTAGTAACAATTGTGGTAATGATCATATCGTTCGGTTGCGCAATCCCTTTCTCTTTGCGAGCCTCCAGCAAATAATTGAAGGCGAGAACCGCGGTTTGGTTGCCGTTCATCAGCACCCATTCCCCATGATTATCTTTTACACCAATACCCACGCGGTCTGCATCAGGATCGGTGCCCAGCAAAATATCCGCATCAAGTTGTTTTGCCTTTTCAAGGCCAATGCTCATGGTTGCTTTTTCCTCAGGATTGGGATACGCAACTGTAGGGAAATTTCCGTCGGGCGTTTTTTGTTCTTCAACAATGTGAACATTGGTAAAGCCAAATCTTTCCAATACCTGCGGCACCAGCATAATTCCGGAACCATGAATCGGAGTATAAACGATTTTAAGATCCTTTTGCCTTTCTATCATTTCAGGATAAACGCTAAGGCCTTTCACCATTTCAATATATTTCTCATCAATATCCTTCCCAATAATTGTAATGTTAGCCTCTCCGCCATTCCATTTCACATCATCCACCGAAGCAATTTTTTCAACCTCCTTCACCACATTTTTATCGTGTGGGGGAACTAACTGGCTACCGTCGTTCCAGTAGGCTTTGTACCCGTTATACTCTTTTGGATTATGTGAAGCCGTGCAAACCACGCCGCCCTGGCAACCCAATTGCCGGATGGCAAAACTCAACTCGGGTGTTGGCCTGAGGCTGTCAAACAAAAAAACCTTAATTCCGTTAGCACCAAAAACGTTTGCTGTTGTTTCTGCAAAAAAGCGGCTGTTATTGCGGCTATCGTGGGCAATGGCCACTTTTACTTCATCGTTAGGATAAACATCCTTTAAATAATTGGCGTAGCCCTGCGTTGCCATTCCAACCGTGTATTTATTCATCCGGTTGGTGCCTACACCCATAATGCCTCTTAAACCGCCCGTGCCAAATTCAAGGTTCTGATAAAACGAATCAGCAAGTTCTGCGGGATTTTCATCTCTCATTTTTACAATGGCGTCTTTGGTTTGCTGATCAAAATCCCCGGCAAGCCATTGGTCTACTTTTTGTTGAATAGCGCTATCCATAAATATTTTTTAAGTGTTTGAAGGTACAATAATATCATTTTAAATTCAAGATTTTAATTCCGTTAATTTTGCAAACCGGATGAAAAAATTTTTCTTTCTTCTTCTATTATCAGGCCATGTTGCGGCATTTGCACAGAGAGATTCCACAGGCTTTAGCCGAACAGAGGCCGTTTCCGACAGTGTTGTTAAAATCCCTGAGGTTGGTAGTTCGTGGATTTATAAAAACGCCAACAAATTGTTTGTTACAGAAGCCCTGCAATTTGTGGCGGCATGGCGTACGCGCTCAAAAAAGGATGGTATACGAAATATCCCCCGATCTTCTTTTCATTTTTACAACGACAACTGCGAGTGGAACCAGGTTGACAAAGTGAGCCATGCCTGGTCTGTTTATCAGTTAACCGGCGTCACTTACGAAGCATGGAAATGGACGGGAGCTTCCGGTAAAAAACCCTATTGATGTCGGGCATCAGAGAGCCGGGATTTTTAACGGTTATTGAAATTCTTGATGGGTTTAGTAATAAATGGGGGTTCAGTTGGGGCGATATGGCCGCGAACGTTTTTGGCGCTGGTATGTTTCAAGGCCAGCAGTTGTTGTGGAACGAACAGCGCATCAAGTTTAAATTTTCATTTCACAAAAAAGTTATGGAGAACCGATGCTTGAAGAACGAGCAGATAATCTTTTTGGCCGCAAATGGAACGAAAGAATGTTGAAAGATTACAACGCGCAATCTTATTGGCTGAGTGCAAATTTGAAATCGTTTTTCCCCGAAAGCAACCTTCCAACATGCAAGTTTTATTTAGCGGCTAATGTGGATCTGACTAAAATAAAAACCAACAGCAAATTTTTGAATACTGCATTTTATATGCTGAACTGTTTAAAATTTCCGGCGCCGGCTATTATGATCGACAACATGGGCAAAGTGAAGGGGTATTTGTTGTATTTCTAACCGGTTTCCGTATCCGAATAGAGCAGCCCTTTTTCCTGTTTCGCTTTTTTTCTTTTGGCGATATTAATAAACAAAACACTAAAAAGAATCACAGCTAAACCCGCGTATTGCAACCAGGAAATCTTTTCTCCATTAAAAAATACGCCCAGTATAACAGCCACCAACGGATTGACGTAGGCGTAACTGCTTACCTGCGTTGGGTTACGGTGCTCTAATAAATATACATAAGCGCTGA
>MKRO01000207.1:0-438 GCA_001896965.1 Sphingobacteriales bacterium 41-5 | reverse complement strand
ATGAGGTAAATAAGGCTAAACCATCCTTCCGTTGGAATGTTCGGCCAATTGGTTTTCATAAACGATCCATCTCCGACTCCAATTAAAGCAAACACTAAGCCCGCAGTAAGCATTTGCCAGGCTGAATTTACAGAAGGCGCGATATTTTTTACCCTGTATTTTGATACCAGTGAACCAAAGGTCCAGCCGATATTTCCCAGTGTGATCACCAGCAATGGTATAAGAGATAAACCCAGGTTTCCGCCCTCAATTTTTTCATAGAAAAGTAACACCACACCCACCAAACCGGCAAACACACCAAGGAGCGTTAACTTACTTGAAAAATTCACCTGCCACTGCGGTTTGTCCAGCACTAAAAACCATATTGGCGAACTCGCTAAAAATATTGCCACAAAAGAACTTTGCAAGTACTGCTCTGCCCAAATAACAGCCCCGTTG
>MKRO01000206.1:5445-5822 GCA_001896965.1 Sphingobacteriales bacterium 41-5 | reverse complement strand
TGGTGAAAGGAGCCTGGGATTATTTCACACAGCATGAAGAATTTAAACATATACATTTTATCGGCCCATCAAAATTTGGGGCACAGTTAGAGGGTAGCAAATCCTTTGCAAAGGCATTTATGCAGCGGCAGTATATACCCACGGCAGCATACAAAGAATTTACAGAAGCCAATTTTGAAGAAGGGGTTGAGTACCTGCAAAATCACAGCCTGCCCATCGTTTTAAAAGCTGACGGATTAGCGGCCGGGAAAGGTGTAGTAATTTGTGAAAGCTACGATCGGGCGATTACCGAATTTGGTGAAATGATCCAGCAATCAAAGTTTGGCGATGCCGGTAAAAAGGTTGTGGTGGAGCAATTTCTCAGTGGTATTGAAATG
>MKRO01000206.1:1050-5367 GCA_001896965.1 Sphingobacteriales bacterium 41-5 | reverse complement strand
GATACGGGATTAAATACCGGTGGTATGGGTGCGGTTAGTCCGGTGCCTTTTGCTGATGAAGCTTTCATGCAAAAGGTGCGCTCAAAAGTTATTGAGCCAACAATTGCCGGACTTGAAAAAGAAAATATCGATTACCTAGGCTTTGTTTTTATTGGCTTAATTAAAGTTCATAACGAACCCTATGTTATTGAATACAATTGCCGCATGGGCGATCCCGAAACTGAGGTAGTGATGCCGCGACTGAAAACCAATCTTGCAGATTTATGCCTGGCGGCGGCGCAAGGCAGGCTTCGTGATATAAAAATTGAAACTGATGAAAGAACCGCTGCAACTATTGTTGCGGTCAGTGGCGGCTACCCCCAAGATTTTGAAAAAGGGTATAAAATTCAATTACCGGATGAAAAATTCATCGGCGATTCGATCATTTTTCAGGCCGGGACTAAATTAGAAGACGAAGAAATTGTAACCGCGGGAGGGCGTGTGCTTTGCGTTACATCCTTCGGTGAAAATGTGAAAGGAGCGGTTTCAAAATCAAAAGCAGTTTTGGAGCAAATTCATTTTGACGATATGTACTATCGCCATGACATCGGGTACGAATTTGAGTAATTTATTTTTTCGTTAATCAATTTTTAAACGAGGGATGAAACTGTTCCAGCGTTTTTCTTAAAAATTCCCGGTCGAGATGCGTATAGATTTCTGTGGTGGTAATACTTTCATGCCCCAGCATTTCCTGCACGGCGCGCAGGTTGGCACCACCTTCAATTAAATGCGTGGCAAACGAATGGCGAAATGTGTGCGGCGAAACCGTTTTCTTAATTCCTGCTTTTTGTACAAGATCTTTGATGATTAAAAATATCATCACACGTGTCATTTGCTGACCGCGCCTGTTGAGAAAAACAATGTCTTCATTACCGGGTTTAACTGAAATATGTACCCTGATTTCGTTTAAGTAGATGGTAAGGTGTTTTGTGGCAGAACTGCCGATCGGCACAAGCCGTTCTTTATCGCCTTTGCCGGTCACGCGAATAAATCCCACATCTAAATACAACTGTGAAATACGCAAATTAACCACTTCACTTACGCGCAAACCGCAACTGTACAGGGTTTCAAGGATCGCTTTGTTGCGTGCACCTTCCGGTTTGCTTAAATCAATCTGGCCGATGATGTTTTCAATTTCTGTAAAGTCGAGCACATCGGGTAAAGCCCTTTTCATTTTTGGCGACTGCAACAAAAGGGAAGGATCTTCTTTTACTATATCTTCCAGCAGGCAATATTTATAAAACGCCCTGATGCCGGATATGATGCGGGCCTGCGAGGTTGGCGTCATCCCTAAGTCTGCCACCCACTGTACAAATCCCTGCAGGTCTTTTAAAGAAATATCCCCGGGACTTTTGGCAACGCCATTATCGCGGAGATAATCAGTAAGTTTTTCAATATCGTGTAAATAAGCCTCGGTAGAATTATCTGACAAGGATTTTTCCAATTGCAGGTAAGCCCTGAAATGTTTTTTGTAAGTGTCCCAGACAACTTTTATT
Source organism: Sphingobacteriales bacterium 41-5 (assembly GCA_001896965.1). Lineage (GTDB taxonomy): Bacteria > Bacteroidota > Bacteroidia > Chitinophagales > Chitinophagaceae > Niabella. The sequence continues at coordinate 3,832 of MKRO01000206.1, read as the reverse complement.
TCAACGCAAGTGGTTTATTATGTTCAATCGTTTTCCCGTCAACCAAAATTTTTGCGTAAATATTTTCCTTCGTAATATTTAGTGAATCAATCAGCGAATGAGGATCATTTACATCATGGTTACGAACGCCCACATCGGTTAATAATTGCTGCGCTTTTTTGTCGGAAACCATATCCTGAACGTAAATAAAGGTATTGTCGTAATAAGCAACCAATCCGTCGGCAACTTTATATTTCGGGTCAAAATTGTTTAGTGCAGTTGTGAGTTTCTGGGTGGTACCCTTGCCGTCAAAAGCAAGTTTTAAAGCATACCCGCGCCCAGTAGGGCAGTCGTTAAATCTCATCCAGGCGTGTTTACCTTCTATCATATCAATTTTAAACGCGTCGTTGGTAGGCCTTATTTCATTTGGGATAAATTCTGCAAAAACGATGTCGCTTTTTACGCCACCGGTTTTTTCAAAGTGAATCGAATCAATTTTACAATCGTTGAAAGTGACATTTACAAACGGTTTCCCGGGTGCATTACTTGTAACCTTAATCGGGTCTGCCATACAGGAGGAATCTTTGCAAAAAGTTTTAGCGGCAGTTTCGGTTGTTTCTGCGCCGCCGCAACCTGCTAAAATCAAAATCAGTAAAACGGAAGCAATGTTAAATAGTTTCATAAATTGTAAATTTTATCGTTCAAAAGTAACCATAAAACAGTGATTTAAAAAATGTAGGTGCTCATAAAAATACATCTTCCAGTAAAAAAAACTCTGGTTGGTATGCTTTGTTGAAAGTGATGGAAACAATATCATATTGAATCCAATTGTTTCCGGGGTTTCTTTGCAGGTATTCATGAGCAGCTTTTTTCAAAAAGCCAAATTTTCGTTTGCTGACGCTTTCTTCAGGATGCCCGTAAAAAGAAGAACTCCTTGTTTTCACTTCAATAAAATGCAGCTTTTTCCCTTTCCTGGCAACAATGTCAATTTCGTAATAGGAGTAGCGCCAGTTTTTGTGTAAGATTTCATAACCTTTTTTCTCAAGATACTGAGCCGCCATTTCTTCCCCGCTTTTGCCAACTTGGTTATGTGTGCTCATTTATTATCTTTATGACAAGTTAATACTTTTTTCTATGACACAATTGTTAGCTCCGCTTGAGGGAGATGTGAAGCATTACGACTGGGGTGGAAGCTCGTTTATTCCTTCATTGTTACAAATGGAGAACCCGCAAATGAAGCCGTTTGCTGAATACTGGATGGGCGTTCATCCGCAAGCCAAATGCTCCATCATTTTAGAAGGTGGTGAAAAAATTTTGCTGAAGGATTATGTTGCAAAGTCCCCCGAAAAATTATTAGGGAAGCCGGTGTTTGATGCATTTGGTAATATGCCTTTTTTATTAAAGCTGCTCGATGTAAAAGATATGCTTTCTATTCAGGTGCATCCTTCTAAAAAGCAGGCTGCCATTGATTTTGAGGAGGAAAATAAAAAGGGCATTGCGTTAAACGCCCCCAACAGGAATTATAAAGACATGAATCACAAACCGGAACTGATGGTTGCAATGAGTGAGTTTTATTTGTTGCATGGGTTTAAGCCCGAAGATGAGTTGCTGACGATACTGAAGAAAATTCCGGAGCTAAAAATCTTTGTTTCAGTGTTTAAAAAGCAAGGGTACGAAGGTTTGTATAAAATGGCGATGGAACTGCCGCAGGTTGAAGTGAATGAATTATTACAACCGCTCATCAATAGAATCATTCCTTTATATCAGCAGGATAAATTACAAAAGGATGATGAAAATTTTTGGGCAGCCCGTGCAGCATTAACTTTTGTGCAACCGAACGTAATTGACCGCGGAATTTTTTCGATCTATTTTTTTAACCTGCTTCATCTTAAAAAAGGCGAGGCGATTTTTCAGGATGCGGGCGTGCCGCATGCGTATCTTGAAGGGTATAATGTTGAAATTATGGCGAGCTCCGATAATGTGTTACGGGGCGGCCTCACAACAAAGCATATTGATACGGTTGAGCTGTTAAAGCACACAAAATGCAAAGCAACTGTTCCAAAAATTATTAAAGTGAAAAAGGATTCTGAACAGGTTTATAAAACACCGGTGAAGGATTTTGAATTGACATCCTATCAATTAAAAAAGGGCGAACAGCTTACGCTGGAAATTAAAACAGCAGAGATATTATTACTTACAACCGGTAATGTAACGCTCAATAATAAAAAAAATGAAGTGGCGCTGCATACGGGAAATATTGCTGCTGCTGCTTTTGACGGCGCCAAAGTCAAAGTAAAAGCAATAGAAGACAGTTTATTGTTTAGGGCGGGAACACCACTTAAGTAAAAAGTGAAATTTGAAACCAATATCAAATTACCAATATAACGCTTCAAAATGACGAGAAAGGAGAAGTACAAATTTGTAATAGATTATTTTGAAGCGTACTCACCTGAGCCGGAAACTGAATTGGTTTACGATTCACCTTATCAATTGTTGGTCGCTGTAATTCTTTCAGCACAATGCACTGACAAAAGAGTGAATATGACCACTCCTTTCATTTTTGAAAAATATCCTGATGCGGAATCGCTAAGCCACGCCACCGTTGAAGAATTGTTCCCGTTGATCAAAAGCATTTCTTATCCCAACAACAAAACAAAGCACCTCATTGGTATGGCGCAAAAAGTGATGGGAGAGTTTAGTGGTGAAATACCCATGACGGTAAATGAATTAATAACACTTCCGGGCGTTGGCCGTAAAACAGCAAATGTAATTACATCAGTTGTAGAGAAGCAGCCTAATATGG
>MKRO01000206.1:0-1010 GCA_001896965.1 Sphingobacteriales bacterium 41-5 | reverse complement strand
CAAAAGCTACAACGCCTTTAGCTGTTGAAAAAGAACTCGTGAAATATATTCCCGCCGAACTCGTTCATAAAGCCCATCACTGGTTGATATTACACGGGCGGTACATTTGCGTGGCAAGAAATCCCAAATGCAGGGAATGCGGGCTGCAACAAGTTTGTAATTACTTTCAAAAAAAGGTTTTGTAATAAAAGTTACAACCTTATTCAAATGATAGTATTTTCTTTGCAACTTTAAAAATCTTTTGGAAATTTTAGGTTATATACTATCGCTTTTAATTGGCGTATCGTTGGGGTTGATTGGTAGCGGTGGCTCTATTTTAGCAGTACCTATTTTAGTTTATCTTTTTGGCGTTACCCCACAAAGCGCCACAACGCATTCCCTTTTTATAGTAGGTATTACATCGCTGATTGCTACCTACAAGCACCAACGGCTGGGCAATCTGCGGGTGAAAGAAGCAGTTATTTTTGCGGTGCCGTCGTTAATCGTGCTATTACTCACCAGAAAATTTTTATTGCCTGCCATTCCTGAAACCATTTTTCAATCGGGAAATTTTATTTTAACGAAGCATACGCTCATTATGATAGTGTTTTCAGTGCTGATGATCATTGCTGCTTTATCAATGGTGCGAAAAAAATCAGTTCCAAAAACAGGAGGGGTATCGTGGGCGCAGCTCGTTCTTGTGGGTTCGGGTGTAGGGTTGGTTACGGGTTTTTTAGGCGCCGGTGGCGGATTTTTAATTGTGCCGGCTTTGCTGTTTTACGCCCGGCTGGACTTAAAAGCTGCTATTGCTACTTCCGTTTTTATCATCACCACAAATTCTTTGATCGGCTTTGCGGGTGATTTGATTAACGGCGTTCACTTTGACAAGATTCTTTTGATAAAAGTTTCTTCTATGGCTATCATTGGGATGTTTCTGGGTATTGCTGTCAGCAAAAAAATAGACGGCAAAAAGCTAAAACCGATCTTTGGCTGGTTTGTACTGATTATGGGAGTATTTATTATTTTAAAGG
>MKRO01000205.1:4800-7127 GCA_001896965.1 Sphingobacteriales bacterium 41-5 | reverse complement strand
CATCGGCAAAACGGCAAAACCCTTTACAGCCGTGGGTTTGACAGCACCCAAAAAAATAAATTATTCAGAGATACGTTGAATGTAAAACCCGGCTGCTACCAGTTTGCCGTGGAAGATACTTCCGGAAACGGGCTTGAGTTTTGGGCAAATGCGCGCGGCGGCAGAGGTTATGTACGGTTGCAGGATACAAGTGGGAATCTTGTAAAAAATTTCATTTCAGACTTTGGGAACAGCGTTGTTTATAATTTTTCTGTAAGCGACAACCCAAACGATTTTTCTCGCGTAAATACCGAAGCATCCATTGAACTATATCCTACCCGCACCACCGGCAAAACCGAGCTGGAATATTTTTCAGGAACTGCGCAGGATGTCAAAGTGCAGATTATTACTGATGAAGGCCAGAAATTAGTGGAAGAACACCTGTACAAAAATTTAAAGGAAGGCAGCTTCACTTACGACATGAGCTACCTTCCTGCACAACGTTACTACGTAAAAGTTTTTGTGAACGGTGAACTGAAATTTAATAAAAGGTTACGGGTGGAAAGTGCGCGAAACTGATGCCATTTATTTTTCAGTTGATTTTTTTATACTTATTTCCACTACACCATTTTTACCTTTGTCACCGTATTTTTCAGCAGCGCTTTTATCTTTCAGAATTGAAATTGCCTTAATTGATTCGGGCTTTACTTTTTTCAATTCGTCGTTTGTTACTTCCCTCCCATCTAAAACTATATAAGGGTTTTTATTTCCGTCAACTGCAATCATTAATGGTTGCTTATTTGTTGAGTTTTTTTCAATTTTATAACCGTTCACTACTACAGGCTCCAAACTTTTTGGCACTTTTTGCGAGGCATCAAAATTTTCCAATTTTTTTCCGGGTACTATAATTCCTGACACATTCCCGCTTATTGTGACCGTGCCATTGGTACGAAGCGTTAGTGAATCTGCCTGAAAGTAATTTGTAACCTCATTGAGCTTTTGACTGGCTTTTAAACCTTCTTCATTTTTTATAGCTACGCCCGATACTTTTTCTTCTAAGTTGTTTGTCAAATCAACTGGCTTTTCTTCTTCGGCTCCTGCCTTTTTTGTTTCGATGATAATAACACCATTCTTACCTTTTTCGCCGTAAAGGGACATTGCAGAGGCATCTTTTAATACTTTCATGCTTTCAATATCCTCGGGGGATATGGAGTTTAGTGTAGCATAAGGTATTTCCTTTCCGTTCACTACAATTAAAGGTTCTTCACCGGGCTTAATGGGTTTGGGTTTGTATTTTGTTACATAAACCGAATCGTACCGGATTTCCTTTCCGTCTTTATTTGTCACGTACACTTTCCCACTTATCCGACTGATCGATTGCCCATACTTTTTTTCATAAAATTCTTTGTTGTTGTTCCAATCTTCGAGGCTCATTCGTTCAATAACTGTTCGCGGCATTTTTTCATTATTGAAATTCCCGGGTGTTGTGATCACGCTTATTTTGTAACCACTATCACTATCAGGCACGGTATCCTTTATAAAGGTTGCAGGGTTTTTTACTTCCGATCTTTGTATTTCTTTTCTAAAAGATAGCAGCAGCACTGCTACCACCGGCAGCAAAAACAAAAATTTAACTAAATGCACTTTGGCGGTTTTAACCGTGTTCATCATTGCGATTCGTTTTTTTAGATTTGAAAAATTAAAATGATTCGTAAAAGTGAAACGTTTGTCGCCCATCACTTTTAGCAATAAATACTGATATTCTTTTTTATCAAAACCATTTTGCACTACTTTATCATCGGCAATAAACTCAAGGTTCTGCCTGATGCAGTAACGGATCAACCAGGCGAAAGGATTGAACCAATTGGTAATGCAAAGCAATTCTGTAAAAATGATATCAATCGTGTGCTTTTGTTTTACGTGTACAAATTCGTGGCGCATAATCTCTGCAAGCTCTTCCTCGCTGTGCAAATGCCGGTTAATGAAAATGGCATTACCGAAAGAAAAAGGAGTGATGTTTTCATCGAGTTGATACAAAGAAGTTTGGTGTTTCGTAACAAGCGTGGCTTTCTTTCGAATTAACAAAAATGAGTAAAGCCTTGTAATAAACCTGACAAGAAAAAATAAAGCCCCCAATGCAAGAACAATCATTACCCAGTCCCAAAGAGAAAGCGTTGCCAAAATACTTTGCCTTGGTGCGGCATAATTCCATACGGGAATCCAGTTGATGATAGTTGCCGTTGCTATTTCACGCTTTTGCAGTTGCGGCATAATATCAATTAACGGAATAACGAAACTCATAACCGAATAGCCTATTAAATACCAGCGGTTCCAGTTGTAAAAAGTAA
>MKRO01000205.1:0-4789 GCA_001896965.1 Sphingobacteriales bacterium 41-5 | reverse complement strand
AGCGGCCTTAAAAACAGTTGATAAAATACAAACACAACTGTCAGGCAGATACTGAGTTTGATCAAATATTCTATGAATGCAGGCATACCTGATAATTTTTTATTTACGATTTTAAATTCATTACTTAATTTTTTTACTTCCTTTTTCAATCATATCCATAATCTCCTTTAATTCCTTTTGCGAAAGATTTTTTTGATCAACAAAAAAACTTACGAGTTCCTTGTAGGAATTACTGAAATAATTTTTAACCACATTTCCCATGAACATTTTTTTATACTCTTCGCGGGTGATGGCAGGTTTATACACATACACGTTGCCATACAGCTTGCCTGTGATGTAGCCCTTTTTTTCAATATTTTTTACGGTAGAGGCGATGGTGGTGTAAGGCCCCGGGTTTTGCATTTTTTCCATGAATAACTTAATATGGCCCTCGCCGGTTTCCCAAATGGCCATCATTACCTCTTCTTCCTGTGCTGTTAACTTTGTCATGTTTTACGATTTTACTACAATATTACGATTTAATCGTAATAAACAAATCTTTTTCTACTTTTTATTTTTCGTATCCAACCATTTCAACCATTCGGACATCATTTTGTTATCTTTATCAATCATCAATAATTTTCGTAATGAAATACATATCTGTGGCCCTTTTTTCCCTGCTAATTAGTTTTTCGGTTTCAGCGCAACAAACGCAGCCCGCTTACCTCGAGTACAAAACCGTACCCGCAGTAAAATTGTTACTTGCCGATAGCACCGGCTGGGAGTTGAAGGCAAAACTTGATAAAAATAAACCGTTGATGCTCGTTATTTTCAGCCCTGAATGCGACCACTGTAAACACGAAACAGAAGAATTAATTAAGAATATCGACAAATTTAAAAATATCCAGATCGTGATGGCAACACCGCTGCCCGTTTATGAAATGCGAGAATTTGCGGAGCATTATAATCTGAAAAAATACAAGAACATAACTGTGGGGCGTGATTACTCCTACATTTTACCGGTTTATTATGACGTCAAAAGCCTCCCCTATCACGCCTTTTATACCAAAGACAAAAAGCTGATCAGTGCGTTTGAAGGAACCATGACGGTAGAAAAAATGCTCACTCAATTCGGGAAAAAATAGGTGCATTCTTAACCGTATTCAAATACTTTTCCACCCCTATAAAATTCATCTTTACAAGACGACCGATCTGTAGTACAGCTTACGTATATATTGTTGTACACTGGCCGCATCTGCCAGAGAAGTGCATGAGGTCTTTTTACAATAACATACAATAACCGGTATGATTTTTTTTGACGCCTATCTTTGCGGAGATGAATCAAAACGAAATAATAATTTACACAGACGGCTCATCCCGCGGCAACCCCGGCCCGGGAGGGTATGGCGTGATATTGATGTTTGGGAAACATAGAAAAGAATTATCCGGCGGGTTTAAAAAAACTACTAATAACAGGATGGAACTTTTGGCTGTAATTGAAGGGCTGAAAGCATTGAAAACAAAGGATATTCCTGTAACAGTGTATTCAGACAGTCAGTATGTTGTGAATACTGTTACCAAAGGATGGCTAACTAACTGGATTAAAACCGATTTTAAGGGAGGCAAAAAAAATAAAGACCTTTGGCTGGAATATCATAAACTGTCGCAGCCTTTCAAAATTAAATTCCTGTGGGTAAAAGGCCATGCCGAAAATCCTTTTAACAACCGGTGCGATCAATTGGCCACTGAAGCCGCAGACGGCGTAAATTTGAAGATAGACCACGGCTTTGAGAACTCTGGCGGAGGTTTGTTCTGAACTCACCTTCGGGAGGTATTCATGTTTTTGTAATAATAGGCGATTGCTTCGCCCAATGATGCAACATGAAGTTTTTCATAAATTCTTTTGGTATAGGTATTCACAGTTGAAAAACCGATGCCCAATTTCTCCGCTATCATTTTGTAACTCATCCCTTCGGCCAGTAGCGATAAAACCTCAGTTTCACGCACACTTAGTTGGGAATTTGGAAACTGAGGTTTAAAAAATTCCAATACTTTTTGAGCAATTCCCGGATTCATGGAGGCGCCTCCTTCGTAAACCTCAGTAATTGCATTTAAAAGTTTTTGCGTTGAATCTTTTTTTAAAACATATCCACTGGCTCCGTTGCGGATGCTGTTAAAAATCTTTTCGCTATCCTCAAAAACCGTTTGCATTAACACTTTTACTTCGGGAAATTTTGTCTTGATCATCTTCAACCCCTGTATTCCATCTACTTCCGGCATGTTTATGTCCATCAAAACCACATCCGGTCTATGATTTTTTATATCCTGCACTGCATTGACACAGTTCGGGGCTTGCCCCACAAACTCCATGTTGTCAGTCATCTGGATGAGCGTTTTGAGACTGTCCCTGCGGGCAAAGCTATCATCATAAACAAATATTCTTATTGGCATTTTTTTCATTTTTATAGCGGGTACAATAACCGCACAAATGTAATTCTTTTGAATCTGCAAATGTGTATATAAAGCCTATTGACCTAATTTTTAGTGACAGGAAACCGGCAAATTATTTCAGTTCCGTTTCCGGGAGATGACAGAATTTCACATTTGCCTTCAATTTCACTCATACGCTTTTGCATATTGGAGAGGCCGTTACCCGCAAATTTTCTTTCTTCTACGATCATGCCAACACCAGTGTCCTTGATGTGTAATATAAAAAATTTTCCTTCGTGTTTCAATCCCACATGAACTTTTGAAGCATTACTATATTTAGCAATGTTATTGATTGCTTCTTTTACAATTAGTATCATGTTTTTTCTGCATGTGATGCAGGCGATTTGTTTGTCGGATGTTTCGTCTATATCAATTTCATAGTCAATATCAGTAGGTCCCAAAGTTTCGCTGATGATATTTTTAATACGGCTTTCAAGGCTCAGCGCATAAACCTGGTTACCTTTCATACTCCAGATAATGTCGCCGATATTTTCGGAGATTTTTGATGCACCAATCGAAATCTGGTTAAGCAGCGCCTTTGCTTTTTCCTGATCTTTGTCAATAACGCCATAGGCGATATCGCTGTAAATCTGCAAACTGCTAAGCGTGGAACCTATATCATCGTGAAGATCAGCAGTGATACGATTGCGCTCCTGCTCTATTTGAAGCTGTTCATTTAGCTTTCTTTTTTGCCTCACCATTCTTACCCGAAAAACAATAAACGTTAAAATCCCGGCTGATAGCCCGGCAATTAAAATAATAAACCACGGCTGAATATAAAATGGGGAGAGAACATCAAACTCAATAACTGTTTCAGGGTGTTTGACATTGCCGTTAACATCAACTGCACGAATGTGTAGCCTGTGGTTGCCTTTACCCAGTTCAAGGCTCAGATCGTATGAATTCAGGTTGATCCAGCCTTTCTCCTTATCAAAAGTATATTGTAGTCTTTTTAAATGGCCAACAAGGTCAACCCCCGCAAGTTCAAGAAGAAGTGCGCGCTGGTTATAATCAAGTGTGTATTTATTGTCCTTCCTCAAAGGTATTGGCAGATGATTGATCCTGATACCCGTCAGGAAGGTTTTAATAATATTACCATGCGATTCAATTTGCTCCGGCACAAATGCCACACCATTTTCTGTCGCTAAAAAAATAGTATCATCCCGGTAGGATAAATCAGAAATAATATTAGCAGGCAACCCTTCAGTCATCGAAAAACTATTTGTTTCATAGGTGAAATTGTTTCCCAAAAGTTTATATCTTACCCTGCTCAGTCCCGCTCTGGTACTAATCCAAAAAGAATGGTGGGGTGTTGAAGCAATATCCATCACCGCATTATTTATGAGACGCTCATTATCAAGTCTTGCAATGATTTTGTCATCCATTAAAATATAGATCCCTTTTGTAGCTGTGGCCACTACAATTAAACCCTCGGCAGTACTATGTACCTCCAGTATCCTTTCATTTGAAAAGGGCGTATTTTTAAAGTCGTTAACAACGCTATCAATCGCGTAATCATATTTATATAATCCTTCATTTGTGCCGCAATACACAAAGCGTTTTCCAAAACTTTCCACATTAGATATTCTCATCAACCCACTATTCAACGGCGTAGCCTTCTCTGTTCTGGAGTCAATTTTGAACAACCCTCCATTGGGATGAACGCCGCCTGCGATTAAGACACTATCATTAAGCGATGTGATATCTTTCATTCTTACCAATAAAGACCCATTACCCACCTTCACTTTCCGTTTAAAATCTACCAACAGAGCCTGCTCCGTTACAGCGAAGATTTTTTTCCCGTTAGGCGATATAATTGATCGTATCCAGATTTGTTTTGCTGAACCAAATGGCCTGAATACCCTTTCGCCCCGGTTTTTTTGAATCTCAACAATTTGACCGTAATAATTGCCTGCATAAATATTTCCGTGTTTTGCAGCTAAAATGCTCATAAAGTTATCATCGATCCCAGAAGATGTCTTTACCAGTTTAATATGATTGTCCTTATAAAGTCTGAGTCCTTTACTTAAGGTACCTATCCAAATATTTTTATCGTCGTCTTCCAGAATACAATTTGAGAAATCCTTTTCTCCAATTGAATATTTCTCAGAAAGTTCCGCTCTGTCGTAAACAAAAACTTTCCCGGTGGTAGAAGTGATATTGATACGATTATCGGTCAGCCGGAACCAAACAAGTTCATCGTTAATGGCTATCAGGTGGGTTCTAAATTTTGATGCTGCTTTATCAAATTCAACAGTATAGAGTTTCCCATCACGAAAGAGCAGATATAATTTATTATCTTTTAAAAATTTAACACAGT
>MKRO01000204.1:7578-8015 GCA_001896965.1 Sphingobacteriales bacterium 41-5 | reverse complement strand
TGAAAAGATCCGCATCAATGTGAGTAATTCGCTGGCGCAAAAAGCCATCACAAGAATCCTTACTTATAAAATGGCATTCTTTACATCGCCGGAGAATCAAACGGGTAAACTGCAAACCCGTATTGACCGCGGCGTTGAGAGCCTCACCCGGCTGGTACAAAATTTTTTCATCGATATTTTACCCCTGTTTTCCAATGCGATACTGGCATTGGTCATCATGTTTATGGCCAACGTTTACGTAGGATTGGTTGCGGTAACAATATTGCCCGCCTATTTCTACGTGAGTTATCGTCAGGCGCAAAAATTACAAGGTGTGCGCCGAAAACTGCGACAGGGACGGGAAAACAAAAACAGCGGCTTATTAAACATCATCGATTCTATTACAGTAATAAAAAGTTTTGTGCGGGAGGATGTGGAAGAAAAGCGACAACTCGCCA
>MKRO01000204.1:4882-7533 GCA_001896965.1 Sphingobacteriales bacterium 41-5 | reverse complement strand
TTTATTGAACAAATTGGTATTGTACTCATCATCATTCTTACAACCTATCTTGTCCTGGATCATCAAATTAGCATCGGGGCTATTATGCTTCACATCATGTTGTTCAACAACGTGTCTGCGCCCATCAGGCAATTACACAGGATTTATGATGAGGTGAACGATGCGTTTATTTATGCTGAGGCCTATTTTCAAATTCTGGAAGCAGATGAGGAAATTGAAGATACTGGAAAACATATAGTTCGCGAAGCACAGGGTATTATTGAAATGAAGCAGGTTGATTTTACGTATCCCAATGGCACCAAGGCTTTGCACGATGTGAGCCTTAAAATTGAACCCGGTAAAACAACGGCATTGGTTGGGTTAAGCGGTGCCGGTAAAAGCACTATTCTTAACCTGTTGAATAAATTTTATCAACCCGATAGCGGCGAAATTTTGTTAGACGGTATCAATTTAAAAGACTACGAAAACCATTCGCTGAGAAACGAAATCGGGCTTGTATTGCAGAAGAACCATATTTTTAAAGGGAGCATTGAGGAGAATATCCGCTATGGAAAAATTAATGCTGCCAAAGAAGAAATTATTGAAGCTGCAAAAAAAGCTTACCTGCACGAACAAATCATAAACATGCCGGCAGGATATGACGGTGATGCCCAATTGCTGAGTGGGGGGCAACAACAACGCATCGCAATTGCCCGGCTATTTTTAAAAGATCCGCCTATAATTTTTTTAGATGAGCCCACGGCAAGCCTCGACGCGATTGCAACAGAGCAAATTAAAAACAGCCTCGACGCTATTAAAGAAAACCGTACGGTTGTGATCATCTCGCATTCTATTTCCCAGATTGTTGATGCCGATGTGATCTATGTATTAAAACAGGGCCGCATTGTAGAACATGGTACGCACGAGCAACTGGTTTTAAACGAAGGAACTTATAAAGAGATATTCGACGCGTCAGCGCGCAGCCTCAACCTGGCACGCATAGCCAGAACTTTTGAAAATTAATATTGCTATTCTCTTTTCTGGCAGTTTTAACAAACCTTTCATTATTTCTTAAGAATTGCACATGTATTTTTAAGGTGTCACCTCAAGAATGTTTTTGACAGTTAAACATTTTGAATCCGTTAACAACTGTTCGGGAGCCTGGCACAGTCTTAGATTTACAATCAATATCTTTTAAGTAACCCCAAAAAACCATTTTTATGAAAACAAAAATTACGATACTCACTTTGGTTATAGCGTTGTTCGGCTTCACAGCGGCCAATGCGCAGGGTAAAGGCCACGGGAAGAACAAAGCCCACAAGGACTACGAAAAGGCGTACAAGAAAAATAAAAAAGGTTATGACAGATCAGTCATTTACCGTAACAGGAACCGGGACGATTATTACAGAAAAAACAAACGGGTTATTTACAGGGGAGATGGAAATGATCAAGGCGAGGATTGGGATGATGATTACCGTGTTTATCGCCGCAGCGGAAACGTTTATTATCCTAATCGAAACGTGAGGAACCTGCCTCCCGGGCAGGCAAAGAAAATTTACGGGCATCAATCCGCTAAGGCATTTGCCCCAGGGCAGCAAAAGAAAGCCTATAAAAATGTTTATTATCCCCAACGCAGGGCAATCGTAAACGATCGCCGTTACGATGATGATTTTTATCGTCAACGTCAACAGGGAGAAGTTGCGCGCCGGATAGGAAGTATTTTCGGACTTTAACAAAATTTAAATTTTTCAATAGCTAAGGATAAACGATTGAAAATTAATATAGCCGCATTTCAGATGCGGCTATTTGTTTGCCCCTTATTAAACCCAATGGCACGGTAATGGGTTTAGATTTTGTAACTTTTTGTAAGAAAAATTCGTCCTAATAAAAAACGATTAAAAAATGAAAACTTCCCTTTTTAACTCAACACGCCTTGGTGTTTTAGGCATCGTAGCCCTGATTGTGGTAGGGTTTACGTCCTGTGCGCCCGGTTATTACGCATACGATGATGGTTATTATCCCAATAGGGGATATTATGGTAGTTATTACCCGGGATATTACGGCTACGGCGGATACTATCCAAACTATTACGGTGGTTATTACGGGTATCCTTCGCGGTATTATAATAATTATTATTACAACGATCGCAATTATAATAATCGCTCTACAAGAAACCGTAATTTTAGAACAGACAGGAGAGCGGTAACTCCGAGAAGTTCTGATAGCAGGTCACGCGCGATTAATTCGCAAAGAAGTACAACGCCCCGAACTGCTTCTCCACGCAAAAGCGCTCCGTCAAGAAACTATACGCCTCAGCGTTCAACGGCTCCTTCAAGAAGTTACAGCGCACCATCGCGCAGTAATTCTTCTGCGCCATCAAGAAGTAGCAGCAGGAGAAATTAATTTCGTGTGAAATAATATTGAATGGCCGGCCAGTTTTGTCCGGTCATTTTTTATGAACCAAGTTTTAATAATACTGCGTGATATTTCGCTTCATATTTTAAAGCAGCATTATTCAGGAACTTCAAGCCCCCAGCTACGGCCTTTGTCAATGGCGGGAACACCGTGCAGCAACCAGGTGGGAGCTTTAGCGCCTTTCAGGTAGTGATCAAAAAATTGGGACAATCTTATTGAAAGGTCTTTTTTGTTACGGCGGGCAACAAGGTTATGGT
>MKRO01000204.1:0-4749 GCA_001896965.1 Sphingobacteriales bacterium 41-5 | reverse complement strand
GCAAAAAGCGGCGAATTTTTCAAATAGAGATCCGGCCGTTGCCATAATGTTGCCCCAATGCGGCTTTGGGTTTTTTCGTATTGAAACTGCCGCACCAGGCCTGTGGTCCAGCGAATACCGCCATAAGCACTCGTCATATTACTAACCGGCGCACCCGCGCCTGCGGCTTTAAACATATTCGTTCTTGTAACAAGATACGCCACCTGATAACCGCCCCAGCTTTGGCCCTGTATGCCCATGTGAGCACTGTCAACCCAGGGAAATTTGCTTAAATATTTTGCAGCACTTACCACACTGTTATAGGCACTTTCGCCCGGCTGCCCGGTTTTATAATAAATGTTCGGATCAAAAACCAGGTAACCATTGCTTACAAAATAAGGAATGTTAATCGTGGATGCGCTCGGCGCCGGTAGCTTGTACGAATAAATTCCATCCGCGTTTTTTTCATAAAAATAAAAAATGACGGGATATTTTTTATTCGGATCGAAATCTTCAGGTTTGTACAAAATGCCTTCGCTCATTTTGCCGTCAAACATTTTCCAACGCACCAGTTCTGTAGTCAGCCAGTTATAAGGTTGCTGCTGCGCAGCGATGTTTGTGATTTGAGTGAACGCCTGTAAGCCTTTACAGGTAAAGAGTTCAGAGGATTGAATATCTGAAAACTGCATTAAATATGCGTCGGCATCTTTCGCTTTAAGAACATTGGTAAAGCTTTTGTTTTGTGTGACGATGTGTTGCGGTGCGGCATCGCCGTTCAATTTTTTCGTAAAAAGATTCCAACTTTTGTCACCCAGGTTTTGGGCAACCATCAAAAGGTCATCATCAGTTTTTAAAAATCTTTTTTCATCATCCAACGAAATTACGTTGAACTGCAGGTTTTTTGTTTTGCCGATTTGTGAAAAATTTACCGCGGGTTTGCTTGCGCCGGGATCAACTTTCCAGATGTCGTAAAAGGTTTTTATCAAAACTGCATCATCATGATCTGTCCAGTCCACAATCCCCATCTGTCTTGGAAAATCAGGTACGTCGTTTTCAATATTGTACAGGGGTTGATTGATTGTTTTGGTGATATTTTTGATAGCGCCGGATGCAACATGGTAAGTAAAATAATGTTTCACTTCAGGGTTGTACCATAAAACAAATTTTCCTTTTGGCGATGGTTGATAAGCGGTTAATTGATTTTGTTGCACTACTTTTCTTTTGCCGGTTTTAGTGTCAATAATGTAAGCCGTACTGCGTGGCCGTCCTTCCCAGCTTGCTGTAACACGATTTCCTTTTGTTGATTGTGCCAACACCCAATCGGCATTACCTTCATCAACCAATGTTATATTTTCTGCTTCCCAATCAGCAAGCTGAACAACTTCCTGCTTTCCGGGAACTGTTACAGCCATAAAGCTTCGTTTCAGTTCCTGAGGCAATTGTTTTAATTGTTGCGGCTGAATATAGTCATCGTTATAATGCCAGATGTCGAGGCGAGCCGTTTCAAAATCAACAAGCGTTGTGTCATTAGGAGGTTGAATTGGCGCCACACCAAAGAAAAGTTTTTGCCCGTCTTTACTAAACCTTGGTGATGCGTTTTCGCTGATCGTAAAACCGGTTCTAACGCCCCGGGTTAATTTATCGGCCTGAAGTTTTGCAGAATCATTTCCGTTTTTATAATACCAGAGTTTATAAAATTTTTGTAATGATTTTTCGGCGCTGTCGCGCTCGGCAACAAATGCCCACTGGGAGCCGTTTTCGTCGGCTACGAAATTTTTTGCATCATTGAAAGAAGTTAAAACCGTATCAGTTTTATTTGAAAGCAGATGATGGATAACAATATAGGGTTTGCTCAACGAATCTTTACTGTTCTTTCCGGTTTCGAGCAGCAAAGTATTTCCTTGTTTGTCAAAATAATAATCGGCAATGAATTGGAAAGTTTTATTGACGCCGGTAGATAAATTTTTTAAGACCAGGTCGCTGCCCGCAGACTTCGCATTGCCTGGTTTATCATCGTCTTCGGCGTCTTTTAGTTCCGGTTCATCTTTTTGGGCTTTTTTTGATATTTCTTTGGCGGCTTTGTTCGATATTTCTATCAGCTTCTTTTTAGTGATTCGCCCTTTCACCTCTTTCAAAGATTTTTTAATAATGGAATCGCTGATGGCCGCAAGGGACTTGACGGTATCTGATTCAATTTTCTTTTTCGGAATATTATAACTTGAAGTATCTAAATGATAGGCCAGCCAGCCACTTGCCTTTTCAGGTATTTTATAAGATTTTATTTTGGCGATTTTTATCGCCGAATCGGTTTGAAGGTTGACAATCAGTAAAGAATCCTTTGGCATTTCAGCGGGTTTTTTCTTTTTGATTTTGGACTGTCTGGTGTCTGTAAAAAGCGGTTTAATTTTGGCAATTGCAAAATTCCCATCGTTTGTGAACGCCGCACCGTAACCGCGGGAAACTGTTATTTTAGAGGCCGAATCGGTTATAGGCTGAACGTATAAATTCCCATCGCCTTCCTGCGGATTGATAGCGTATAAAACGTAGTTACCGTTATCACTTATTTTCCTTTCAGCGGCTGATTTCCATCCGTCATAAACATCGTGTGTCAGCGGCTTTTTGTTTTGTGCAGCTACAGTTGTGGCAACAAGCAATAGCAGGATCGTGCATAAATTTCTCATTCGTCAAATTTATTCAACAGTTTTGTAAATCCTTATTTTTTATCAGGGAAATCCTGAAAAGCAATCGTTGTTAATTTTTCAACTCATCAACTTTCAACAAACCCTACGGCACATTGATGTATTTGTGTATTTGCAAACTCAATTCCCACCCCGGGTTGGCTTTAATATATGCGACAATAAGTGGCGTTATTTCGTTTGCTTTACCCCACTCGGGTTGCAGGTATAATTTGCAATTTTTTGAAACCTGTGCCGCGTATTTTTCAGCCCAGTCAAAATCGCTTTTGTTGAATATGATTATTTTGAGTTCGTTCGCAACAGCAATCACTTCCGGCAAAGGCGCTTTAAATTTTTTTGGCGATAGGCAAATCCAATCCCAATTCCCCGAAAGCGGCGAGGAGCCGGAAGTTTCGATGTTCGTGGTAACGCCGGTGCGTTTTATGGCGTCCGTCAGTTTATCTAAATTGTGCAAAAGAGGTTCTCCCCCTGTGATTACAGCCATCGGTGCTTTTGTAGCCTGAATATTTTCCACGATTTCATCAATGCTCATTTGCGGGTGCCCGTCAAAACTCCAGCTATCCTTTACGTCACACCAAACACAGCCAACATCGCAACCGCCCAGCCTTACAAAATAGGCAGCTTTGCCCTGGTGATAACCCTCACCCTGAAGCGTGTAAAAATGCTCCATAACTGGAAGGCTTCTTTTTATTTCAGGTTTTTGTTTCAATTTTTTCGTTTCAAGTCACGGTTAGAGTTACCAGTTGTCGGTTATTAGTTATCGGCGACCAGTTCCCCGCAGCCCTCCCTCAATTCCGCTCCACGCAAGCTTTAAAGGTATTTTTCATCAGCGCTGCAATAGTCATGGGGCCTACGCCACCCGGTACAGGGGTAATGTAGGAACATTTTGGTGCCACATTCTTAAAGTCAACATCGCCGGCCAGGCGGTAACCGCTTTTGCGGGTTTTATCTTCAATTCTTGTGATACCCACATCAATAACCACAGCGCCTTCTTTCACCATATCTTCTGTTACGAAACCAGGTGAGCCAAGTGCAGCAACAATGATATCCGCCGACAGGCAAATTTCGCTGATGTTCTTTGTTTTAGAGTGGCACAAGGTTACCGTACAGTTGCCGGGATTAGAGTTGTTGCTTAACAAAATACTCATCGGGCGGCCTACAATATGGCTGCGGCCAATAATCACGGCGTGTTTACCTGCGGTTGCAACTTTATTGTATTCCAAAAGCAGCATTATGCCGTAAGGCGTGGCGGGTATAAACGCATCAGCTTCACCCATAATCATACGGCCAATATTTTCGGGGTGAAAGCCATCCACATCCTTTGTGGGAATGATGGTTTCGATTACTTTTTTTTCCTCAATATGAGCCGGCAGCGGCAACTGAACCAGAATGCCGTCCACATCCATATTTTCGTTGAGCTCTTCTATTTTTTCAAGTAACCTTACTTCAGAAATATCGTTCTCAAACTCAATGAGGGTAGAGCGAAACCCAATTTCCCTGCAGGTTCTCACTTTTGAGGCTACGTAGGTTTGACTGGCACCGTCTGTGCCCACTAAAATTGCTGCCAGGTGAGGGACTTTTTTACCAGCGGTTGCCCGCTGCGCAACGTCTATCTTAAGTGTATTGAGTATGGATTGAGCCGTTTTTTTTCCGTCCAGTAGTTGCATTTTGCAAACCTACGCAAAGTTTGATTAGAAATTTCAATAAATGATTCTATTGAAGAGCTTGATGGAACACAATCACAGGCAGCCGGACGAATAAAATTTGCATAGGGTGAGATTGATTTCGATCAATTTTTTAACATTCTTTTTAACGACTGTTAGCTATTAATTCTTTTACAATCAATAGTTTGTACTTAAAATAAACGACAATGCAATCGATTGTGCAAGCCTAATCTTAAAAAAAGATGAATAAATTGTTAAAATAATTATAACTTGCACTCTTGATTTTTGTGAACATTTTTTGTTGTTGCTAAACGGTGTTCCTTAAACCATGAGAAATTAATTTACATTTTATCACGAAACAAAAATTTACATGAGAAGATTTCTATTGCTGAAGTTGTTTAAACTAATTT
>MKRO01000203.1:12723-15774 GCA_001896965.1 Sphingobacteriales bacterium 41-5 | reverse complement strand
TTGAATGAAGAAATGAAGAAGTAATTTTAACCCCGTGCAAAAAGACGAATTAGTGTATGCAATGGCCGACGGGTCAATGGTTTTTACAAGAGAAGATAAATGGAAAGAAGTAAAGGCATGGCGAATATTTAAAAGCTCTGACGGTATTCATTCCGGCTGTAAGTACTTTTCAAATTTGTAGTGAATTATTATTACATTAGCAGCCGATTGGTTAACTACCCTAATACCCAATTTATTTTGCATGAGTTTACTGCTTACAAGAATAAGAAATTCAAATATTGTACGAAAGCTTGTTCATTTCATAGTAGGGCTGGCCACCTACCCGGGTATTGCAATTATTAATAAGTTACAAATCGAAGGATCGGAACATTTAGAAAGCCTGCCGCCAAAAAATGTTCTTTTTGTAAGTAATCACCAAACCTATTTTATGGATGTGATTACGTTGTTTCATATTTTTTCTGCCTTTAAATGGGGCAAAACAGACAGACTTGGCGTTCCCTATTATTTTTTGAATCCATACACAAGGGTAAATTATGTGGCTGCTGAAAAAACAATGAAAAGCAGCCCGATGAGCCGACTGTTTTTGCTTGCCGGCGGGCTTACCGTTCGCCGCACCTGGAACGAAGACAGCAAAGAAAGCCGTAGCGGACTCGACCCGTCGGACACGCGCAAAATTGAAAGGTCACTTAATAATAACTGGATTATAACGTTTCCACAAGGCACTACTACTCCTTATGCACCGGCAAGAAAAGGGACAGCGCTAATTATTAAGCACCACAAGCCAATAGTAATCCCGGTCGTCATTCATGGATTTTCGAGAGCGTTTACAAAAACAGGTATAGGTTGGAAGAAAACAGGCACGCAGTTAAAAGTGGTATTCAAAAAACCTTTGGACATTAATTTTGATGCTACCGCTCAGGAAATCACCGATCAACTGATGGATGCTATTGAACAAAGCAAACAACACATGCCGGAAGTATTGAAGCACGAGAAGATGTAATTTTTCTACTCCCCCGAAAAGTACAATTACCGGGGAGCTTAAATTATAAAGCCACTAAATCAGGCTTTATCTCCTTCACATTGCCCGTTCTTTTTAAAACGCCCCACTGTTGAAGTTCTCCTTTAATGGCTTTTAATAAACTTTTGAACAGTACCACGTACATAATCCACCTGTAAGCAAAACGTTGTGGAATAATCCACAAAAGTTTGCCCGGCTTTTCTTTTTCGAAAATGAATGCGATGACCGAAATGCTAACATCAACCAGCATAAAAATGGTATAATAGATTGCAATCTTTGCAGCATTGCCCGAAAACAATCCAAACAACATAAGCAGGTCAGCCAGTGGGGAGAAGAATGGAATGATAAACTGAAAGATAAAAATATTTGGCATTGCCCACAAGCCCAAGCCTTTATAATCTTTATTAAATAATGTATCTCTGTGTTTCCAAAAAGTCTGCATCACGCCAAACGACCAACGGCTGCGTTGTTTAATAAACTGTTTTGTTTTTTCAGGAGCCTCTGTAATAGCCACAGCCCTGTTTTCATTTTCGATAACATAACCTGCGCGTAAAATGCGAACAGTCAAATCGCAATCCTCAGCAAGTGTGTCGGTAGTAAAACCTCCCGCTTCATCAATAGCTTCTTTTTTAAATGCGCCGATTGCGCCGGGCACCACAGTTATAGCGTTGATACTTGCATAAGCTCGTCTGTCAAAATTCTGGCTGGTTGTGTACTCGATGGCCTGCCATTTGGTAAGCAAATTCACTTCGTTGCCAACTTTTACATTTCCCGCCACTGCGCCCACATTTCTTGCGGCATTTGGATGCAGAAAATGCACCATTAATTTTGAAACCGCGTCAGGGTACAACTTCGTATCGGCATCTATACAAACAACATAGCCTGCATTCGTTTGGGCAATTCCAAAATTCAACGCAGAAGCCTTGCCACCATTAGGTTTGGTGAAACTTTTTACAGTTGAATGATTACCGAACTCATCTGAAATTTTTTGGAAAGTGGTATCATTACTGCCGTCATCAACAAAAATGATATTGAAATTGGGATAGTTTTGGTTTAATAAATTTTTAATTGAAGCAACAACATTCACTTCCTCATTATAGGCCGGAACAATGATTGATACCAACGGGTGGCCGATAATCTCCCGCTCATCGAGCAATAGTTTTTTTTCTTTTCGCCTTTCGCGCAGCATTAACACAATCATTGTTAGAAGTCGTATCAAACCCAGAATGATAAATACGATGAATAACGAGTAAAAGAAATTGCTGAGCCAGTACACTATCGTAGCTAATACCAAATTAAATTGCATCAAATAATATCCGCTCCCTCCTGGTAATGGCGGCATCAATTCATCTCGATTTTTACCCAACAGTGTAGAAAGATTTGTAAAAGAATAGCCCTGCTTTTGCAGTGTATTGATAATAACCGGTAAAGCATCAACCGTTGCCTGCCTGGTTTCGCCACCGGCGTCATGTAATAAAATAATATTTCCTCTTTGTTCTTTCACTGCATTGAGAACACGCCTCACAATTTCTGTTGAGGTGATTCCCTCCTGCCAATCTTCCGGATCAATATTTTCACCGATGTCAAGATAATTTTGTTGCCTCGCCAAAGCCACGGGAATAATCTCCTCCATCGTTGAGGGCTCGCTATCTGCATTGTAGGGCGCTCGAAATAAAATGGTGCTATGCCCTGTTATCGATTCTATGAGTATCCTTGTGAGTTTCAGTTCTATTGATGCTCTCTCTTCAGATACCTTTGCTATATTTCTGTGTGTAAAAGTATGGTTGCCGATTTCATGGCCTTCTTTAAACTCCCGCTTTAAAATCGGTAAATTTTTTTCAGCCTGCAAACCAACAACAAAAAACGCAGCCGGAACATGATACTTTGATAAAATGTCAAGTATCTCGGGCGTCCAGGTTTCGTCAGGGCCGTCATCAAATGTCAATACCAATTCCTTAGGCGTGCCCTGGCCGTGTTTCTGAACCTGATAGGCGCTCGGGAGTTTAATATAATTCTGTTCCGCAATAATTTTT
>MKRO01000203.1:7919-12615 GCA_001896965.1 Sphingobacteriales bacterium 41-5 | reverse complement strand
ATTAGTGGTTCCAATACTTTGCAAATTTGAAAAATTGAATTTTGCTGCGCCGGAGTTTGATAAATCATTCGAATAAAATTTCCAGAGCCGCCCATCTTCACTGCCGAGCCGCCACAGAGCAAAACCTGCTAACCCGTATTCGGAACCAAAACGCATTGTGTTAAACTGGGTGGCGGCATCCGTAAAAAAAACTTTATGAACTTCATCACTGTCATTGTACGAGAACGACAAATTATAGGTATCGTTATCAAATTTTATAGCTGCATGGCTCGCATTGGCTCTTGAAAGTGCCTGTTGGTAGGTAACGGCAGGATCTACACCTTCTTTAACCGGCCAATCATAGCCG
Source organism: Sphingobacteriales bacterium 41-5 (assembly GCA_001896965.1). Classification (GTDB taxonomy): domain Bacteria; phylum Bacteroidota; class Bacteroidia; order Chitinophagales; family Chitinophagaceae; genus Niabella. The sequence continues at coordinate 12,269 of MKRO01000203.1, read as the reverse complement.
AATGCGCCGAGGCCCAAAATAATTTTCTCTTCGGGAACTTGTTTGGCCACTTCATCCACTGCAGCTTCCACCCATCTTTGCGAACAAATAGGCCCGGCATCGCCGTCAGCCGAATACTCATCATAAGCCATCAGGAAAATATAATCATCGTATTTGGCCAGTTCCTTCAGGTTGTAATCGCTGTTAAAAGCAGATACATCCTGGGTTACCAATAATCCCCTGGCGTGAAAAGCCATCGCCGTTTCCTTAACAAACTGAATTAGATAAGCATCTGTTTTTTCATTTAAATCTTCAAAGTCAATATTGATCCCAACAAAATTATTTTTAACACATTGTTGCAGCACATTTTCAATAACCGATTTTCTTTTATCAGGATTATGGAGGATTTTTCCCAGAGCTTCGCTTCTAAATTCCCTGTTGAAATTGTTGCTGAGAATCGGCATCACCGGAACCCCGCTTTTTTTCATCACCTGATAACCGGCGGGGTCAACATCAAGGCGTACTGTGTCAGCAACCGGGTCAATAAAAAACCATTCCGGAACTACCAGGTTCAATTGAGAAATATTTCTTTTAAGCGAGAATAAGGATTGAGGATCCCAGGCCACGTAAAACGCAGAACGAATACCCCCGGAAAATTTTTGCCATTCGGCAAAAGGCTGCCGGTTAACAGAATCTTTAATAAAAGAGCGCCCTCTGTTGTTTAACCTTTTAAGCCTCTCTTCCTTTTCCTTTTTATAATTAGTGTGTAGTTTTTTATCTGTAATTACATCTCTGAACCCTTTGTATTGCTTTGACAATTTAGTTTCCTGTAAAAACGGTTTTGAAGCGGTAATAACATTTTTAAAATTCTGGCCGAAAGGAAGTGATGGCTTTCGATCAATAAACAACATTATAATTAATGCGAGAAGGAATAAAAATGCAACGAAACCCAGCACACGCATGGTCCAGCGAAAACGCATCCATCTTTTTACATCAGTTGTTTGAAAAACCTGTCTTTCCATTTACTCGTTTTTTACCCTGCAAAATTCGAGACGGTTCTTTAAAGGTGTTTCGGTTAGTCGCTCAACGGGCAAAAACAATCGTTGAAAGATTTAGGGCTTTTTAAATTTTTCTGCCGGAATATTAGAAATCTCGGCAGATGCCGGCTAATCGGCGCATCTGCGGCAACAGGTTAAACTATTTTTTACAAATTGATAGATCTCTGAATTATTAAAGTGGCCCTTCACTTGTTAAAAAATAAGCAAAGCATTTTAACATCAATTAGAATTGAATTTAACGCGCCATATTATATTTTTCAGCGCTAACTATTTATTGTGCCTGTTCACGTACAAGTTTTGCCGTTCTAACGATTTACATCTGCTACAGGCATGGTGGCTGTATATCTTCGTTTTGTCAATTTAAAAACATAATTCATTCTAAAATTTTAAACAATGAAAAAAATCATCTTTGCAGGCTTGATCCTATTAGGTTTAAATGCCGGAGCATTTGCGCAAACAGCACCTGCAAAAAAAGAACCAGCCAAAATGCAAGTGGTTCAAAAAACCACTCCTCAAAAAAATGCAAAAGTAGTTCCCATAAAAGCTACACCTGCACAAGCAGCCAAACCGGCTATTACAGCAACTAAGAGCAAGACTCCTGCTGCGCCTGCTTCTGCAAAAGTGAATAGTAATAGTAAGCCTGTGGCTTCCGCACCACACGCTAAGAAAGATGGCACGCCTGATAAAAGATTCAAAGAAAATAAGCATTTGAAAAAAGACGGCACACCTGACAAGAGATTTAAAGAAAATAAAGGTTAATAGATATAGAGGTTGGATTTCTAAAGCTCCGCGAAAGTGGGGCTTTTTTCATAAGTAATTACTTTTATTGCACTGCTTTAAGCCCAGCGCGCCTCAACCCAATAATAGAACGCCATCTTCAACCGATAAGCAAATATTAATTACCATGATTCAACTACTGTTTTTGCCCGTTTAACGATTCTTACATTTAAACACCTCGCAACCATTGTAGTTTTATATCAGTAATAAAACTATTTACTCAATTTAAAATTTTAAAAAAATGAAAAAAGTCCTATTCGCCATTCTGATGCTGGCAGGTTTAAACCTCGCATCAGTAGCGCAAACAACACCTGCAAAAAAAGAGGCAGCAAAAACCGAAGTAAAACAACAAACAAAACAAAAAGAAACGCCAAAAAAATCTCACAAGAAAACAACAAAGCATCACAAGAAACACAAAGCCGCAAAAACACCGGAAAAAGCGAAATAGCAGCAAATCAATACGGGTTGGCCTCGTTATACGAGGCTAACTTTTTAAAAACTATTTTTAACTAATTGCATGAAATGTACAAGTTCTGGTTTTTAACGCTAATTTTTCCCCTTATTATAATACCAAGTCGCGCTCAAACGCTGCCTAACAAGTTTAACGTGATAGCCGGCTTTGAATTTTTACATAGTACACATGCTACCAACTTTAAAGGGTTTAGTTTAGCGTTCAACAAAAGATTTGGGAATATTTTTGAGGGAGGGGTTGGATTTGAATACTCGCACTGTAAATATCATGACGACAACGGGTTCAATCTTTACAACCTGAAATTGATGCCGATATTTTTTACACAACAGTTTTATTTTTTACGCAAAAACAAATTGGAAACATTTTTTCATTTGCGTGAAGGCTTGTCGTTTACAGGATATGACAAGGAGCCACAGGATAATCCCGGCCTGCGGGAACATGTAAATGAAACCGGATTTTATGGTTACGCGGGACTTGGAGCGGAGTATCCTTTAACCGGGAATCTCAATGTTTTTCTTGAGCCCGGAATAAAGAGTTTTCATATCTCTGCGAACAACCTCGATATAAATCCCCACGGGTTCAATTTGCTCTCCGGACTAAAATACAGAATCAGATAAAACACCAACAACCTTTATTCTTAAAAGATGAAACTAATTGAAAAAAACAAAAATGTAAGATTTTCACCCAGGACGTACTGGAAGGAAATTCTCGCAATTGCGGTGATTTTGTTAGCCTACTTTTTTTTCAGGCATGAAAGAAAGGAACTACAACAGATCGTACCATTGCTAAAAGCTTCAAACACTAAATGGATTGTTATTGGCTTTACGGCTACAATCATTTATGTATTGTTGCAAGCGCTGATGTATATCGAAAGTTTCCGTTCCATTCATATAAAACTGACACTGAAAGATGCAGTTGAACTATTTTTAAAAAGAAATTTCCTGAGCGTGTTTTTGCCCGCAGGAGGCGTTACATCATTAGCTTATACACCCACTCAAATCAGAAGGAAGAATTTTAATTCAAGTCAAATACATCAAGCCAGCGCTATTTATGCTTATGTTGGATTGCTTACAGTGTTTATCATTGGCGTTCCCGTTATTATTTATTCGGCATTTTCAAACCGGTCGTATGACGGCGCGGGGTTGAGTTTAGTCGTCTTGGGTTTGCTGTTGGGTTTTGGTTATTGGGCTTACAGTTCTATAAAAAACCGAAAGGTTCTCTACAAAATAATGCTGAAAAAATTTCCTTCAGCAATTACAAATTTGGAAAACATCTTCACAGCAGAGGTTAACAGAAGTCATTTGATCAAAACCATTCTTTACTCTACAGCTATTGAATTTTGTGGTATTTTTCATGTGTTTATTGCAATGTACGCCCTTAATGTTCAGCCATCTTTTCAAGTGGCTGCAATCGGCTACACCGTTTCGGTAGTGCTTATGATCGTGTCGCCATTTCTGCGGGGACTGGGCGCTGTTGAATTTTCCCTACTGTTCATTTTAAAATCTTACGGGTACGCAAGTGTTCCTGCACTTGGTATTACAATTCTTTACAGGGTTTTCGAATTTTGGGCTCCGTTGTTATTTGGCCTGGTAGCTTTTTTATGGCGGGGAAGGCATTTAGCCGCGAGGATAATACCGGCAATGGGTATATTCCTGCTTGGCTTTGTTAACATATTAAGTGTGGCCACGCCTCCACTCGCCGAACGGATGAAATTGGAACGCCTCTATGTTTCTGTGGAAGCGATCAGGGAATCTAAACTCATGGTCTTGATACTTGGCATTGCACTTATGGTAACGGCTGCTTATCTTATTAGAGGAATGAAATCTGCCTGGATCGCGGCGATCATTTTTGCCTCGCTTTCATTTATTGGGCATATTACCAAAGCGCTTGATTATGAGGAAGCGCTGGTTGCATTGTTTATCATCATATTGCTACTTTTTGGTGCGGAGCAATATCGAATCAAATCAAGCAAAAAATGGATTCGGATAGGTTTAACAACATTTGGTGTTGTTTTGTTGGCAGTATTAGCATTTGATTTTTTAAGCTTTTATTTTATTGATAAAA
>MKRO01000203.1:3058-7894 GCA_001896965.1 Sphingobacteriales bacterium 41-5 | reverse complement strand
GACTTTACGTGGAAGCAATCCATTTATCATACTGCAAAAAGTTTTTTACTATTTGCTGACGATCAGTTAAAACCCAACACTGCTTTCGGGCGCGACTTTCTAAAGATCACAAGGTTTCTTGGTGCAATCTCTTGGCTGGTACTGATATACTCCCTGATCAGGCCGAGAATTGTATTTAATAAAAATATAACTGACGATCAACATGTAAAAGCCCGAACAATTTTAAATAACTACGGAAACTCTGCCGTGGATTATTTCAAAACAACCGACGATAAAAAAATGTTTTTCTCGGAAATATCAGAAGGCTTTATAGCTTACAGAAATACCAACGATTACGCAATTGTTTTAGAAGGCCCGGTTTGCGATTATGACGACAAAGAAGAACTCATTGAAGAGTTTGAAAGATTTTGCAGATCAGAAGGTTTAAGAACTGCCTATTACAGGGTTAACGAAGAAGACCTGCCACAATTTGCAGGTTTAAGAAAAAAGAAACTCGTTATTGGCAGCGAAGCAATTTTAGATGTTGATACTTTCAAGCTCGATGGGAAAGAAAGAAAATCGTTGCGGAACGGCTTAAACAGCCTGCAAAAAAAAGGTTATACAACTCAAATACTCAAAGCGCCACACGATAAAACATCAATTGATCAGTTATCAGCCGTTTCAGATGAGTGGCTTGACAAATTTGAAAAAAAAGAAATCGTCTTCTCTCAGGGAATGTTTGACCGAGCTGCCTTATCAGCCCAGGATGTGATTGTGGTAAAAGATTCAGAGGGAACCATTCAATCCTTTTTAAATATCATTCCAGACTATACGCCCGAAGAGTGCACTTACGATCTTATCAGACGGAAAGAAGATGCACCCGGCGGCTGTATGGATGCAATGATTGTTAAACTGATCGAATACGCAAAGGAGAATAATTATAAATTTTTAAATCTCGGCCTTGTACCGATGGACGGACTCAATAAGCCGGAGAACCCCGCGGAACAGATCATAAAAATTGCTTCGCAAAAAATGAACAGTTTTAAGCATTATCAATCGCTAAAAAGCTTTAAAGAAAAATATGCAACCGATTGGGCGAAAAAATACTTGATCTTTAGTGATGATTTTGACCTGGTTCAGATTCCGTTAGCATTAAATAAGGTTTTAAAACCCCAAAACCACCCCACTCCTGATACAAAACGAAATGAAAATATATTTTACCGCAATCTGCTTCCTCATTTTTAACTTCTTAAACGCACAAAACGATTTAAGGGTTAAAGAATTTCCCGGCAATAACAAAATGCCGCTCGTGCTGTACTTAAGCGGCGACGGTGGTTTGAATAAGTTTACAAATGCTCTCTGCCAGGGCATTAACGCTAAAGGCTACGAAGTTAGTTGTATTGACTCTCGCTCCTACTTTTGGAAGAAAAAAACACCCCAACAAACGACAAATGATCTTGTTTCCTATATCACAACAAAGTTTAAAACCCGGGTCAATCAGGAATTTGTTTTAGCAGGATTTTCATTTGGTGCAGATATTGTTCCATTTGTTGCCAACCGTTTACCTGATGTAATCAGAGGCAAACTGAAAAGCTGTATTGCCGTTGATATAGGAACAAGTACTTCCTTTGAGATTCGTTTAGTTGAAATGCTTGGAGCCTCATCTAAAGCCGGCTTTGAAGTGTTGCCTGAAGTGAATAAAATGGGTAATACCAAATTTTCAACTATCCAAAGTGCAGACGCAAAAGATTTTCCTTTAAAAGCGGTAAGATTGAAAAATTATAAAAACACCGCTGTGCCGGGAAACCATCATTTTGATGATAATATCGGCAATTTGGCCGTGCTTATGATCAGTTGTTTTTGAGGAATTGTTTTTACCAATTTTAATAATCACTCGTACATTCAAAACTTGACGCGGCTCAACAAAGAACCAACGATAAAATTCAATACTATGAAATATGGCTTTCTTTAACAATTTCAAATCTATCACCGTCAATTAGCAACCCTCAGTTCGCACCCTGTGGGCGCCAATTGACGGCAGGGTTATTAATCTTTCAGTGAGGTTAAAGCCTTTTCAACATTAAAATATAAAGATGAACAAAACAACAATCCTGATTATATTATTGATGAGCATTAATAGTACTGCATTTTGTCAGTCGGCAGATTCAACAATGCAGGAATTAAATTCTTATCAACAGAAACCATCATTAAAAGCAAAAGATTTTATTATACCTGCTGTTTTTGTCGCATACGGTTCATTAGCTTCAGGGAAAGGCCCTTTGAAGAATTTGAATTACTCCACAAAAAATGAATTAAGTGAAGACTTCCCATTTTTTAAATCCCCGTTAGATAATTATGCTCAGTATGTGCCTGCTGCAACAGTTTTTGGACTGAGTATACTTGGAGTAAACGGAAGAAACAGCATCAAAGATGAAGCTATAATTTATGCCACGGCAATGGGCATTAATGCGGCAATTGTGTATCCTGTAAAAATACTCACTGCTCAAATGCGGCCTGACAGTAGCGCTTCAAATTCTTTTCCTTCAGGGCATACATCCAGCGCCTTTGTTGCGGCGGAATTTCTTCGTAAAGAATATGCCGGAATATCGCCCTGGTACGGAATCGGAGGTTACCTTTTGGCAACTGGCACCGGCGTTTTTCGTTTATACAACAACAAACACTGGTTGGGAGATATTGTTGCCGGCGCGGGCATTGGTATTGCATCAACGAAACTGGCGTATTTTTTTCATGACAGAATAAAATGGAACAGGGATAAAAAGCAGGCTGTAACTATTCTTCCTTATTACTCTAACCGAAACGCGGGAATTTTATTTCAGAAAAAGTTATAAAACGATCAACCATTTATCGCCGTCCACCTCCAAGATTTTTATATACATCAACCACAGCAGCTAATCGTTTTTCGTTCGCTTCCCGTCATTCCATTTTTGCATCTAAAATATCGCGTTGGTTCATTAACGCTGCAAAATAACCAATACGCGAATTTTTAATCTTTATGGTTTTCGTTACCAGGTTATTTCCACCGACTGTTTTCGCCTTTTTAACGATTACAAAGAAGCGTTTCAGGGAGTTTGACAGACTTTTGAAATAATACTAAAATGTAATCAGGAATGGCAGTTTCTCAATTAAGTGTTCAGGATGAAAGACTTTGTAACGCTGCGGGCACACCCATACAGTTAAAAGGATTAAGCCTGGGCTGGCATAACTGGTGGCCCAGGTTTTATAACGAAGGCGTCGTTGAAGAATTGTCGACAAAATGGAAATGTAATGTGGTACGTGCTGCCATTGGTGTTGACCATGAGCAGGGATTTTTAAGAAAACCCGAACAAAGCATCGCACTTTTAAAAACCGTTATCCACGCCGCCATCAAATTTAATATTTACGTCGTTGTTGACTGGCACACTCATACAGCCCATGAAACCGAAGCAATTCAGTTTTTCAAAAAAATAGCTGCGGATTATTCCGGCTATCCCAATATCATTTATGAAATTTTTAATGAACCGGTAAATCAATCCTGGAAAAAAATTAAAGACTATTCATTAAAAATAATTGACACGATAAGGTGTGTTGACGAAAAAAATATCATTCTTATAGGAAGCCCACATTGGGACCAGGATGTAGACATCGTTGCGAAAGACAGGATACCGAAAGATAATCATATTATGTACAGTTTTCATTTTTATGCTGCAACTCATGGCGATGTGTACAGACAAAAGTTACAAGCAGCTTTAGATGGGCAATTACCGATATTCATTTCTGAATGCGGCGGAATGGAGGCTGATGGAAATGGGGAGTTAAATGTGAGAAGCTGGAATAAATGGATGCAAATAATTGAGGAAAACTATTTGAGCTGGCTCGGCTGGTCGGTCGCAGATAAAAACGAGACCTGCTCCATTTTATTGCCCACAGCCTCTTCACATGGCAAATGGAATACCAACGATATCAAACCCTGGGGAAGGATTTTGAAAAAGAGTCTAAAAAAGCAAGAGTTATAAATAAATGTTGACACCGGTTAAATCAGAACGTTTACACAACTGTAAAAATTTAAGCAGGCTCTAAATCGTGCGATAAAATATCCTCGCTTCCGCCAGCGATTCATTACAAATACCTGTGAGGATATTGAAATGACCGGCAAAAGCTTCATCAGATAATTCATCATATTCGATCGCATCAAGTTCTTTCTGCAATTTTTCTGTCAGGCCCATTATTGAGACGGTAGTTTTCAAATTATGCGCAAGCTGCCCGGCTTCAGTTTTACTATTTCGATCCCAGGCATTTTTTATTGCCGCTAATTCGATGGGCACAGATTCGATGAATTGCCCGGTCACTAATTTTTCGTATTCCTTGTTACCGGCGCTAATTTCTTTCATATAACTAAGGTCGATCACTTTAAACAACTTTTGTTTTTCCTGCGCCGTTTGATTTACCGTTCCCGATTCCCGGGTTAGCGTTGTATAAGTAGTAATTTTCTCCAAAAGCTCGTCTTCCCTGATAGGCTTTGCAATGTAGTCGTTCATGCCGCTGTTCAAACATTTTTCTCTTTCTCCCTCCAGCGCGTGCGCTGTCATGGCAATAATAGGAATATCAGATTTTAATTTTTCCCTGATTTCTTTTGTAGTGGAATAGCCATCCATTAGTGGCATTTGAATATCCATCAAAACAAGGTCGTATTTCTGCAATTCGAGTAATCGTATCGCCTCCCTCCCATTCTCCACAAAATCAGCGTTAACATTCCATTCCTTAAAAAAAAGATGCTTTACAAGGCTTTGATTGATCTCGTTGTCTTCTGCAACAAGAACGTTTGCGTGATCGAGTTTAGGAATATCAACTTCCTTTTTT
>MKRO01000203.1:0-2989 GCA_001896965.1 Sphingobacteriales bacterium 41-5 | reverse complement strand
CCGTGATTTCACCATGCTGCAATGCTACCAGTTCCTGAACGATCGACAAACCCAATCCCGTTCCACCATATTTTCGGGTCACGGAATCTTCTGCCTGCTGAAACCTTTCGAAAATTGCATTAAGATTCTTTTCCTCAATGCCAATACCCGTATCGGACACACCGAAGCCGATATTGACCGTAGAACCGGTATGGTCAATATCCTTTACTGATAAGCTGATGCTGCCAATGTTTGTGAATTTTAGTGAATTTGCAAGAAGGTTGATCAAAATTTGCGAAAGCCGCGTTGCATCACCTTCAAGCATATTTGGCAATGAATCATCGACAGTTACATTAAAACGGAGTCCTTTTTCTTCAATGGGAGGCCTGAACATTGCTTCCACGGAATGAATCACATTTCGAATACTGAATGGCGCAGTTTCAATTCTGAGCATTCCGGCCTCAATTTTTGAAAGGTCAAGGATATCATTAATAATATGAAGCAGGTTCTCGCTACTATTTTTAATGGTTTGAACATGCCTCGCCGATTCTTCATCGAGGTTTTTACGTTTAAGTATATTCGTAAACCCCAAAATGGCGTTCATCGGCGTTCTGATTTCATGGCTCATGTTGGCCATAAAATTTTCCTTTATACGCGCGGCCTCCCTGGCTTTTTTTTCAGAATCATCAAGTTGCTTTATTAAAATTTGTTGTTCCCGAAATTTAAAAGTAATATACAAAAACGTGAAGATGCTTGCCGCAGCTGCAATAAGTGCAACAATGATTCCCATTGTCTTTGCCTTTCTGCCGTTTTTGTCGGCCTCCTCAATTAGTTTGCGTGCCGATGCTTCGTGTATTTCATCAAGCCTTCTCGCCTCATTTTCTATTTGATTGGTTACTATTCTGGATTTATTGGTAACAATCAATTGCTCAGCGGCTTTCTTTCCTTTGACTGAAAAAGTGTCAAGAATGGCCTGATTTGCCAGAATTTTTTCGCTGACAAGCCGATTAAAATCTCCGTTGGGTTTTGCTGTTTCCGAATCATAAACGCGGTTAATTTGTAGCGAAAGTTTTTCAATGCTATCGAAATCGGGCCTCAATGTGTCTTCGCTTACAGGCTGGCCTTTGATTACGATTCCTTTGATTTTACTTTCGAGCGTAAACAAATCTGTATTTAATTTTTGCAGGTTATTTTTTAGGTCAAGCTCAGCAAGAATTTCATCATTGCCTGAGATTAAAAGGTCAATATTCCTGTTGGAATTGAATTGCAGAAAGACGATTACTAAAATTGCCGTAAAAAAAATTACCAGTAGTAGATATCTTAGTAACCGGCTCATACGTGAAAGTACTTTTAGGAAAAAGGCAAATTAAATAAATTAATTTTTATTGCCGGGAGGTTTTGCAAACTTTATAAATAAGTTCGTCAAAAATATGATATCACAAATAATAAGAATTGCAATTGGGAGAAGGTATAACCAGGAAGGCTTTCCCTCAAGCATCTCTAAGAAAAAGTAACTCAGCACCATTAGTAACAGCGAAAGCAAAATAAATAGTATAATCTGTTTCATTTTCATGTTGTATTGGGGATATTTATTCCCTGGGGTTCAATTGCCTGAACAAAGCCTTAAAATTATTTTAACCGAAAGTACATTTTAACAATGCGTTGGCGTTTAGTGAATCGTTGAAAAGGCATTTTTAATAGCCGAATGGGTAAAGCAAAAAAAATAGGGCCGTATGAAAATACAGCCCGGTTATCTAACTAACTGCTTATGAAAAAATCGACTGAGATTATCTCTTCTTAATTGTGGAATAAAAATACAATTACCATGAGGCAAAAAGTTTAAGCATTCGTTGAACAGGCAAATTCAATCGGTGAAATAGTATAAAAATAAGTTGAAAATTGAGAGCCGTTTAAATTTTAATTCCTCAATAATTAAAACTGCCAGGGACGCCGGTTAGTCTGCGCATCTGCGGCAATCGGCTAAACTATTTCTAACAAACCGGTAAATATCTAAATTCTTAAACAGGCTCTTAAAGTACATTCATCCGCTTGTTCAAAGCAGCCCGATAGGCATCAGCCACAGGCACAGGTTTTCCATTAAGAATCAAAGCCCCGTCCTGAATGGTATCAATCTTTGAAACAGCCACAATATATGAACGGTGAACGCGTATAAACCGGTTTGCGGGCAGCCTGTTTTCAACTTCCGCCAAACGGTTGTGTATGGCATAAAATTTTTGAGGGGTGTGTAATTTTACGTAGTCACCCATTGCTTCAGCATACAATATCTCATCAAATTTTATGCGCCGTACAATATTGGAATCTCTTATAAAAAGAAATTCGTCTTTATTGGTTTGAATTTTCTCTTTTTTGCTTTGAATAATTTCCCGAACCCGATCGATTGCCTGTAAAAAGCGGGCAGGAGTGACAGGTTTAACAATATAATCAGCCACATTCAACTCAAATGCCTCTAACGCGTACTCCTTTTTGGATGTGTAAAAACAATCACAGGTTTATTTGATCCCAAATTTTTCGTTAGCTCAATCCCTGATAAGCCGGGCATCTCAATGTCGAGTAATAACAGATCTACAGATTGCTCCTTCAGAAAATTATATGCTTCAAGAGAGCTTTCAAATTCGCCTAAAATTGTAAGATCTTTTACCTGGCTGGCAAGCTGCCACATGGTAGCACGGGCAATTTTATTATCATCCACTATTATTGTCGTCATAGTCAAAATTAAAATACTTCACAAAAGTAAACCAGTTGCGAGCTTTTTATGCAAAATAAAAAATAGCCTTTAAAATAGCCGTTCCATACTCCCACCAGCATCAAGCCCGAAAGCACAAACATCTCTACCGATTGATTCTGCCGTTTCAACGATACTTTTATCGGATTCAGCAGAAAAACTATAATAAACTCCCGCAAAAATTTACTTTACACCTCAAAATATAAAAGCATGTTTAATACTACGCTTCTCGGTGCATTAGGCACTAATGAAATTATTGTGATAATG
>MKRO01000202.1:3345-8194 GCA_001896965.1 Sphingobacteriales bacterium 41-5 | reverse complement strand
TACCCCCACTGGCCACCTGCAATAACTGTTTCAGGTGTTCCCGGTTCTCTGCCTGTACGGGTTCCTGCCTCAATAATTGAGTGGAAGCCGCGAATGTGTCAAACAGTTGATCGTCCAGGTCATTACGGTCGGTGATCACAACAATTGTCGGATTCTGCATTGCCGGAGAGGTGATCAGCTTACCTGAGAAAAAAACCATGCTCAGGCTTTTGCCCGACCCCTGTGTATGCCATACCACACCGCCGCGTCTGTCGCCATTTACACCCGATGCAGTAACCGCGCTTTCCACAGCTTTATTCACCGCGAAATACTGGTGGTAGGCTGCCAGCTTTTTGACCGTTCTTATTTGCACCAGCCCTTCCTCCTCCTTTTTGCTTTTTTCAAATACATTAAAGTTGCGGATGATATCCAGCAACACTTTGGGTTGCAGCATCCCCTTAATAAGCGTTTCCAGTTCAGGCTTAAACCGGGATGCTTCCTTTTCGCCGTCAACCGTTTTCCAGGCAACAAACCGGCTGTAATCTGCTGAAAGGCTGCCTGCCCTGCATTCCAGTCCATCAGAAATAATGCAAACCTCGTTAAATGTAAACAGGGAAGGGATCACCGATTTGTAGGTCTGTAATTGCCGGTACGCGCTTTCAAGGTCGGCTTTTTCATCACCGGCGTTTTTTAACTCGATAACACCCACAGGCAAACCATTGATGAAAAGTAAAACATCCGGGCGCTTGTTGTGATTGTTCTCAATAATAGTATATTGGTTCACCACCAGATAGTCGTTATTGGCGGGATTCTCAAAATCTATCAGCGCCACCTCATGGCTGCGCTCGTAGCCATTTTGCTGGTAGGGAATTTTTACCCGCTCCACCAGCATACGGTGAAACTCCTCGTTATTGGCAATAATATCGGGCGAGTAAATGCGCTGCACTTTTTGCAAAGCCGCCTGCTGTGCCTGCAAAGGCACATGATCGTTAATCCTTGCAATGGCAGCCTCCAGCCGTTTCGGTAAAATAACCTGCCCGAAATGCTCCCGCTCACAAAACAAACCCTCCGGCGAAATTTCTTTTCCATTGGCATATCGCCAACCCAACGCCTGCAGCATTTTTATAGCAGACTCCTCAATGATATTTTCGGTGATGGGTTTCATTTAAGTCCTTTCAAAAGAATAGCCCAAATCTGTAAAAATATCTTCCAGATTCTTTTTACTTAATGGCCAATAGGCTTTTGCTATTTTACGATTAGTGTATACCAAATAGTATATAAATAAAATTATAGGTTGTTGATAAAGAAATGAGCCTTTCGCCCTTTCCCTTATCTTTTCAAAAACAAAATTATATTCAATTGCGAACCTCTTTAAATGCTGAAAGTCATAATTTTCAACGCTTTTAAGATATGCATCCAAAATAAAATTACAAAAATTAATATCTGTATTTGACTTTGTCTGGGGTGGAATTAACCTCTTACAGTCTTCGATTATTTGACTAAATTTAACTTCACTTTTTCTTAAGCTGTTATTAACTTGGCTAAATAATTGATCAGTAATTTCAATGAGAGCCATACTTTTTGCCACATGCCGGCGCACTTCGGGAGTTGCAACAGTATTGGGTTTATAAATTGTATCATGCGTTAATTCGCTGTAAGCATGTTGCAGTATCGTTCTTATCTGTATTTCAACAGCAGTACCCTCGGGTATTCTTATTCCATCATTTATCTTTTCAGTTTTATTTCTAAGAATATAATGATGCGATTTGTAATCAAACAGTTCCGGATTCTTCAGCCTTTCATTTTCGAAATCTCTATCTTTCGAGTAATCATAATCTTCCAATTCTTCTATTACTCTGCAAACATCATTTGCTTGTTCTTCTAATAATACGACAATTCTTCCCCCAACTTTGTCGGTTATTTGAGAATAGGGGTCAGTATAATTCTTATTTCTATAAAAAGCTTTCTGTATAAGAGATTCTTCTGTTTTAAGTCTAAAAGAAATTGGTAGCTTAAAGAATAAATTTGGATCAACTCTTAGTTTATCTGATATTGTATTGTACAAAAGGAGTGAAATCAATCTAGAATATGATTCCAAAAAGTCTTTATCTTTTCGATACTTATCAAGAAAATCAATTTCGTTCATTTATTCATGATTTTGAACAAACCCTTTAATTTTTACTATTGTTTGCTCATTTTCTAAATCTGGAGATATATCTACCAAATTTGAAAATTCATCTGCAGGAGCGATTATTTTTACATTACTTGAAAATGTAACCTTGCGTTGTCTAAGTTTTGTTTTAATATATGCTAAGTCTTTTCCAACAGCATGTGTTGGGAATGCTTTCAACTCCATAAAATTAATATATTCCTGCTTTAATTCTTCAGTTGGTAGATACTCATCGGCAAACTCTTCTACATGAATTATTTGTTCTTGAGAAACCTTCATGTATGTAAATAGCGCTGTATTAAGTTCTCCTTTTTCCTCTTCGGTTAGTTCAGTTGATTTTATGAAATTTTTCGTTTCGAAATAAAAATCTTGTGTTAACTTTTTATCTGTTGGGGAATAGTTGCAACCTAAAAAATCACGGTAAAAGTAATATGCAGCATGCTGGGATTCGTTTCGAGTCATGTTATGATCATAAACAAAGTTTTTAAAATCTTTGGGGTCTCGAAGATCATTTTCTAGGTCTTCTCCAATTTCAATAAACATTCCAAGTTTATAGAGTCGTTGTTGGGGAGTTAAAAGAAGATCTGTGATATAGCGAAGCAATATTGAATCTGTTGCATGTTCTTTGACAAAACCTTCTTGAATTTCAGCTTTGATTATTCCCCAGGTTTTTGAATCTTTAATACCAGTAGTCCCAGAAAAAATTAAGACTATCCCACCTGGAATTCCTCTTGAGCTTTGATTTTCAGCCAATCTATAAGCAATCTTTTTACTAATTTCAATGAAATCAGAGTCAACGCTACTGAGAAGTTGAGCTCCAAATTGAAATGTCGAGTCTTCAGAACTATTTACTACATCCATTTCTATTGAATGAGAATTGTCACCCAAAGCATTAATTATTCTATTTTGAAGGGTTTGAAGTCCGAGTTCGTCAAGGCTTGTCAAAGTATTATTATACCTTGGGTTCATCATTGAACCATCCTCATTTCTTTTAAATATTTCGTGTATTACAATCTTTTTTATTCTGAGATTTGCAAAGTAAGACATAACGTTATTTTTATAATTTATGATTTAGGATTGACATTTTAACCCTCACCTCCCCACTCATTAACTTTGGCAACAGAGTATCCCTAAGTTTAGTAAGGCTTTGGATTTGTTTTGAGTTTAATTTTATTTTCTCGAAAATTGGGCGAACTGTGTTGTCCATTTCTATTAATGATTTCCCATCAGGTACAATGACTTTTGCATTTGTAAGATGCTTTCTTTGAATATGTCCCATGGTAGTTGCCTTGTCTTCCGCAATACCCTTGAACTCCATCAAATGGTGCGTAGTCCAGAAATAGTAAAACCATTGCGGATAAATATCCGAAGTAACTTTAAATAGATGCTGGTTTAATACACCTTTACCCCCGAACCATAAAATCACGTCTAAACTTCCAGACCAGGAAAAAAGCATATCCCCATTATTTACCAAATACTGCTGAGGAACAGACTCAGCTGCCTTATCAGACGATTCAGTAATGCCGGTTCTCATTTCTTTAATTTTAATAACCGGTAAACCAACTTCGTTTTCTTTTGGAGGATATTTCTGACATGCCAGTCCATTCAGAAAAATGGCAATTTCATCCAAACTCTTCTCTTCCCATCCCTCATCCGCATCCTCCCATTCGACAAGCTCAGGGCGGTGCACAAACCATTTCCTGAAAAGCGTTTCAGCCATTTGCTCCAGGGTTTTATTTTGGCGGTGCAGCAGGTCTATTTTATCATCAAGGCTGCTGAGAACGGAGGCGATGGCGGTTTGTTCTTCAAGTACCGGGAGGGAAATTCCGATACTTTTAATCTCTTCAAAATTTATATTTGGTTGCGCAGATTGTCCAGATATGTTATTTATAAATTCAATTACACCTTGTTGACGCAAATAAAAATGTATAAATTTTGGTAAAGCAATTTCCTTATTTAGTCTTATTATAGCTAAGGCTTGATTTGTATTAGCAGGTAGCATATCTTCAGTGACCAACGCACTTTTACCTAAGAAAACTCCTGCCATTGAAAAAAGTATGTCGTCAGCTTTTAATTGTGATCTTTTTAATTTTTGATGAGCTTCTTCAGTAATAAAAACAAAAGTCGTTCTATCGATTCTTCCATCATAGCTTACGGCTTCCGATTTTATAAAATTTACTCCATGATCAATAAATCTTTCCCCTATTGTTGTTGGGGTAGTCCCTTTTGTAACTAGTTCCGTGAGTTCTCCTAGTTTATATTCCTTCCATTCGCTCATTTCCTACTCCTTTTTTGTTTGCTTTCAAAACCCTTCTCTAATTCTGCTTCCAGTTCTTCAATAGTGGGTAATCCTTTTTTCATGGCGGCAGGCAGCCTGTCCTGTAATTGATACTCCGCCACGCCAATTGGCTTGTTGAGGCCTTGCAGCGCATATTTCACCACCGTTTTGTTAGGTGTTTTACATAACAATATCCCAATTGTTGGGCCATCAGGTTTCGTTTTTATTTCGGCATCAATAGAGTTGATATAAAAGTTCAGCTTACCGGCATACTCCGGTTTAAATGCTCCCATCTTCAGTTCAAAAACCACATAGCAATGTAACCGGGTATTGTAAAAAAGAAGATCGAGAAAATATTCGTCTCCGTCAACTTTCAGGTTATACTGGTTACCCACATAGGCAAATCCTTTACCCAGTTCGAG
>MKRO01000202.1:0-3327 GCA_001896965.1 Sphingobacteriales bacterium 41-5 | reverse complement strand
ACCATTGCTTTTTCCACATCACGTTCTTTCATTTCTTCCGTTAGCTCAATAAAATCAATCACGTAAGGGCTTTTGAATGTTTGGTGCGCGAGGTCAGAGTCTTTTTTACCTAACACTTCACTAAAATTGGTAATCGCTTTTCCTTGTCTTTGGTAAAGCTGATGTTCAATCTGCAAAACCATTACATCCCTGCTCCAGCCATTTTCAATGGCTTTGGCCATATAAAAGAAACGTTCATCCGGGTCTTTTACCTTGTCTAATAACGTAGTGTGATGATACCAGCTAATTTGTGCAAGCATCGCCTGCACATTTGTTTTTTTACTTTTTGTACGCAATTGTGCAGGCGGTACCTGCACAATTGCACCTGCGATCCCGGCTATTTGAGCATTCCCAAATTGCGGGTAGGTATCAGCAAAAAGCCGCATGTACTTTAGGTTTCTCACCGAAAACCCCTGCGCTCCGGAAAATGCTATTTTTATATCTCTCGAAAGATGATCAATGATTTTGGCGCCCCAACCTTCCGTACTTTGTTGTTCAAGAATATGTTTGCCAATTTGCCAATAAACAAATAAAAGTTCAGCATTCACTTTTATGCCGGCGCGGTATTGCGATGCTTTTATTTTCTCAATAATATCATTGAGTATTAGCTGATAAGGATCAGTTTTGGCCATAGACGATTTTTTCAAGGTTTTCTGTAATACGTTTGTTTAATGCCGTCTCCTCTTTCATCTGCTCTTCCAGTTCTGCTTTCAGGCCGGCAAATCTTTCCGCAAAATTAAAATCATCTTCTTCATCCGGCAGGCCTACATAACGGCCGGGAGTTACTACGTAATTCAGTGCTTTAATTTCGGCAAGGGTGGCCACTTTACAAAAGCCGGGTATATCATTATATATTCCTTCTCCGGTGCGCCAATTGTGGTAAGTTGCTGCAATCTTTTGTATATCTTCTTCGCTCAGCTCTTTGGTTCTCCTGTTAATTAAATGGCCCAGGTTACGGGCATCAATAAATAAAACTTTACCGTTATGTGCCGATTTGTTTTTGTTTAAAAACCAAAGGCAGGCAGGAATCTGGGTATTTAAAAATAATTTTGCCGGCAGGTTTACAATACAGTCTATCAGGTCATTTTCTACCAGGGCTTTTCTAATTTCCCCTTCGCCACTGGTATTTGTGGTTAAAGAACCTTTGGAGAGTACAAAACCGGCTTTGCCATTGGGCGCTAAGTGATACAGAAAATGTTGTATCCAGGCATAGTTGGCATTTCCGGCAGGTGGTATGCCATACATCCAACGTGCATCTTTTTGCAGGAGTTCGCCGCTCCAGTCACTATCATTAAAAGGTGGATTGGCAATGATAAAATCTGCTTTCAGGTCTTTATGCGCATCATTTAAAAAGCTGCCTTCGTTGTTCCATTTTACATTGCTGCTGTCAATACCGCGTATAGCAAGGTTCATTTTTGCCAAACGCCAGGTGGTCTGGTTGCTTTCCTGCCCGTAAATGGAGATATTATCGACGGGATTTAAGGAAAGTTTGTTAGCATTTTTTTGCTTGTAATGGTCCTGGTGGCTTTTTATAAACTTTTCACTTTGTACAAACATACCACCGCTGCCACAGCAGGGATCAAACACACGGCCTTCATAAGGTTCAAGCATGGCTACCAATAATTTCACCACACTACCGGGAGTGTAGAACTGTCCGCCTTTTTTACCTTCAGCCAGCGCAAACTCGCCTAAGAAGTATTCATATACTTTGCCCAGAATATCTTTACTCTGCGCTTCTTTAGTACCCAGGGTTGCCGTGCTGATCATGTCTATCAATCCCCCAAGGCTGGCTTTGTCCAGTTTTTCCTGGGCGTATACTTTCGGCAGTACTCCTTTTAAAGAGGGATTATCTTTTTCAATGGCATCCATGGCCTCGTCAATGTCTTTACCAATGGTCGGGAGCTTTCCTCTTCCCTGTAACCAGGGCCAACGTGCAGAAGGAGGCACATAAAATACATTCTCTGCTGTGTACTCATTTTTATCCTCCGGGTCAGCACCTTCATACTCACCTTTAGCATCTATTAAATTCTGATGAAGCTCCTCAAAGGCATCTGAAATATATTTCAGGAAAATGAGGCCCAGTACAACATGTTTGTACTCCGCAGCATCCATATTCTTACGCAGCTTATCGGCTGCTTTCCATAACTTTTTTTCGAGTGATTCCTCGGTTGTTTGTTTTGATTTGGCCATATATAGTTTTGTCTAAGGCTGGTGCTGAAAACAATAACCGTTACCAATACGGGTCATGTGCTGGCACCTTGAACCTTTTTTTGTTAAACCTTTGCACTGCTTTGTTTGGTCTTGCCCCTGAGTTGGTTTGCTCACTAATCCCATTGCAGAAACTGTAGCAGGTTTGCAAATTTTGCAGGCAGTTAACCCGGAAGCGGCTGCATCTTTTAATGAAACTTTAGAGGAAACATTTTTCACCATTCTGCAATTGGCAGTATGATATTTTGCTCCGGACGGTGTTTTGTAAACCGTTTGGGCTTCAAGTCCAACTGACAGGAACAGGCAAAACAAAAAGGCAGTAATCAGCTTCATTTGTATAATAGCCGAAGATACTGAAAAAACGGGGTTTGGTGAATTGTTCACAATGGGTAAAGTGGATAACTTCTAAACAGCAATGCCCAATTTTGGCAGGTTATCGTCTGTTTTTATCTTCTTCTCATCCTCTGTTCTTTTTACGATTATCCTGTCAACCTCCGCCAGCCTTTTTTGACTGTACAATAAATCAGTCCGATAAGGATTATCCTGTTTAAGTTGGTTCTCATATTCGGTAATATTAGCGTTGGTGTCATCTAATTTCCTTTGACTGGCGGATAATTCTTTCGGCATTTCCAGAATAATATTTTTTATCTGCAGACCGGCTGCCATCTCTCCTTCCGGTAAAATATTCTCGGTTCCGATCTTCTCTCCCATTGGACTTAATACTTGCCGCACGACATGTCGGCCACTCCAGTTTTGTTCAATAGTTCCCATTACTTTAACATGCCAAAGACTTCCTAACTCAAAAGCATAACCATGCTGCTTGTATTTGGCGATATACAAAGCCTCCTTCAGCATCGCAGCTCCAAATGCGCCGATTTTATCGTAAGACTCTCCTTTCACTGAAGCAACTATTTTTAACTCCTCTTTTTCTTTCGGGATATTGTCCAGTTGAGGGATCGTTCTCGTTAGAACGTCGATTTTATTTTCATAGTGATCTTTCAATCGGGTTGCCCGTTTCAGATTATCTTCCGTATCCGTTCTTTTATGCAACCATGATTTATTGAGTTGCTCCAGTTCTGT
>MKRO01000201.1:3744-7922 GCA_001896965.1 Sphingobacteriales bacterium 41-5 | reverse complement strand
ATCAGTTTGTTGGATTAGTTGCTCCAACACCTCCTGATCATAATGTGGCGCTCTAAGGTTTATATCGAACACTTTTACTTCTGCAAGATTTAATAACTGCGCCAATGTTTTTCGGGAATGCCCCGTGCGTGCTGCAAGGCTCCCGAAAATAAAATGGGATGCTTTTGAAACCGCTGAAAACGTTTCAGAAGTTACATCAATAAAGTCGTACGCAACGGGCTTTACAATCTCGTACTGCATTTCATGATTAGCGCCGTATGTAGCCAAAACTGTCCCTGTCGGCTGATGGTCATCCAACTGCACCAGGTTTGTTGGAATGCTATGTTGCTTCATGAAAGCGAGCAAACCTTTTCCGTTTTCATCATTGCCGACCCTCGAGATCATTTTAGTTTCAATGCCTAATTGATTTAAATGATAGGCCACGTTCATAGGAGCGCCGCCGGGCAATGCCTCTGTTGGTAAAATGTCCCAAAGCACTTCTCCAAAACATACCGCAATGTCTGATTTGTGATTCATTTGATTTGTTTGAATAGCAGGTTTTAATTTCAGACGATTAGAATTAATACAGGTGAAAAGTGCTACGCCCGCCTGGTCATACGGACAGGCAACAATAGCTGAGAGATGCACGTCTGCTGACTAAAAATCATTTTACATTCAGGCGAAAGCCTTCTCCGGCAACCACGAGCGGATTAAATTCAAATCCTCTTCCGATATTTTTATATGCATCGTCTTTGCATTTTCTTCTGCCTGTTGCGCATTGCGGGCGCCTGCAAGCGCCGCTGCAACAGTTGGCTGATGAAAAGTCCACGCAAGTACCAGTTGCGAAACTGACACGGTATATTTTGTGGAGAGTTCTTTAAGATTGCCTAAAAGCTTTTGAACTTTTTCCATGTCAAACCTCTTAAAATAACTGCTTCGGTGATCACCTTCAGTAAGAGTTTCAGCGCCTTTATATTTTCCTGTTAACAATCCGCGCTCCATCGGGCTGTAAGCAATGATGGAAAGATTATATTGTTGTGCATAAGGAATCACATCTGCTTCAATATGGCGGCGCAACATGCTGTAAGGTACCTGATTGCTGTTTAGCTTTACTGTCTGTTCTGCTTCGATCAACTGCGCTGCGTTGTAGTTACACACGCCGATCGCTTTTGCTTTTCCGTCCTTCAACAATTTTTCCATCGCGCGCATCGGCTCTTCAATTGGGGTTGTGGTATCCGGCCAGTGCAGTTGAATCAAATCCACATAATCTGTTTGAAGGCGTTGCAAACTGAGTTCCACGTCGGTGATAATTTTATCATAACCGGCGTAGCGATATACTTTAATGGGGTTTCCATTATTGTCCTTACTATTCATTGCGAAATCACCTGCTTCCCTGTCCCACACCATCCCAAATTTTGTAAGTATCTGTACTTTATCGCGGTTATAATTTTTGATCGCTTTACCTACCAGTTCCTCGCTGTAACCAAAGCCATAAACCGGCGCTGTGTCAATTGAAGTGACGCCGTTGGCAACATAAGCCTGGATTGCCGCAATCGAATCTTTTTCTTCATTACCGCCCCACATCCAGCCGCCGATGGCCCAGGCGCCCATTGTAACAGGTGTGATGGAAACATTACTGTTTCCTAATTTTCGTTTCATCATTAAAAGTTTTTTTGAATGATTATTGATGCGTTTAAAGGTAACCATTTCAAAGAAATTCTTTTTGCACCCGCTCTAAGTGTCGTGCGAAATGGGTTTGAACTGAGGCATTTTTATTGTTATGATTACATTATCTTCGCCAATATCAATCATTTTAAAAAGCAATTACATGCAGCCAAAGTATAAAAGAATACTTGTAAAACTCTCAGGCGAATCTTTGATGGGCGATAAAAATTTCGGGATGGACCCGGCGGTTATTTCGCAATACGCGCATGAGATACAGGCTGTAACACAGGCGGGAGTTGAAGTTGCGCTGGTGATTGGTGGCGGCAATATTTACAGGGGAATGAACGAGGCAGAAACCGGCATTGAGCGCGCGCATGGCGATTATATGGGCATGCTGGCAACGGTTATCAATGGCATGGCATTGCAAGCGGGGCTTGAAAAAATAGGAGTGTACACGCGTTTGCAAAGCGCCATAAAAATGGAGCAGGTGGCAGAACCTTATATCCGCCGCAGGGCGATCAGGCATTTACAAAAAGGACGCGTGGTTATTTTTGGCGCCGGCACCGGAAACCCTTATTTTACAACGGACACAGCAGGATCGCTGAGGGCTATTGAAATTAGTGCAGACGTGATTTTAAAAGGCACACGGGTTGACGGCGTTTACACCGCCGATCCCGAAAAAGACCCAACTGCTACAAAATATACAACGGTTTCCTATCAGGAATGTCTTTCAAAAAACCTGCGGATCATGGATATGACGGCCTTTGCGCTTTGCATGGAAAATAATCTGCCGATTATTGTTTTCGACATGAACCAACCCGGCAATCTGAAAAAAGTTGTGATGGGTGAAGATGTGGGTACGATCATAAAATAGCGGCGTATTTTTATTTAGCAAACTTTCGTACTTCTATCATCATCGTTGCCACGCTCGCTTGTACTATTGTACAAATCTGTGCAACGCAAATTCGCTGCCGCCAATTATAAGAATTGAATCATGAACTCAGGTAAAGAAATCGCTGACATACGAACTGACTACTCCAAAAAAAGCTTAACCGAAACTGATGTGGATCCCAATCCCATTCAACAATTTACCACCTGGTGGCGGGAAGCGATCGATTCAAAATTTGATGAAGTAAACGCGATGACACTCGCTACCGTGAATGAAAACGGCGTTCCCCGCGCGCGTACCGTTTTGTTAAAAGGCTACGATGAGCAAGGCTTTATATTCTTCACAAATTACGACAGCCAAAAGGGCAAACACATTGCAGGCAATCAAAATGTTTGCCTTCTGTTTTTCTGGAAGGAATTGGAACGCCAGGTGATTATCACCGGCAAAGCCGAAAAAATCAGCGCCGAAGAAAGCGTTGCCTATTTTAACAGCAGGCCCGAAGGCAGCAAACTGGGCGCCTGGGCATCTGCGCAAAGCGCCGTGGTTGCAGGAGCGGCTTTTCTAAAAGAGACTTTTAATTTTTACCGGGAACGTTTTAAACACGGCGAAATTCCCAAGCCACCTCACTGGGGTGGCTATCGTGTAATACCCACCACCGTTGAGTTCTGGCAGGGACGACCCAGCCGTATGCACGACAGGATTCAGTACAGTGTGCAAAATGATAAAAGCTGGAAAATAGAAAGGCTGGCGCCGTAAAACAAAAATGGCATTCTTTAAAGAACGCCATTCGCAAAAAAACTTATAGCCGTAATTTCTTTAAGCTTCTTCCTTTTTCGTTTCAGCAGCTTTTTTAGTAGCAGGAGCAGCCTTTGCTGGGCGGCTTTTACCAAAAGAGCCCTTGAAGCGCTTTCCTTTTGCTGTTTTTTTATCTCCTCTTCCCATAACTAATATTTTTTAGATTTTTGCAAATGTAAGGTTTGTGTTATAAAAAATGCCCCGAAATATGTGTCCGGGGCATCAGTTCGTTAAAAAGCAATCTTTTAGATTTTAGAAGAAAGCTCTTTACCAGCTTTAAAGCGGGCAACTTTTTTCGCCTTGATTTTGATAGTTTCACCGGTTTGTGGGTTACGGCCCGTACGCGCAGCTCTTTTAGAAACCGAGAAAGTTCCAAAACCTACTAAAGTAACTTTACCGCCACCTTTTAAAGTTTTTTGTACAGCAGTCGTAAAAGAATCTAACGCAGCACCTGCCTGAGTTTTTGTGATTCCCGCGTCGCCAGCGATTTTTTCAATCAATTCAGCTTTGTTCATAATTAAAATTTTAATGAGTTTTTATTTAACAAATCAAAATTAGACAGTTTTAACTGATAACCGCAAAATATTTTCGATTTTGCCCTTCTATTCACCTTTCTCAAACCCGCTTGCAGCTTGCATTTCAACAAATCCAACCAAAAACTGCACCTCCAACCTAATTGTGGCAATACCGCTGAAACCCTTTACTGCAAAGAGTTTCAAGAGTTTTTTTCTAAAACGCAAGCCTGCAAAGGCTTTCAAAGGAATATACAATAAATTTTATATACTTTTTATACCCGCAAAAATCTTATGCACATTCAATTCACAACCTCTAAAACCGTCCTGAAGGATAT
>MKRO01000201.1:3177-3694 GCA_001896965.1 Sphingobacteriales bacterium 41-5 | reverse complement strand
AATCAGCTAGATACTTTTCATAATCCTCTTCATTCAACGCATGATACTGTACCGCATAAGTTGGCCCGTCACCGTCTTCAACACTCTTCAATTTTAAAATAACGGCCTTAAAAAAACAGCCCGTTGCAATCATTTTGGGAATATGTTCCTCCTTCATCCAAACCACCCATTCCTCGCAAACCTCATGAAGAACCTTGGTGGTAACGTTGTAAATAATTTTCGTCATCAGGGTTTCAGCTTTATATAAACAGGGCAATGATCGCTATGCTTTACCTCAGGAAAAATTTCAGCATCTTCCACCTTGCTTTTAAGTGCATCAGTTACCGAAATATAATCAATACGCCAGCCTTTATTATTTAAGCGAACGGACGGAAAACGCTGGCTCCACCAACTATACCGATGCAGTTCATTGGGCCGGATCAGCCGAAACGCATCATTAAAACCGGCTTTGAGGAATTTATCCATCCACGCGCGCTCATCAGGCAAAAATCCTGATGAGTTTTTATTGCCTTTCGGG
>MKRO01000201.1:0-3056 GCA_001896965.1 Sphingobacteriales bacterium 41-5 | reverse complement strand
ACTCGTTCCGGATGGGAAGTAAGCGTTCAGAATCCTGACATCGCCAATATCAATTTGAATGACGCGGCCTTCATCATCGCTTATTTTATGGCTCGTTCCGTATTGTACATTGTTGGGTTGTATTTTGGTAAGAATGGCCACACCGCTGTAACCTTTCTTTTGGGCAGAGAACCAATAATCGTGATAGCCGAGTTCGTTGAACAGCGAAGTATCTACATTTTCTTTTTCGGCTTTTGTTTCCTGCAGGCAAATAATATCGGCGGGGTTAGTTTTCAGCCAGTCGCAAAAACCTTTTTTTATTGCGGCACGGATGCCATTTACATTATAGCTGATAATACGCATAGTTGTTTCAATTTTATTCACGCAAAATTAACGGGCTTCATCAATTGTAAGTTTAAAATTTTAAATTCGCCGAATACCAAATTTGTGATATGGAGAGCAGAAATAAAGTTAAAGGTGACGGACGATTGATTCCGGCGAAAGAACATGTTTACTTAGATGGCCCCAAAAGCCGCGGATATGAATTTTGGTTTTTGATGAAAGTGGTTTGGCAATTTTTGAAAGGATTCAGAATGCTTCATTTCGTTGGCCCCTGCATCACCGTATTTGGTTCCGCAAGATTTAAAGAAGATAATGTGTACTACCAGATCGCACGCGAATTTGGCCAGCGGATTGCTGCGACGGGCTTTACAACCATGACAGGCGGCGGGCCGGGCATTATGGAAGCGGCCAACCGCGGTGCTTTTGAAAAAGATGGCGAATCAATTGGCCTCAATATTAAACTTCCGTTTGAGCAACATTTCAACCCCTACCTCACCCATTCGGTAACATTTGAGCATTTCTTTGTAAGAAAAGTTTTGCTTATAAAATACAGCTATGCCTTTATTATACTTCCGGGAGGTTTTGGAACCATGGATGAGTTTTTTGAAACGCTTACGCTCGTGCAAACCCATACCATCACTGAGTTTCCTATTGTAATTTTTGGCAAAGAGTTTTATAAAGATATGATGGAAGCTATTGAAGATATGGCAGAAAAAGGTACCATTTCAAAAGAAGATTTAAACCTCGTATTGTTTACTGACGATATGGACGAGGCGATGAACCACATCAGTAAATACATCACCACAAATTATCAAATCAAAAAAAGATATAGATTGCCCTGGTTCTTTGAAAGAAGATAGGCTTCGGCGTTGTTTAAACTTTTTCATGTTGGTACTGTACACGTTCTGAAATATGCCTGTTAAAAGTTTAAACAACCTGTTCAACAAAAATTATAAAAACATGAGAATAATTTTCCTGCTGCTTTTTGTAACGATTAGCCAATTTGCATTTGCGCAACAGCAATACCCAGGCAAATGGAAACAGCTTTTTAATGGAAAAAATTTAAAAGGCTGGCAACCCAAAATTCGCGAACATGATTATAAAGACAATTTCGCCAACACATTTCGGGTGAAGGACGGTAAACTGACGGTTGCTTACGACGGCTACGATCAATTTGATGAACGTTTTGGGCACCTGTTCTACAAAAAGCCTTATTCCTATTATCTGTTAGCAGTTGAATACAGGTTTGTTGGCGAGCAATGCCCGGGCGGCCCGGGATGGGCGTATAAAAACAGTGGCGTAATGATTCATTGCCAGGATCCTGCCACTATGCGCAAAAACCAGGATTTCCCAATTTCAATTGAAGTACAATTGCTCGGCGGCGACAGCAAAGGGGAAAGACCCACCTGCAACTTATGTACGCCCGGCACTGCCGTTGAGATGAATGGCAAACTGTTTACACCGCATTGCATCAATTCCAAATCAAAAACTTTCAGAAACGATGAGTGGGTACGGGCAGAAATACTGGTACTCGGCGATGAAGAAATCAAACACATCGTAAATGGGGACACGGTTCTTGTGTATCAAAAACCACAGATCGGCGGTGGAAACGTGAGCGATTATGACCCTGCAGTAAAGCAGAACGGCAAACCTTTAACGGGTGGGTACATTTCCCTGCAAAGCGAAAGCCACCCGGTTGAATTCAGGAAAATTGAGATAAAGGATTTGAGTAAATATTATAGAAAGAGAAAGAAATAATTCTTAAGAAAGATATACATCCAGCAACCCGTCCGGTAATACCACCCACACTTTTTTTGCTTTGCGGTCAACCTTTTCAAGGCTTTCCTCATGCAGGGGAATCAAAACCTCCTTCCCTTCAATTTGAAGCCGGCAAAGAATTTGGTGCGGTTGCTCGATGACTTCATCAATCACGCCCAGTTCCTTTTTATTATCGATAATGGTGTACCCAAGCAAGCCGATTGCCGATGATGGGTTTGCGAACTTGTTGAAATCTGCTTCCGCAATCCAAACTTCCTTTTGCATGAGTTTGCGGGCATCTTCAACTGTGTTCAGCTCTTCAATCTTTATAAAAATCCCGCTTTCATTTTTTACAGAAGTGCTTTCAACAAACCAGGGCAGGTAGCTGCCGGTTTTATCTTTGATGAACAAAGCTGTTAGCCCCTTCAACGCCGTTTTTTTACCAAGCCCGTGTTTCAGCACCAATTCTCCCTTCAAACCATGAGTGCCCACAAATTTTCCAATGCTGATATATTGACTTTTTTGCATTTGTACCGAAAATAAGAATAAATATGTTACTTACCCGTTCACAGTTTTGTATTTTTATAGCTAACGAAATATGATAAATGACTGCTCCATCACCACAACGCTTTCTCTCTCTCGATATTTTCAGAGGCATCACCATTGCTTTTATGATTATGGTGAACAACCGCGGCCCACACTCCTTTAAAGAAATGCAACACGCGGAATGGCACGGGTTTACCCTAACCGATCTTGTTTGGCCATCGTTTCTTTTTGTGATGGGAGCAGCGATGATTTATGCAAAAAGAAAATGGGAAACCATGCCCCAAAAAGATGTGATTTATAAAATTATTAAAAGAACGGTACTGATTTTTTTAATCGGTTATCTTATGAATTGGTTCCCGTTTATGAAATGGGATTCGAACGGCGAACTTCATTTATTGCCAATAAGTGAAACGAGGATATTGGGCGTACTG
>MKRO01000200.1:9939-11291 GCA_001896965.1 Sphingobacteriales bacterium 41-5 | reverse complement strand
CAGTTTTATCAGCGGCACTTCCTTTTTAGGCATTGTTGTTCTCCTTCAAAACCTTTCTCAATACAGAAACTTCAATAATTGAATAAATAGCATAAAGCCCCATAAATATAAACAAAGATGTTTTTCGCACATTTCCATTCTTCAAATAAATATAAAGGAACGCCGCTACCGCAACAACCGCCAACCGCATCAAAAAGCCCGCATAAAAACTCCTCACAAAAGCGTGGGGATTGGGGTCTTCAATTGACTTTAGCGAACGCTTCAACGTGAAAATAGCTAATAAAAATAAAATGAGGTTGGCTGTGAGAAGCATATTAAGATCAGCCCCATTACTTTCAATTTGAGATCTGAAGACTAAACCAACAGCATTTAAAGCCACAAAAACTCCTATTAATAAGTACACAGGTTTTTTGAATGAATTCTTATCCGTCATTACCTTTCCTTTTGGTTGTTTCTTTAATGAGTTTATAAAATGTTACACCTAAAACCAGCAAAGGTAACGTTATGGTCAGCAAAGGGGAGCATTTCAGTTTTTCATCCAGTTTTATGCCTCCGTAAATCGCCCCACCAATCATAAGGAACAATTGCAAAGCATAGCTGCTGTATTTAAGCCAGGAGTTATAATTTTTCGCCTCTTTCATGGTTTAAAACTAATCAAATTTTGGAGTATGAAACCCCTGTTTTGTTTTGTGATTATTTTGATGCCGAATTCAAGTATTTTAAATTTTAACAAAATAAACACCTATTTTTATTTGTGAAATTTTGTTTTTTCGCACTCTAAAAATCAGAGGAATAAATTTTTGAAATGAGACGATCAGTACTAATCTTTTGGCGGGTATTTTTTATCGGGCTCGCATCGGTGTTAGCAATATTATTAATGGCCAATTATGGGGTTTTTGGTAAAATGCCTTCGATAGAAGAACTTGAGAACCCTACTATCATGCAATCTTCTGAAGTGTATGCGAGCGATGGCACGCTGATGGGCAAGTATTTTTTACCAACTGGAAACAGAACCATTGTTAAATACAAGGACATCTCACCTAATGTGATCAATGCCCTTGTTGCCACAGAGGACAAGCGTTTTGAGGATCACTCAGGCGTTGATCTCAAGGGTACTCTCAGGGCAGTTTTTTCATTAGGCAAGGCAGGTGGCGGCAGTACCATTACCCAGCAGTTGGCGCTCGCGTTATTTAATAAACGGGCTACTAATCCTATGCAGCGCGTTATGCAAAAAATTAAAGAGTGGATTATTGCCGTTAAACTGGAAAGGAATTTTACTAAAGAGGAAATACTCGCGCTTTATTTAAACGCGGTTTCTTATCCCGATAATTTATATGGAATACGAAATGCTT
>MKRO01000200.1:7979-9842 GCA_001896965.1 Sphingobacteriales bacterium 41-5 | reverse complement strand
CATTTATAATCCGCGGCGCAATCCTAAAGCCTCAATGGACAGGCGTAATCTTGTATTAGACAGGATGGCTGAGGACGGGAAAATATCCGGCGCAGAGGCGGGGGGGCTAAAGGCCCAGCCCATCAAACTTAATTATAAAAAGATGGATGAAAACACCGGCTACGCCCCTTATTTCAGGGAAGTTTTACGTGATGAGGTGAAAGAAGCGTTGAAGCAAATTTCTAAGCCGGACGGTTCTTCTTACAATATCTATGAAGACGGCCTTAAAATTTACACAACCATCAACCCTGTAATGCAATTGTATGCAGAAGAAGCGGTAAGTTCTCAGGTACCTAATTTGCAGAAAGCCCTTGTTCGCCAGGGATTTATTCGCAACGGTTCGGTTTGGAAAGGCCGCGAGAATGTTTTAGAACGTGCCATGAAAGAGAGCGACCGGTGGAAAACACTCGCCGAAGACGGCATGAGCGATAAAGAAATCAGGGCTAACTTTTTTGAAAAAACACCCATGACAATATTCGCCTGGAAAGGTAAAGAACGCTCAACGAGAGATACCGTAATGACGCCTTACGATTCTATAAAATACCACAGAACAATGGTTCAGTCGGGATTTATGGTGATGGATCCGGTAACCGGCGAAGTGAAAGCGTGGGTGGGCGGTATTAACTTTAAAACCTTTAAGTACGACCACGTAAATCTCAGAACAAAACGACAGGTTGGTTCAACCATAAAACCATTGCTTTATGCACAGGCGGTTGAGGAAAGGGGCTTTACGCCTGAAACGCCTGTAATAGATGCACAGCAAAATTTTGGTGCCGGGCAATTGGTACCGGCAACGGGCAGAACCTGTACCGGAAGAAGTATGACAATGGCATCTGCGTTGGCCTGGTCGCGTAACTGCGCAACGGCCTATATTATGAAACAGGTTGGCCCGGCACAATTCTCAGAATTTTTAAGAAGGATTAACATACCAACCAAAGTTCCTGCATACCCTTCCATTGCATTGGGTGCTTGTGAACTATCCTTGTTTGAAATGTTATGGGGTTATTCAATTTTTGGGGGCCGTGGTTTCTCCACCAAACCATATTTTATCAGCCGTATTGAAGACCGTAATGGTAACGTGATCAAACGTTTCGATTTTAGCGTTAACAGAAAAGAAGCCATCAGCGAAGCTACCGCTTACACAATGGCCAGGATGATGCAGGGGGTGGTAGATAAGGGCACAGCGGCAGGTTTGCGGGCACGATTGGGTGCTGCAGAAATGGCCGGTAAAACGGGCACAACTAATGATAACTCTGATGCCTGGTTTATGGGTTTTACGCCACAGTTGTTGGGAGGTGTGTGGGTTGGTTGCGATGACCGTTTTATCAGGAACGAGGGTTCCGGTGGTTTTGGTGGTATGGCTGCACGCCCCATTTGGGAATACTTCTTTAAAAAGGTTTATGCTGATACTTCGCTTGGTATTAAAAAGGATGAAAAATTCTTAGAGCCGCCAACAATGACCAACGAGATACTCAGCGCCGATCCTTCTTTATATGTTACTGAAAGCGATCCCGCACCAACCGCAGAAGGGGAAGATGTGGGAGTGGGAACCGAACAGGAGTATATGCAAAACAACGAAGAATTTATAGGCGCCGAATCAAAACCTTTGCCCAAAGAGCCGGTAAAACCTGCTCCAAAAGATACCACTAAAAAGGAAGCGGTGAAGGAGGCCAAAACCACTGGCCCTGTTGAGGAGCCAAAAGAAAAGAAAGGATTGCTCAAGCGTATATTCAAAAGAAAAGACAGGGATAAAACAGAGCCACCCGGTACAGCTAACCCAAATTGACAGCGGTAAAAAGGGATAGATTTTTAAAAGACAGCAAC
>MKRO01000200.1:3126-7914 GCA_001896965.1 Sphingobacteriales bacterium 41-5 | reverse complement strand
ATGTACAAAGTAATTTGACCCGCTTCATATTTTCCCTAACTTCGCGCAAAATTTTCCTAAAGAATGAGCAATAAAATTACTGCAGCCATCACCGCTGTGAACGGGTATGTTCCTGAAGACAAGCTTACCAATTTTGACCTTGAAAAAATAGTGGAAACAACTGACGAATGGATCCGCACCCGCAGCGGCATTGAAGAAAGGAGAATTTTAAAGGGCGAGAGCAAAGGTACAAGTGATATGGTGGCCCCCGCATTAACGGGGCTTTGTGAAAAAAGAGGTATCAGTCCTGAGGAAATTGAATGTGTAATTGTTGCAACTGTGACGCCCGATATGGTTTTTCCGGCAACTGCAAATATTGTTTGCCACAAAGCTGGTGCTACGAACGCCTTCGGCTTCGATGTTTCGGCTGCCTGTTCAGGTTTTTTATACGCGCTAACTATGGGTGCCGCCATGATCGAAAGCGGTAGGTATAAAAAAGTTGTTGTAGCTGGCGGCGATAAAATGAGTGCTATTGTAGATTATACTGATCGCACTACCTGTATCCTCTTTGGAGATGCGGCAGGTTGTCTGCTTTTAGAGCCAAGTGAAAATGGTTACGGGATAAAAGACAGCCTTTTGAAAAGTGATGGCCAGGGCAGCGACTATTTAAAGATGAAAGCCGGCGGCTCATTGCGTCCTGCATCCCACGAAACGGTTGATAATAAAGAACACTATATTTACCAGGAAGGAAAAACAGTATTCAAATTTGCAGTAAAAGGGATGGCAGATGTGAGCGCCGAACTTCTTGAAAGAAATAACCTTACCGGCGATGATATTGCATGGCTGGTACCGCACCAGGCGAACCTCAGAATTATTGATGCAACTGCGCAACGCATGGGATTACCTGCGGAAAAGGTAATGATTAATATCAATCGCTACGGAAACACTACTGCTGCCACTATTCCGCTTTGTTTGTGGGAGTGGGAAGATCAATTAAAAAAAGGGGATAAGCTCGTTCTGGCTGCTTTTGGCGGCGGGTTCACCTGGGGCGCCACGCTCGTTGAATGGGCATACGACGGCAAGTGAGCCTGAAAAGTAAAAGTCTTTTGCTATAATCTTTACGCGCTCTTGAGCGCTTGAATTGTTATTGAATTTTTACGGGCCTCAACTTTTAATAGCATCGGTATTGTAGGCCGGCCGCAAAGGACGAACTCTCGTTCTGCGCCATCCGCATCAGAAATTCCATGTGGAATTTTAACAGCTAATTCAATTTATATTTGCATTATGGCAATACAGGTAGGAATAATTATGGGCAGCGATAGTGATTTAAACATCATGCTGGCGGCCTCAGATATTTTAAATGAATTTGGGATAGACCACGAAGTGACCGTTGTTTCTGCACATCGTACACCGCTGCGCATGGTTGCGTATGCTCAAAATGCTAAAGAGCGCGGCTTAAAAGTGATTATAGCCGGGGCGGGTGGCGCTGCACATTTGCCGGGGATGGTCGCATCAATAACTACTTTGCCGGTTATAGGAGTACCGGTAAAATCGAGCAATTCTATTGACGGCTGGGATTCCGTATTATCTATTTTGCAGATGCCAAACGGAGTGCCTGTTGCAACCGTGGCTTTAAATGCTGCTAAAAACGCGGGCATTCTTGCGGCGCAAATTATTGGCAGTTTTGATGAAGCCATCAGCCGGAAGATATGTGATTATAAATTAAAAATGAACGACGACGTGTTAAACAAGGTTGAAAAGCTAAAATCCGGTGGTATCGCTAACGGCTTCGACAAGTAAAAAAAAACGCCGCAGTTGTCTGCGGCGTATGGCTTGAGGTTTGGTTTATGAAAAATCGGTTTAATTCACTTTTACCATATAAATATAATCCTGAACTTTTTTCACCTGTTGAAGATGATTCATCCCGTTCAAGGAAGATTTAGTGTTTAGCTTCAAAGATTTAGCTGTTGAATCTGCATTTTCTTTTTCTTTCAGCTTACTAAGGGCATTAAAGATGTTTCGCGATTGTAACGCAAATGCCGAACCCTGTGCGTCTTTTTGCCTTCCGTTTACAATGCCGATCACTTCTCCGTTGTAATTTAAAACCGGGCTGCCACTGTTACCGCGGTTCACGGGTATATCAATTTGGCAACTCAAAGTGTCGCCATCATATCCCGTTCTTGAACTCAAATAACCCTGCCCGTAAACAATTTCATCACGCGGAAAGCCCATGGTATAAATGGTTTCAGCAAGGTCGGCCTGTTTTCTGCTGAAAGCATAGGGTACGGCCGGTAATGCTTTAAAGTCTTTATCGGTTATTTTCAGAATTGCAATATCCGTTGTTGCATCGCTGTAAACCACGGTGGCATAAAATTCTTTACCATCGGAATTTTGTACGGCAACATTATTAGCTCCTTCAATAACGTGATTATTGGTGACCAGGTAACCTTTCGCGTCTATAATAAAACCGGTGCCGCCCTTCGTGTAAGGAATTTCAATATTATTTTGTAAGGCAGCGCCCCGGCTCTTCAGGCTATTTATCTCCCTGTCCTGTACAATAGTTTTATTTTTGATGGAGTTTAGTTCTTTGCTCAAATAATCAATCTGGCTGGGAGAAGCTTTTGGTGTAACCGATGAAATAATGGCGCTCACCATTAAAGTTGTAATACCGGCAATAGCAGCGGCAATACCCGCCACCCTTTTATAACGGTTAAACAGATAAACTACTTTTGCTTTACCCTTCAGGCGCACAGAATTGATCTTGCCGGATTCAGCAAGGTTTGTATGAATGTCATTGAGCGACTTATGAAATTTTTGCCACTCGTTAAAGCGGTTCATCTTTTGTAGGAACAAAGTGTGCTCCACCACCATCTGGTCTACCTCTGCATCTGCCTTGCGCAGGTTTTCAAAGTTCAGGCGCTCATCCGGGGTCATTTCACCTAAAATGTAGCGCTCTACCGCTTCAATTAATATTGTATTTTCGTGATCGTGCATCACTAATCCTTTTTAGTATAATTGGTAAAGAATATTTTTTTTAACCGCATCAGGCATTTGTACTTCTGGGTTTTTGCATTTTCAGAGTTGGTGTAGCCAAACCCGTCTGCAATATCCTGCATACTCTTTTTTTGAAAATAGAAAGCCTCCAATAAGCTTTTACAGGGTTCTCCCAGTTTGTTGATGGACTGATGCATCATTTCAAATTCAGTTTCCTTTTCATCATGTTCAGTCAAATCATCTTCAACCGGCACATTTGCCATCCCTTCGTCACCCGGATCACTTATAAATCGGTTGGATTGCTGTAATTTTTTCAGCCACAATCTTTTAGAAACCGAATACAGGTAGGTCCTTATCTGGCAATTCAGTTCAAAATTTCCGGAACGCGCCTTTTCGTACAACACTACCATTGCCTCCTGAAAAACATCTTTGGCATCCTCCGCCGTTCCACTGTTGTTTACAATAAGAGCCTGAATTAAATTAAAATTGTGCTTGTAAATCTCCTCAACCGATTTTTTGTCGTTGCGGGCCAGTCCTTTGAGTAATATCAGCTCCTGTTCATGAATCGTCTCTTTCACCCTATTGCTCTGTTTAATACGAAATATTAAAAATAGTAACCCATTTTCAGGGATAGAAAAACTTTTTTTATGTTAAAAGGTTACCTTTTTTCAAATTTTGGTATTAACCTTTAAAGAGTTCAAAAATAAAGACAAAGAATGAGAAAAATAGGGTTCGTTTTGGCCATTGCATCTATTGGTTTTGTGGCTTGCAATAATAACGCAGAAAACAAACCAGGCGAGGATTCAGTTACAGTAACTTCTGAACCGGCGCCCACACCTGCCATTGATACTTTAGCTGCGAAAGTTGATTCAGCTAAAGATGATACCTCAGTGGCAGCTAAGATAGACTCGGCGATGGCTCATTAAATGCATTTTATTCGGCAAGCAATATAGAGTGGCCGTTCCGCTTCTGCGGAATGGCTTTTTTGTTTATGAAAGATTCTTATTCAGGAAATAAAATATTCTCTCCCTTGTATGATTCTAATCATCTTACCTTTGCACTCTTTTTAAATTAAAGAATATATTTTGACAACATTTGAATCGCTGGGCATTGAAGAAGGACTTCTGCAATCCCTGCAACAGATCGGGTTTGAAACCCCGACTCCTATTCAGGAGAAAGCTATTCCCGTTTTATTACAAGGCACCAAAGACTTTATAGGACTGGCACAAACCGGTACCGGCAAAACTGCAGCGTTCGGACTGCCTTTGCTACAATTAATTGAGAAAGAAACCCGCTCACCACAGGCGCTTATTATTTGTCCAACCCGCGAGCTGTGCCTTCAAATAACAGGAGATATTGAAAAATTCCGGTCCAAAAAAAATAATGTAAATGTTACTGCCGTTTATGGGGGTACATCCATAAGAGAACAAATCAAAAGCCTTAAAAAAGGAACGCAGATTGTTGTTGCAACGCCCGGCCGCCTGATTGACCTGATTGAAAGAAAAGCAATACACCTTGAAGATATTCGTTACGTGGTGTTAGATGAAGCCGATGAAATGCTGAACATGGGCTTTAAAGATGATATCGAATTTATTTTAAAGGAAACCATTAATCGCCAGAGTATCTGGCTTTTCAGCGCTACGATGCCACCTGAAATCAGGCAGGTAAGCAAGCGTTATATGGACAAGCCTTTTGAAATTACGGTGGGAAAAGTAAACGCGGGGGCGTCTACTATCGATCACCAGTATTATCTGGCTAATCACCACACACGGTATGAAACGCTGAAACGAATTATTGATTTCAACCCCGGTATTT
>MKRO01000200.1:2587-3061 GCA_001896965.1 Sphingobacteriales bacterium 41-5 | reverse complement strand
CAGCTAATTCGGGAAGGTTATGATATTGAGGCCTTACACGGCGATCTTACACAGGCACAGCGCGATAAAGTGATGGCCCGGTTTAGAGAAAAATCGCTGGAATTACTCATTGCGACCGATGTTGCAGCCAGGGGAATTGATGTGAAAGGGATTACGCATGTGATCAATTACGAATTGCCGGACGATACCGAAGTGTACACACACAGAAGCGGCCGCACGGGCCGTGCTGGCAAAAGCGGTATATCAATTTCTATTGTTACACCAAAAGAGTTTTACCGGCTTCGCCAGATTGAAAAACTGGTAAATACAAAATTTCATAAGCTTGACATCCCGGCGGGAAAAGACGTTGTTCGCAAGCAGTTTTTTCATTTTATTGATAAGATGCTGAACGCCGATATCAGCAATGGAGATTACGAAACTTACCTCCCTGTCTTAAAAGAAAAGTTTGCCGGGATTGAAAAAGAAGAGATCATG
>MKRO01000200.1:537-2569 GCA_001896965.1 Sphingobacteriales bacterium 41-5 | reverse complement strand
TTGAAGTATTATGAAAATGCCCCTGACCTGAATGTGAGGGAGAAGGCGAGCGGCGAAAGAAAAGCAGAGAGAGGGGAAAGAAGAGAGTCGCGCGGTGGCGGAAATTACCAGAGGTTATTTGTAAACCTGGGTACTAAAGATGGTTTTTATAAGGCAAGCTTCCTTCAGTTTGTTTTAGATATGAGCGGCCTTTCAAAAGATGTACTTGGGCGTATTGACATGAAAGAAATGAATAGCTGGGTTGAAGTAGAACCTGCGTCCTCCAAAAAAATGATCAAATCTCTCGACGGTAAAAATTACCGTGGAAGAAAGATCAGGATGAATGATGCTGAAACCGGTGGAGGACGGAGAAAGAAATAAGGGCCTTCGCAGCTCTCATTTCTTTGACTTTAAATTACTGGTACTGAATATACACCGGTTTTGGGGTAAACCGTACTAATTCTTCAGGTGTGTACATGCTACCGCCTTTTTTCAAATCATTTTTATAAAAGAGTTTGAACCCTGCAAACTGTACCGGATCTTCGTTTATAAAACGCTTCCAGGTACCGGCTTTCAGGGCTTTATCGCCCCAACCGTCCATGTCAATCACCACCTGAACTTCCGGCGTTAACTTTATATTTTTTGCGTTCATTACCATATTATTGGTAAACCTGTGGATCACCAGTATTTT
This sequence comes from Sphingobacteriales bacterium 41-5, assembly GCA_001896965.1. Taxonomy (GTDB): domain Bacteria; phylum Bacteroidota; class Bacteroidia; order Chitinophagales; family Chitinophagaceae; genus Niabella. The sequence continues at coordinate 1,899 of MKRO01000200.1, read as the reverse complement.
TGGAGGAAGATTGTTGTCCCTTACAATTTTACCCAGGTGGTCGATTACCCAGTTAATATCGTTGGCATTAAATGTGCCGATAACAGAGCCGGGTTTTTCACCGCCTTTCATTGAAAATTCGGGGTCAATGCCTAAATGAAAATCGGGCCGTTTTAAATATTCATCAAATTCAGGTATCTCGTTTTGCAGTGAGCTATGCCCCACCTGCACATCAACAAACGTAAGTGCTTTGATCTCTTTCGCCCAGTTATAAATGGTATCAATTTGGTGGAAAGGCATGCGTAGCCTGTATTTGCTGTCTTTGCCGGGAGCGCCCTGCGCTGTAACGGCAATGTAATGCAAGGCCGGAATAACTGGTGTGAGGCTATCAGCCTTTTCCCATTTCGTTACTTCGTCTTTCAATCTTTTCAGCATCTCATTTTTAGGAAACTCACCAAGGGCGCCCATCCTTGTTGAAAAGAGGTTGCCGTAGTAGGCAACCACGCGGTTCATTGGCAAAATAGCGCCTGCCAAAGGATAGGGGCCTTTCACCGGCCAACGGCCTGTAGTGTCGCCATTAGCCATGTGTTGCAACATTTTATTATATTTCGCTGTATCTAATCCCGGTTTTTCAGGTTCGCCTTTTTCAGTTATTGGAACGACTAAAGAATCCAAAGCCTTTTCATTTTGATTTTTTGCGGAACCCGAATTGCCGCAACTCCAAACGCCCACACTAATGGTCAGTGCCAATGTAATAATAAATAGCCTCATGAGATGTTTCAAATTTTATTTTGCCAAAAATAACAGCTAAAACAATGCGGTGTTAAAAAGCAATGCAAAAAATTTCTTTAAAAAGAAAACTTAGTTTTTCAAAAGAGAAGAGCCATTCAAAATCCTCATGCGGTACGCGTTCATCGCTGTTTGGCCGAGTTTTTTTATCAACTTTCTGTTTACAAAAAATCCAACCGGTGCGCCAACGATCGGAAGCAGTTGTGCCATTTTAGCAAGGTCAATATAATCGCGGTATTCCTGCTGAAGCTTGCGCCATTCAAATTGATTAATGTCATCCGGCAACAGCTTGCTTTTATCGTTCCAATCAACCATTCTTAAATAAATATTTTTACGATGCTGATCGCTGGAGAATGCCAGTTCGAAAATGTGCAACAGGTAAACACGCTCTTTGTAATCATCGAGGTCAAAACCATAAAGAGCCGCAATGTCGTATAACATTTTTAGTTTGATGGTGAGCAGCAGCGGAAAATCGGCGATGCCAAGTAGAAATCCTCCCGCGCCGGTGAGGCCTCCTTCCACAGCGGCTGTATTTCTATATATTTTTATTTTGGCTTCAACTTGTTTTTCCCGTTCGTAAAAACCCACATGCAG
>MKRO01000200.1:0-503 GCA_001896965.1 Sphingobacteriales bacterium 41-5 | reverse complement strand
ACAACACCGCTTTTATCAGTTGCTTTATGACAGTGGTAATTGTGTTATGAACTTTTTCCGGTATGATTGCGTTGATTTTGTCCTGCGTTGATTTTGAAAGTTTGTTAATAAGCCCGGGCTTCTTCAGCATCTTTTTTTGCCAAACCAGCAATTCTGTTTTTACACTTAATTGGTACGCATCCATTGGCATATAAATTTATCTCCACAAAAAAAGAAACCTGTCAATCTGAATTTTTATTTCATCGTTCATAGCTATCAAGTATCCATTTTTTTGCCGTTTGTACAATTATTTTAATCACCGCCAAAATGTACAACGCTTTAATAAAGATAGTGTTTCACAAGTTTGGAGCTTGTCACATATTTATGCGATTTAGAATTTTAGAACAATATTTTCCGAAATGCGCTCGAATAAGTCAGAACCAATGTTTCACTCACTGAACACTAAATTTGGTAACACTATTTTTCCGCTTCCTGCCTTTCCTTATCCCTGATGTAAACGGAAT
>MKRO01000199.1:3156-6026 GCA_001896965.1 Sphingobacteriales bacterium 41-5 | reverse complement strand
CTGATTTTACAAAAGCAATATTCCAATAATTTTAAAAAATGGGCAACGCCGAGTTGTTGAGCAAGCCCTAAGTAATCTTCCACGGGAAATAATCTTGAGGCCATTTGCTTTCTGTCCTCCGGCATTGTTCCAGTCGCGACAGCAGGTACGGGTTGTTGTGATACCGGCTCTTTGGGATTGTCCATCGACATCCCTGCGGCGTTCATAAGACCCTCCAATTGATGATATGCTTTTTTCCGTTCGTCCTGCGGGAGCCTCTCTATTGCCTTGTCAATTTTCTTCGAAAAATCTTTCATGCCATTCTCCAAGCCGGGTTGAACCATCTGTTTAAAGTGGTCGGAAGATTCACGCGGTTTCTCATCCTTGGGACGAGGCTCAAGGTGTTCGCCGTAATCCCGTAACCAGACTTTTTCTTTTAGAAATTTTTCGGCTTCATCAAATAACTTTTGCAGTTCTTCTTGTGGCGTCGGCATGGGAATAGATTGAAAATGATCTAAAGCGATGCCAATATATGAAAACAATCATTCCTTTTGATATAAGGCGAAGCATGAATCCGGCAGACTTGAATCCCGAGGACATGACACCCGATGAATACAGCAGTGCTGTCGCGGAAATATTCATGCTGCCTACTGCCATTGGTATCTGTCTCCTCGGAAACGACAAAATTACATTGCGGTTGCTGCGCGATGTAATCTCCCGCGTTCCCCGCGAAGTCGATGGCCGCGGTGGTGCTGTATTTGAAGAGGTTTATGCAGCAGCCTTTGCGAAAGCTAAAGAGGGATGCCGCGAATATTGCCGTACAATTCCTGAAGAAGAAAAACAACGGCTCTATGCAAATCCGACATATAGTGAAGACATGCGCAACCTCGTACCCGACTGGGACAAAGTAAAAACCGCAATTACTTTGTTTTTCTGTGATGCACCCCGCCTTAAACCTTCTGTACAGGAGGAGATAATAAAGAAGTGTACCGACTTCCTGCAACATCTTGAAAAGTTTTCTATGTTGCTGATGCTTAAAAAGGGTAGCTTTCCTGAAACTGACGACTTCAGCGAGATAGATATAGAACTATGCTGCCATACCCTGACAGAGTATTTCAGGAACAGGTGGTATTCAAAATCCAAGACAAAACTTTCTTGGAAGGATGTAGTTGAGTATGTAGAGATCAATCCGCGATATCAGGTCGGAGAATTTAGTTTTTTCACCGAGTGTTTGGGCTACATCCCCATCTTTCCGCGATCCTGTCGCATATCAGGGAATGGCGATTTCAATTCTATGCCATTTTACGGGATAAAACAGCCTATAAACAGGGAAGCCACGCAAACGAAACACTGGAAGTAATAAAAAAGATCCGCAATGCCGATTTAAAAAACAACAACTGGTTGCATTCTCTCACGCTCTCGGCAAACGATCTGGAGGACTATAACAACGTCAATGCGCCGTGGGCACAGATTGCGCGGGAACGTCTTGCAAAAGCCCTCGGCTATTATCCCGAACTTCAACATTCATTTCCCTCTGAAATGTACCTGCGGCGATATCTTGCTGCGGACGGGTTCAATGGCTCGGACGAGATGCAGCATTTCGACTACAAGGCAGTAGAGGTAGCGGTAATAGACAGGCCGGAAGCCAACCACGCCCGTAACCTGTGGCTGATTTTTTTATTTCGCGGGAATGCGGATATCGGACATATTGCGCCTGCTAATACTTAAATAGAAAAAGAGAATGACCAATATGATCATTCTCTTTCGATGTTGCGAAGCTGGGGATCGAACCCAGGACCTTCGGGTTATGAGCCCGACGAGCTACCGCTGCTCTACCTCGCACTGCAAATATACAGCAAAAAAACTTAGCGGCAAAATCATTTCTAAAATCATTACCTTTGCAGCCGTCCTTTACCAAAGGACTAAATATTTTTCAGAGTTTCCCGGGGTGCCGATTCCGCCGCAGGCAGATGAAGCTGAGATAATACCCGCGACCTGATCAGGGTAATGCCTGCGCAGGGAAGGAATTTTCAACTATTCTTTCTTCTTTCAGCATTTCCCTCTCATTATTTTTTAACACGCCTGCCAGTGCGCAGGTCTTAAAATGAAAAAACAAATGAAGAGGATTTTTTTATTCGGCTGCATTATTGCGGCAACAAATTCGTTTGCACAAAGCAACACAACCAGAGTGATTGATAGTTTTTACACTTTGTCACCGGTTGAAGTAAAAGCAACGAGGGTTAGCGAAAAAGCCCCGTTCGCAGTGAGTAATATCACACAAAAAGATATTCAAAAACAAAACCTCGGCCAAAGCCTTCCGTACCTTCTTAACCAGACGCCGTCATTGGTACTCAGTTCAGATGATGGTGCGGGAGTTGGCTATTCATCCATGCGAATTCGCGGAACTGACATCACAAGAATCAACGTAACATTCAATGGCATTCCGGTAAACGATGCTGAATCGCAGGGGACATTTTTTGTTGATATCCCCGCCCTTGCATCATCAACAAATTCTATTCAAATACAGCGTGGCGTAGGGTCTTCAACAAATGGCGCAGGAGCATTCGGCGCATCCGTGAATATTTCAAACATCGAACAAAGCAAAGTTGCCACTGCCACTATCAGCAATGCATACGGCTCTTTTGATACCTGGAAGCACACGCTCAGAGCATCGACCGGTACACTCAAAGGCGGATTTCAATTTGACACGAGGTTGTCAAAAATCAGCTCAAATGGTTATGTGGACAGGGCTTTCAGCGATTTGAAATCATTGCAATTCCTCGCGGGATGGACGTCGGCCAATGAAATGACTAACATCAAATTCAATTTACTTACGGGTAAAGAAAGAACCGGCCAGGCATGGAACGGCATTGAGGTATCGTACGATAAAA
>MKRO01000199.1:1144-3091 GCA_001896965.1 Sphingobacteriales bacterium 41-5 | reverse complement strand
GGCTACATATCTGAAGGAAAATATTATGACGACCAATCTGACAATTTTCAACAGGATTATTACCAGCTATTCATCAATCAAAAATTTGCACCCAACTGGACCGCAAACCTTACCGGCTTTATGACGAGAGGTAAAGGATTTTATAACGAATATAAAAACGGCTGGGGCGGCGAAGGAGAAAGTTTTTCTGATTATGGATTGCCTGCTTCAGTAGAGATAGGCAATCAAACTTTTACATCTACGGCGTTAACGAGGCAGTTGTGGTTGAACAATTATTATTACGGCTCCGTATTCTCAACCAACTACGTACAAAATAAAACCAACCTGACTTTTGGCGGTGCCATCACAAAATATGATGGCAAACATTATGGGTTTGTAAAGTGGGCTGAAAGAGTGATTCCGCTTGATTATAAATGGTATGACCTCACGGCATTTAAAAACGACTTTAATGTTTTCGGTAAAATTCAGCAGGAATTTATCAATGGTTTATTTGCATTTGTTGACCTGCAGTACCGGCATGTAACGCATACAATAAATGGATTCAGGAAAAATCCCGGTTTTAGAACAGCCAACGATTTTAATTTCTTTAATCCTAAAGCAGGTTTAAGCTATTTGATAAAACATGATTATAACGGCACCAGCAAAATATACGGATCATTTGCCATTGCCAACAGGGAACCGAACCGTGATGATTTTGAGGCGGCGCAAACATCGCTGCCAAAACCTGAAAACCTGAAAGATCTTGAAGCGGGCTACCTGTTTGGCAACAGTGTTATCAACACCGGCGTGAATGGTTTTTATATGCATTACAAAAACCAGATCGTAAATACCGGAAGAATTAATGATGTAGGTGCTTACGAAAGAACAAATGTTGATAACAGTTACCGCGCCGGCGTTGAATTATTTGCTGATGCCAAACCTTTGGCCTGGTTGCAGTTGGGCGCAAATGCTACTTTGAGTAAAAATAAAATTAAAAGTTTAACCCAGTACAGCGATGGTGAAACACCCGAAACATTTACTAATACTGATATCGCCTTAACGCCTAACACGATTGTAGGCTGCAATATCACCCTCAACCCATTATATAATTCGCAATCCAGGCAACATTTCTATATTGATCTTTTAGGTAAACACATCGGCAGGCAATATTTAGATAATTCTTCAAATAAATTGAAAAGTATTAATCCGTACACGTTATTTGATACGAGATTGCGTTATACGGTTACTTCAAAACCTATTAAAGAAATAGGCTTTGTGCTAATGGTGAACAACCTGCTGAACAAAAAATACGAAAACAACGGCTACACTTACGAATATGATGGCACGGTTTACAATGCTTATTTTCCGCAGGCGGGAACTAACTGGAATGTTGGTTTAAATTTTAGTTTTTAACAAAAGCAGAAAAGATATTTTTAGCTGAGGTGTTGCCGGCCGCTGTTAAAAGCATCACTATCTACAACAAAAGCGTAATTGCCCGCATGACCGGACAGGTGGGCAATTACAACAGCTTTTCTTTAACTCAATTTCGCCAGTGCATCTTTGACTCTGGCCCATGCTTTTTCAATGTTCTCAGTGCTATTGGCGTAAGAAAAACGAATACAATTCGGCTCGCCGAAGGCTGCGCCCATCACGGAAGAAACATGAGCTGTATTTAAAAGGTACATACAAAGATCTGCGGAATCCTTAATCACATTGCCATCCGCATCTTTTTTACCGTAATAAGAACTCATGTCCGGGAAAATATAAAACGCGCCCTCCGGCTCGGAACAACTAATGCCCAGAATTTCTTTTACGAGTTCCAGCGTTCTTTTGCGGCGGCGCGCAAATTCTTCAGTCATTTTCATGCTCGGTTCCAAATCGCCGGTGAGCGCGGCAATAGTTGCTTTTTGAGTGATGGAGCAAGTGGCACTGCTGAATTGCCCTTGTAATTTTTCCATTGCTTTAGCA
>MKRO01000199.1:0-1126 GCA_001896965.1 Sphingobacteriales bacterium 41-5 | reverse complement strand
TGTCATTGCGAAACCTTTGCTCAGGCCATTTACCAAAATCACCTGATCTTTAATTTCGCTAAACTGGGCAATGCTTTCGTGCTTGCCAACATAATTAATGTATTCGTAAATTTCATCGGCAATGATGTAAATCTGCGGATGTTTTTTGAAAACTTCAGCCAATCCGGCTAATTCTTCCTTGTTGTAAACAGCGCCGGAAGGATTGCATGGCGAAGAAAATAAAAACGCTTTTGTATTTTGCGTGATTGCCGCTTCCAACTCCGCTGGGCTTATTTTAAAACCATTCTCAACACTTGATCGAATTTCAACCACTTTACCGCGGGCAATTTTTACGAGTTCGCTGTAGGTGACCCAATACGGCGTGGGGATGATCACTTCCTCGTCATCATCCACAATTGCAAGAAGCGCGTTGGCTAGGCTTTGTTTAGCGCCGGTGGACAGTACAATTTGTTCAGGTTTATAATCTAAATTATTGTCTCTCTTCAATTTTGTGCAAACAGCTTCGCGCACATCAAGGTAGCCGGGTACTGGGGTATAGTGCGTCCAGTTATCATTTATTGCCTGAATTGCTGCCTGCTTAATATGTTCTGGGGTATCAAAATCAGGCTCGCCCAGGCTCAGGTCGATCACATCAATTCCCTGCGATCTCAGTTCGCGGCCCAGTTTGGCCATTTTTAAAGTTTCAGGTTCTGCAAAACGGTTCAATAAAGAAGATAAAGACATTACTATAAAATTTGGTTGTTAAATAAATCGCCGCGAATTTACAAAAACATCAGAAACGGTTCAACTGATATTACTCACATTTCGAAAATATCTAAAGATGCCGTCAAACAATGACTTTTCTGTCTTTACGACACATCTTTTATTTGTGGGGAAATGTCATAATTATATTGTATGCAAAACCTTATCTTTGCAGCCTTTAAAAATTTTAAGACCAAAAGATAAACTATAATTTAACAAGGTATGCAACTCAAAGGTTTGGTTAGATTTTTTACAATCTTACTTATTATTTACTCCCTTTATCAACTTTCTTTTACATGGTTTGTTCAAAATCATGAAAAAAAACTGGAAAGTTCTGCTAAAAGTTTCGTCGCGGCCAACTATACTGCAGCTAATGTAAAGTACC
>MKRO01000198.1:4999-6233 GCA_001896965.1 Sphingobacteriales bacterium 41-5 | reverse complement strand
ATGCCGCTGGGACCCCAGGCCCGCCTGCTCCGCGTTCTGGAAGCGGGAGAATATATCCGTGTAGGTTCGAGTAAAGTACAAAAAACCGATGTGCGCGTGGTTGCTGCAACAAACAAAGACTTGCTGCAACTGGTTCAGCAGGGCAAATTCAGAGAAGATTTGTATTACCGTTTAAGCACGGTTCCCATCAGGGTGCCGTCACTTACAAGCCGTAAAGAAGATATTGTTTTATTGTTCAGGAAATTTGCATCAGACTTTGCCAACAGGTACAAAACTCAGTCTGTACAATTGGATGAAGAAGCCAAGCAATTGCTCCTCACCTATCCATGGCCGGGCAACATTCGCGAGCTTAAAAATATTGCGGAACAGGTTTCGGTATTATCTCAGGATAAAGTTATTACGGCGAAGGAACTCAACAGGTATCTTCAACCATACTCCAACAACCGGCTGCCAATGGTGATCAATGCTAACGGAAGCCATGAGTTCAACAACGAAAGAGACATTTTGTACAAGCTTTTTTTTGACATGAAAAAAGACGTAAACGAGCTAAAAAGAATGTTTCTTGACGTACTGCAAAATCCCGAATTGATTGAGCAGAACCACACACTGATAAATGAATTAAAAGAATTGCCAACACACCCCGGAACTTTTCAGCAGGTGCCTGCATCATTAAATTATAGCCTTCAACAAGTGCAACCCTTACCTGCGGCACAACCGGTGATTATTAGTGATGATGGTATACAGGAACATGAAGAAGTGGAAGAAAGTTTAAATATCGTTGATAAAGAAAAAGAACTTATTATTAAAGCTCTTAAAAAACATAAAAGCAAACGAAAAGACGCTGCGCTGGACCTTGGTATCAGCGAAAGAACTTTGTACCGAAAATTAAAAGAATATGATATTGAAGACTTATAGGCCAATAGCCGCAGCAATTAGCGTTGTTTTGCTTTTGTTAAGTTTTAGTCAATCGGGCTGCGGCGTTTACCGCTTTAATGATACCGACATTCCTCCCGAAGTAAAAGTTGTAAAAGTAAATTTCATTCAGAACAAAGCGAGATACATCAGCCCTACTCTTGCCGGTGAATTAACGGATAAGCTGCGCCAAAAAATCATTTCGCAAACACGGTTGAAACAAACAAATGGCGATGATGCCGATTGGGAGATCAGCCCTACAATAACCTCCTATAACTTAAGCACGTCGGGTATTTCAAACCAGCAGGTAAACAGTAACCGG
>MKRO01000198.1:0-4991 GCA_001896965.1 Sphingobacteriales bacterium 41-5 | reverse complement strand
CAGCATAGAGGTGCGGGACAGTACCCAAAAACCAAAAAAATTTGACGTGAGCCGAAGTTTTGATTACCCAGGTTCTATGACGCTGCAACAGGCAGAGGCGCAATTGAAGGACGAAATGCTACGTTCATTAACCGACGACATGTTCAACCGTATTTTTTCGAACTGGTAGTCGTTTTTGTTTTTCAGTAATTAAAATACAAATCCGTACTTTGTACTGCTTCGCATGAATAATATTGTAAATACGATATCGTCGTCGGTCCTTTCAAAAGATTTTAAAGATCTTTCTGCTGATGAGTTACTGAAATTGTCAACCGATCATCCATTTTCCGGAGCATTACAACTATTGTATGCGCAGAAATTAAAAGATGAGAACAATGGTGATTTTGCTCTGCAATGGCAAAAAGCACTGCTCTATTTTAATAACCCTCTTTTTGTTCATCATGTATTGAATTCGGCCACCGCGTCAACGCAAATTGTTGAGGAAAGCCGGGAAACCATTGAAGTTGGAGATCAGGAAATAAAAGTTGATCAGCCTGAAATTGAAAAAGGCATCGAGTTCAGTGTGGACCAGCCCGAGGAGGATCAGCAAGCGTTAAATATCCCCGGGTTAAAGATTGAGCCGATTGACCCTGCGAAGGCATCCCTGAGTTTTACGCCTTATCACACCATAGATTATTTTGCATCGCAGGGAATTAAAATAAGCAACGAAATAAAAAGTGCCGACAAATTTGGCAACCAGTTAAAAAGTTTCACCAGTTGGCTTAAAGAAATGAGGCGTTTGCCCGAAGCAGAAATCATATCTAAATTTTCAAATTTCGAGCAAACCAAAGTTGAGAAAATGGCAGAAACTTCGTTAACCGGCGAAAATGCTATCACCGAAGCGATGGCGCAGGTTTGGATCAAACAAAATAATCGCCAAAAAGCAATCGAAATATACAAAAAATTAAGTTTGCAAAATCCCGCCAAAAGCGCTTTCTTTGCAGCCAAAATTGAACATTTAAAAAAGCAAATATGACCGTTTTATTCGTTGTATTAATTGTAATCGCAGCAGTTGTTTTAGGCTTGCTGGTGTTGATTCAGAACCCAAAAGGTGGCGGATTGGCCGGTAATTTCGCCGGCGTGAGCAGCCAGTTTATGGGCGTAAAACAAACAAATGACGTGTTGGAAAGAGGCACCTGGATTTTTGCCGCGGCAATTGGTGTGTTAAGTTTATTAGCTACATTTTTCATTTCCGGCGGCTCCGGTTCAAACAATGATGGGCGCTTACAACAAATTGGTACAGCTCCCGTTCAACAGCAACCCGCGGCGCCTGCCGTTCCTTTTAATCAGGGCACACAACCTGCGCAACAGCAGCACTCAACTCCGGCTACTCCCGCAAAATAAGCAATAGGGTGTTCCCACTCCTTACTCAACATATTTCAACCCTGAAGCAATAACCTTCAGGGTTTTGTTTTAAATTGCTTTTTATATAAAATCATTTATGCGTAAGAAAACACGCCTTATTATTTTCGCAGCCATCGTTTTAGCCGGTGCATTTCTATTGTTTAAGTTTTTAGGGCCGGCGGCCAGAAAACCGGAAAAAGAATTTCTTTACATTAAAACAGGAAGCAGTATTAACGATGTTAAACAGCAGTTGCTGGATGAAGATATTTTACCGTCACTCACCTGGTTTAACCTGACTGATAAATTTTTAAAAATACATAACATCAAACCCGGGAAATATGAAGTAAAAAATGGCATGAGCGTTTTGAATCTCGTGAGAATGATTCGCAATGGCCGGCAAACGCCTGTTGAATTTGTTGTTACAAAGATCCGAACCAAAGAGCAGTTAGCCGGCAGGCTTGGCCGTGCTTTTGAATTCGATTCTCTCGCGGCCATTCATTTTTTAAACAACAACGATTCTCTTAAAAAATATGATCTTGACACTAATACAGTAATGGCGGCGGTACTACCACTCACCTATGAATCAAACTGGGCAACAACCGCTCAAGCCGTGTTTGAAAAATTCAACACTGCGTACAAAAAATTCTGGACAGAAAAAAAAATACAGAAAGCGCAACAGCACGGGCTCTCGCCAATACAGGCAGCCACTTTAGCATCCATCATTGACGAAGAGACCAATGCAAAAAAAGAAAAAGGAACTATTGCAAGCGTATACCTTAATCGCATTCAAAAAGGAATGCCGCTACAGGCCGATCCCACTGTAAAATTTGCTTTAAAGGATTTTGGTTTAAAAAGAATTCTTAACAGTCACTTGCAGGTTCAATCGCCATACAACACCTATAAAAACAGGGGTTTGCCGCCGGGTCCTATTTGCACACCGCAGCAGGAAACGGTAGAAGCGGTTTTAGATGCTCCTAAAACTGATTATATTTACTTTGTGGCAAGCACTGCATTTGACGGCACCCATCAGTTTACAACCAACTATGCCGATCATTTGAAACTCGCAAAAGCATACCAGCAAGAGCTTAACAAACGATTTGGCAAACCGCAGCCAACTCCGGGAAAATAATGAAGAGGTTAACTAAAATAAAAAAAAGAGTGGCCACATCCGCCGAAAAATTCGTTGGGTGGACTAAGAGAAAAACCCTGCCGGGCTTTCAACGCATATCAGTGTTCGATGTTGTTGAAAAAACAAAACGGCAGATCGCCGATGATGATATTTTGGAGAGAGCATCCGCTATCTCCTACAATTTCGCGATGGCCTTTCCTCCCGCAATCATTTTTTTAGTTACACTAATTCCCTATTTCCCCATCAGCGACGGTTTCATTTACGAGGTCAGAACAATGATAAAAGACATTATTCCGGGCCCGCAGAACCACACCGCAATCATTCATTTTTTAGACGATTTTATCAATAATCCAAGAAATGATTTATTATCCTTCGGTTTCTTGCTCTCTCTGTTTTTCTCGTCCAATGCTATTATTGGGGTAATGCGTTCTTTCGATAAAACATTCGCTGGTTTTACCAAACGAACCGGATTACAAAAACGAATCGCAGCCATAAAGATCACGCTTGTATTGTTCCTCTCGTTCATCGTGTGTATAGCTGCTTTAATAGCAAGGGGAATTGTGCTGAAATGGCTTGGTATTGAAAATGAATTTGTAATTGAACTGATCAGCAACCTAAGGTGGATTGTTATGCTTTTGCTCATTTTCTTTATGATTTCGTATTTGTACCGGGCAGCCCCTTCAATAGATAAAAAATGGAAGATTATTACACCGGGGTCAGTTATTGCCACCATTTTGATGTTAGTCTGCGTTATCGGGTTTTCATGGTGGGTAAGCAATTTTGGAAACTATAATAAGCTATACGGCTCAATAGGAACATTAATTATTTTGATGGTGATGATATTTTTAATTTCTCTCAGCCTGTTAATCGGGTACGAGATTAATGTGGGTATTTACACCTTAGCAAAAAGGCGTGGCGACGAAACCACAAGGATTAGTAATGAGGATGTTGTTGTTTGATCGATGCTAAAGAAATTAAAAAACAAGACGAAAGAATTAAAAAAGCAATTATCAGTTTTGATGATCGCTTATAAAGATACCCGCACTCCTCTCCTTGCTAAAACCCTCATCGGCATTACAATCGGGTACCTGTTAAGCCCCATTGACCTCATCCCCGATTTTATACCGGTACTTGGTTTGCTTGATGACCTTTTGATCGTTCCACTACTTATCACCATTTCAATAAAATTAATTCCGGAAACGATAATAATTGATGCGAAGGCTTACGTCGAAGCGCATCCCGAAATGGTAAAGAAATCCAATTGGATATTTGCTATCGCGATCATTATTGTTTGGATTGTACTCATCGCCCTTTTTGTAAAGAAGCTAAAATTCGGAAATTAGTCCTTGGGCCAGTTTGCAATTGGCAACACAGTATAGTCAATGTCGTTGAAATTTCTTTCAGGCGAAAGAAATACGTTAAACACTGCTGAAGTCTCGGCAGGAAGGCTTGCTTCAAAGCCTACCAAAGTTGTACCCCGATTTGCAGCGTCATAACTATTGGGCGAAACCGTAGTCCACGTTTTCAACGTTACCGGCGTAAAAGAAGCGATTTTTAAAATAACTTTTTTCGTTCCTTTGGTAAGTGTAATTGTGGAATTGGATGCGTTGATAGTTGGTGTAGCTGTTGTAAGCATTGTCCAGCGCATAGTAGTGGGTGCCGTTGCAGCCTGAACTTCATCGCGAACCAGAACATATTTTTTGTTCGCTATTGCTACACCTCTTTCAGCCCTTGCTAATTGCCCTTCATAAACTTTTGTAAGATCTGTGGTTGCGCTCATAAAGTTTTCCTTTTTTGAAATACTTGTCAACGATGCGTTGCCTTTCACTAACTGATACTGATTATTAAACGCGAGTGTGTTATGGGCAAGATTATTGTAGCGGAACACCGTCCATCTCTCGGAGTTTTGTGCCCTATTCCACAAATCCACGCCAGCGGTTTCAAGTGAATTATAATCCTGCATTCCAAAATCACTTGCCCAGCGTTCGCCGTCAGCATCCATCACAAAGGAGCCAATATCCATGTGGGCATGGCTCGCTGACGGCGTTCCTAATTTAAACCCTAAATAGATAGCGTTGAGATCAGACCATGATGTACGCATCATTGTAACAGGAACTTCACCATTGCCGTTCCACATATTTGCAGCCGGAAGCGACACGTTATTCATTGTTTTGCCCCTGCTCCAAATAAGTAACGCAGGGAGCGTGCGCTCGCCGATAAATGCCGATGTAGTTGTTTTCGCCAGATACTCTTTCTCATAAAAAAGCAATGACCAGTCATTCTTTTTACTGGCAAACCAGTACATAGCCGGCTGTACGTAATTCTTTGTTCCGGCATCAGAATAATTAAACGAAAAACCCGAAGGGCCTGACAGGTGTAACATATATTCAGGCGTTTTCAAAAATCCCGGAACGGCTGAATAATCAAAAGTAGTTTTCTTAAATTTTTCGTATGCATCAATAAACAAAACATTGAACAT
>MKRO01000197.1:9008-10567 GCA_001896965.1 Sphingobacteriales bacterium 41-5 | reverse complement strand
CAATGCCACCATTTACACGGTTGATTCTTCGTTTTCAACTGCCGATGCAATGGTGATCAAAGACGGAAAAATTTTGGAAACCGGTACACAGGCCGATCTCCAAAAAAAATACGTAGCTGCTGAAAAATTAGATGCCGGAGGAAAATTTATTTACCCCGGATTTATTGACGCCCATGCCCATTTTGTTGGATATGGAATGTCGCTACACAAATTAAATATTACCGATACCAAAAGCTGGGAAGATATTTTACAGCAATGCAGCAACTATGCTAAAGGGCTGGGCCAGGCAGACTGGCTTACAGGACGAGGCTGGGATCAAAACGACTGGCAGGTAAAAAATTTCCCCGATAACCAAAAACTGAACGAGTTATTCCCTGACCGCCCGGTGTATTTAACAAGAATTGACGGGCATGCAGCCATTGCTAATCATAAGGCATTAGAACTAGCCGGCATCAACGCCGGAGATGTAATCGAAGGAGGAGAATTTGAGGTAAAAAATGGCCGGCTAACGGGCATTTTAGTTGATAATGCGATGAACAAAGTAGAAGCCGTGATTCCCGAACCTGATAAAGCATTGTTTGAAAAGATGCTGTTAAAAGCACAACAAAATTGTTTTGAAGTGGGCCTTACAGGCATTGCGGATGCCGGCCTGAATTATAAAACTATTGAAATCATTGATACCCTGCAAAAAGAAGGCAAATTGAAAATGCGCCTTTACGCAATGATAAGCGATAACCCAAAAAACTTCGACTGGCTGAAACAAAAAGGGAAAATTAAAACCGATTTTTTGAACGTGCGGGGCGTAAAAGTTTTTGGTGATGGAGCGCTGGGCTCACGCGGCGCCTGCCTGTTGCAGGATTATACTGACAGGCGGGGTTGGAAAGGCTTTTTATTGAGCAGCCTTGCTCATTTTGATTCCATTGCAAAAATTTGCAGTGATAACGGTTGGCAAATGTGTACCCACGCCATCGGCGATAGTAGCAACCGCGCTTTGCTGAATATTTATGCCAGGTATTTAAAAGGCAAAAATGATCTTCGCTGGCGTATTGAACACGCGCAGGTTATCAATCAAAATGATTTTCAATTTTTTGGGGATTATAACATAGTGCCGTCTGTACAGCCAACCCACGCAACATCTGATATGTATTGGGCTGCAGACAGGCTGGGCCCGCAACGCGTTAAGGGAGCTTACGCTTTTCACCAGCTTTTTGAGCAGAATAATTGGATTCCCCTCGGCACCGATTTCCCCGTTGAAGATATTTCGCCTTTTAAAACCTTTTTTGCCGCTGTTGTAAGAAAAGATGCAGAAGGGTTTCCTGCGGGAGGTTACCAAATGGAGAATGCTTTATCCCGCGAACAAACGTTGCGCGGCATGACTATCTGGGCTGCAAAATCAAATTTTGAAGAGCACGAAAAAGGAAGTTTGGAAAAAGGAAAGTTTGCCGACTTTATTGTTTTAGATAAGGATATTATGAAAATCCCTGAAAACGAAATACTTAGTGTTAAAGTGCTGAAAACCTTTGTAGGTGGGGATTTGGTATATAGTAAGCCGTAAAAAT
>MKRO01000197.1:5596-9002 GCA_001896965.1 Sphingobacteriales bacterium 41-5 | reverse complement strand
GAACGGCCTATAAAACTTCGTGAATATTGCGGCAAAAAAAACAGCTGATTAAATCAGCTGCTGTGGGGGCAAATCATAAATTTTAAAAACCAACTAAACGCGGACTAAAAACAATCCTGATATATCCGAAAAGCTTCTTTGAAATAAATTTTTCACAGTAAAAAATATCTTTATCGCATTTATAAATGCTATCGCTCTGCTTTCGCAGCAAAGTACGTATTTTTTTTTTAATCGCCTAATTAATAGTTAACAAATTATATACAAATTGTAATTTTATCCCGATTGTTTGTTGGTTAGCATAAATCGGGCGTACCCCGTCTTGGTATGGTTCCAGATTTATTAGGCCAAGTTGCCCATCCAGCAATATTTTATACCTGTTGCGTTCATACCCCAGTATAACATTTCCGCCCACGTCAATGGGGCGGCCATAGGGTATCACATTGCCACCTTTCCGTGTAGTATAATCGTTTACAAACTCAACAGGCCCGCTGGTAACATACACTGTGGAATCTGCCGTGTTCGCCCTGTTAAACTTCCATTTTCCGCCAAGCCCGTAAGAAAAATAAGGGCCCGCGCCAATTAACAGGTTTCCATTACCAATACCAGCCTGGTATAAAATACTTAAAGGAACTTCTAAAAAATACGGATTTAAAGTTGTTGTTCCAACCGCATTTTTAGCTTTATAACCTTTGATAACAAAAGAAATACCCGGATAAAACAGGGTTCGTTGCCCTAAAGGTATATCCGCACTCACTCCCACTTGAAAACCAGGCTTGTAAATTGTGGCTACCGCATAATTCGACCGGTCAATCGCATTGATTTTAGACATATTTCCTCCCCCAGAGATATTTAAACCTACCTGGGCAAATAGTACAACGGGAATATTGATAAAAAGAAATACAACCGTTAATTTCAGCAGTTTCATATGTATATTTTTACTTTTCTAATGGTCACATGCCCGCCTGTCGCAGACAGGGAATACGCCAAATATTCATTCCGTTTGGTAAACAAGAATTGTTTATGGCTATTTCATAAAAAAATTTGATCATACTATTTTTACAAGTCACAAACGTGGCTTGTTCTTTTAATAGGTTATGTAAAAAGGAATTTTCTCAAAATCGTTCCTGACAATGGTAAGCTCGCCTCGCTACGATATTTCTTCAAATTGTTCGGAATTTCCGGATTGATCAGTTAAAGTCACGTTCTTCCCTTCTCGTAACAGCCGTAACGAACCGTTGCTGTACTCACCCTCGTTAATCCCGGAAGATTTTGTCTGAGGTAATTTTACAGCAACTTCTGTGTCTCTCTGAATAATTGCTATACCTGGCGAATCGTCCTTTTTATATCCATATACAACTGCCAGTTTTCTGCCGGTACTAACAGATGTGTATAAGGTTTTGCTTCTGGTAGAATATGTGGTATCCTTTGGATCGATATCATTGATGGATATAGTAGACTTGTCATTTGCAAAAGCATCCATAACTATTGAATCCTGCCTTACTGCATGATTAACCTGTTCTGTCCCTTCTTCCAAACCATCTTCCTCAACAATTTGCTCGCTGGTGCTATTGCATGAAACAACAAACAAAGTGAAGATCAGACCCACACTAAATAATAGACTTTTTTTCATTAAATGATTTTTATTGTTTTAAGGTTACAAGCAATTTTACTTTACCGTATTTCAATATATTGTACCCCATTCAAAAATGCAAAATTGTCAGCCTTTTGCAGGGTTAATGACCCATTGGAATAATTCCTCACGCTACCTTCCATCTCACCCTCTTTTAGAATGATTGGCTTTTCTCCCACTTTCTGCACTACAGCCATCCCTTTACCCTGCGTTTTATAGCCATACACAATTGCCAAAGGTTTACCATCAGGTCCTGGCTGGTACAACGTTTTTGACCGCGTAGCATAAGTTGTATCCTTAGGATCAATGTCGTTGATCGTTATTGTCGATTTATCAAGCACATACGCGTTAACCACTGCAGAATCTTCTGGTGGAAATATTTCCCTAATCGCATCTACTTTAATGCTATCGCCAAGTTTACGCTCATACTTTTCAGTGTTGTTTTCTGCGCTGTTACAAGCAGTTAGCGATGCTATTATAAATAAAGCAGCCACAAAACTTCTAAATTTCATCATATCTATTTTTTTTGCAAATATATGTGGTTTAAACTGTTCCAAAACTATAAGGAATTGCCAATTTAGACGACTGATACCAGCTTTTTAATTCATTGCCGCCGCTCTGTCTGTAAAGTGTTACAATTAACTGCCGAAATTACTTCTTATCCTTCACCACCTTTACCTGAAAAGCTAATATAGTACCGGGGTGCGGTTTGGTATTAGCCAGCACATGCACCCGCTTTTGATGAGTAGCAACCGCCTGGTTTTTTGCATAAAACTTTACTTTAATTTCAGACTTTGCTCCGGGTAATACCGGTTTATGCAAAGTATCAGCTACCGTACAGCCACAATCGGGCGTAACTGACTTAATCACTAACGTTGTATCGCCGGTATTTTTAAACCGGTAAACGACTACAACAGAATCTTCTTCGCCAATATCTCTTAGATTGCGATAAGTAGAATCTAACCATTGAATAGTGGTACTGTTCAAAGAGTCAACCACTACCGGGCTTTCGCCCGCCTCAGCGGTATTGGCTTTTTTGGCCTCGGGGTTGGCGCTTGCAGGCTCATTGCCACCACATGATACTGTAAGCAACACAATTACATTGGCCATAAAAAAATGACAAAAGTATTTGGGTAATTTCATACTGGAGTTGGTTTTTTAATTTGACTGTTCACCACCAAAAGCATTTTACTATCTACCAGCATTTCAAAACGTCAGTAAATTCCGGTCATTCACGTTCCTGGCTGAATTTGTCAAAGATAATCAGAAACGAAAATCTTTCTGGCTGTAATTGTAAAAAATCAAAAATGATTTGTTCATTTTTCCTGTCCAATTCATCATTTCACCCAGCATTCCTATTTATCGTTTATTTACCTGCCCTGCAAAACACCGACCGACAAAAAAACATACATCAAAAGTAAAAGCCGCCCATGCGGGCGGCCTTCACTTTGCATTATTAAAAGCAAACTATTTTTGATTCAACTGAATAGGAGGATCAGCTGGATTGTTTGAAGGAATAGTTTGAATTTTTAATTTGATGATATAGTCTGTAGCTCTGTCAACACCTACAGGTATGAATTTACCATCGAAATAGTAACCCTGACATGCGGTATTTTGGTTTGCAGGCCAAGGACCGTCTGCATAGCTACCACCCTGTCCGGCTAGAGCATTTGACCAGTAGTTACTTGCAGGTGAACCCGGAGCACCAATATAGCCTTTAGGACCTGTCCAGTTATAGGTGTAAGCGTTCGCGCCAGAAGTACCATTGAACACTAA
>MKRO01000197.1:2094-5550 GCA_001896965.1 Sphingobacteriales bacterium 41-5 | reverse complement strand
TTACCTGAAGCACACCATTTTGCAGCCAGATACCAGTATAAGGATAGGCTGTAGTTGTGGGTGCAGCCGGTACAGTATAAGTACCATAAGCAGAAGCCACACTAAAAGCACCACCACCATTGTAAGCAGCAAAAGTACCAAACTCATACGCCATAGGAGTTAAGAAATAAACATGCCCGTGAGCGCCATTTTGAGTATTGTAATCATTTGCAGGGCCGCTGCCAAATGAAGTACCAGGATTACCGGTATGCGAACCAGTGTTCCAAGATGCACCCGCATCATTTAATGAAATCCATGTATTATACAGGTTTTGCAAAGCATAATATTCGCCGCCGTAGAAAGGAGTAACAACCGGAGCATTATAAGCCATTGTATTTTGTGTCCAAGCGCCAACTGTACTAACACTACCCGGCTGATAAGCCCTTTGGCCGGAAACAACCGCAACACCAGGTACCGTTATAGTTTGAGCTACGTCAGTTGTAACAGCAGGGCCGATAGAAGTTTGAGAAGCCATTGCACCTGTAGCAGCATGACCCGCAGGTGTAGCATACATATAGTGAAGATCAATAGAACCTGTAGCCCTTGAAGCAGACCATGCAGCAGACAGAGCTGCTATTTGCGCAGAACCTGCAGCATCAAGTGTGGTATTTCTGTAGAAATTACCATCATTGAAGTTGTAAGTTTTCTTAACGTCGTAATCGCTGAAAGGAACATTAGGAGTTTTAGCTTTCTTCTGCCATACATAGAAGAAGTCAACCAAACCGTCAATTACAAAGCTTTTGTTTCCAATGCTTGGTGTGCTGGTGCCTGTAGAATGGGCTGCTTCAGCATACATCCAGTAGCAAAGCGCATTGTAAGTAGCGCCCGGGCCGGCTGTTGGGCTGCTGGTTAAGCGGTTATAATCATCCAAAGAGAAAGTAAATTGCTGTACCGGAGTAGCGTCAGCAGCTGTCAAACCTAAATCAGTAATGGCCTGTGCAATATTTGCAGAGGTAATAGCAGGAGCTAAATTACCATACCTTAAACCACCACCTGCAAAAGGAACACCGGATGTGGAAACAGGAACCGGATTAGGCTGTGCAGTACCGGGAAGCGGATTAGCAGGATTAGTTGTCATTACATTACCGGCTATTTGACCAGCTCTCCTGATAATAGCCATATATTTAGCATTTTTAGGATCGTTGGTATAAACGAACTGACGGCCAATGGTATTAGGTGTACCGGGAGCAGATTCAAAATCACCATTTTCAGTAGGAACCATCAGGTACTGACCGGTTGGTGTTAAAGATATGTCAGTAAACATTACTTCGCGACCGTTCATTGCAGACCAGCCGGGATAACCGGCAATTCTTTGTTCAACGTCTATTCTGTTCAAAGCGTAAGAAGACTGAACATACTTAGTTGGATCAATTTCCAATGCCGTGTCACTCCATGTATTGATAGTGGTTCCGCTAATGACTGTACCATCCAACTTTACATCTAAGAAGAACACACGAGGAGTAGCAGTTACGCCAATTGCAATACCTGTAGCAGGCCATGCACCGGCAGCTTTAGGTCCAAACAACTTAGAATCAGTTGTATTGAAATAGTAATCGCCGTTTGCACCCTGTGCAGCTGTTGGATTAGCAGGACCAGCTAAAAAGTTGGTACCATTTGCACCGGTAGCACCAGTAGCTCCTTGAGGACCGGTTGCACCAGCAGCACCGGTAGCACCAGTAGCACCGGTAGCACCGTTAGCACCTTTTAAAGTGGTTTGGGGAGCACCTGTCCATGTACCAGGAGCTGTGGAACCTTGTTTAGGACCGTATAAAATACCGGTCGATGTGTTCAGGTAAAAGTCATTGATAGCACCTGTAGCATCAGTGGGGGCGGTTGTGCCGGAAAGAATTTTTGTGCCATCAGCACCTTTTGCGCCGGCAGCACCGGCAGCACCGGGAGCACCGGGAGCACCAGCAGCACCAGTAGGACCAGCAGGACCAATAGGACCTTGGTCACCTTTTTTACAAGAATCTAAGCCCACTAATAATGAACTTAAGATCATAACGGAGAAGAATAATCGTCTCATAAAGTTATAAAGTTTAATAAATGCCTACTCTTTTAATAATCTGCTTTTCGGCTTACGCAGGTTTTTGACTAAATATGATTTACGCAGCAAGTTTACTAACACATTTCTATAAAAAGATTAATCAAGGACATAAAATGTTAAAAAAAGGACAAAAAATAAAATTTTAACATTTCGTCCTCAATTTTTTACTGATTTTAAATCCATTTTATATAGCCGCTGAATGGCCGCTTTACTCAGATTTTTGGTTGTATTTTGGCCATTTATTAGTTTCAATCTCACCGAGTTATTATATTTACTCCCGTCAATGTACTCAAGATTTGAAAGGTTCATAATCGTACTTTTATCTATTCTCACCAGATTTTTAACCATCAGTCTTTGCTGAATAGAGCCGATATTATCGTTCACGGTTTTTGTTGAACCGTCATTCAAAGTGATGTTGCAAATATTTCTTTGTGATTCAATAAAAAGGATATCGGATTGTTTGAGATACAATTTAGAATGATTACTTCTAAGGGTAATAAAACTATCCGAATGTTGCTTTTCGCCATTAATCTCATTGAGCGGTTTTACAAGACGGGTCAATGCTTTATTTAAATCGCTGGGTTTGACGGGTTTTATAAGTAAACCCGCCAGACCGATTTCAACCATGCGCTGCACAAAAGAAAGTTGATTTACAGAAGCCGCCACCAAAATCTTCGTCCCGTTAATCTGCTGGGTGAGCAGGCGTTCCAATACTTCAAAATGCTGATCTCCCAACAGTTTTAAATCTAAAATCAGGATGTCGGGTTCGTTCATAAAAATGGCACCGATGGCCTGTTCCACGTCAGAATAGGCACCAAAAATACTCACAGTGCCCTGCAATGAACTATCTAATTGATGATTGATCAAATCCTGAAAAAGTTTATGCTCTTCCACTATCAATATTTTAGCCTTGCGGAGTTCACTCATAAATTAAATTTTAGCATGGTTGTAGAGGGCAAAACAATACTCACGTTAGATTACAACGTTAGAATTTAACCTCAAAAGTAGAAAAAATTTTAACAAAATACTAATCAGTTTGTTAATATTTTATTTTATTTTAAGACGTAAGTTGTTCTAATTTGTTTCGCAGCGGGTGGGTATTGTTAAAGAAATATACATCGCTTTTTCACATGCTGCTTTTAAACTCGCATTTCGGAGGAAGGCAGTGCCTGATTTGAAATTATGGTCGGTTCAAAAAAATTTCCACGCGCATTGGCACCATTGGGGAATTGAACCTAAAAAGCTCAGAGCATAGAAATAGATGAGCGTTAGAAAATTTTCAAAATATGACGTAAGTCAACCTTTAATTTTAGATAATTTTTACAGAAACAGTTAATTTAGCCGATGATTTCGATTGCAAGACCTTAAAA
>MKRO01000197.1:0-1975 GCA_001896965.1 Sphingobacteriales bacterium 41-5 | reverse complement strand
GAAAAATCTCAGTTACTGAATGCCGTAAAAGATGTGAACGCAATGATTATTCGCAGTGATAAAATTGATAAAGAAGTGATGGATGCGGCAAACAATTTGGAAATTATTGTGCGGGCTGGCACCGGCTATGATAATGTTGATTGTAAAGCTGCCTCAGCAAAAAACGTAGTGATAATGAATACGCCGGGGCAAAACTCAAATGCCGTTGGCGAACTCGCAATTGGATTAATGCTGTATGCCGCCAGAAATAATTTCAATGGCAGTTCGGGTTCTGAACTCCGCGGCAAAACGCTCGGGCTTTATGCGTTGGGCAATACAGCTAAGGCCCTGGCAAAAGTTGCACACGGATTGGGTATGCAGATATATGCCTATGCCCCTACAAAGGATGACAACTATCTGGCGGCTGAAAATGTAAAACGTGCTGCAACGCCCCAGGAGCTTTTTAGTAAATGCCAATATGTGTCGCTGCACATGCCGCTGAAACCCGAAACTAAAGAATGTATTAGTTATGAGCTGATGGCAATGATGCCCCAAAACGCCACGCTGATTAACACGGCAAGAAAGGAAGTAGTTAACGAAGACGGCCTTTTGAAAATGTTTGCCAACAGAAAGGACTTTAAATACATGAGCGATATTCAACCCGTAAAGAAAGAAGCGATAGATAATGTATGTGAAAACCGTATGTATTGTACTCCTAAAAAAATGGGAGCGCAAACTGCAGAAGCCAATAATAACGCGGGTTTGGCAGCAGCCAATCAGATTGTGAATTTCTTTAAAACAAGAGATAAAACTTTTCAGGTGAATTAAAAACCTCTTACACACCTGCTTTAGCCCTGCATTTTTGCGAAGGCCGTTAATTCAATCCCTTCCACCATTCCTTAAAAACCTGGGTAGAATCTTTTAGCCTCACTTCCTCGCCAATGATTGGCGTGATAAGCTTTATCGCGGAATGTTTAAATGCCTCTGAAACATTTATTAGTGGTTCATCCCATGCATGCATCGCTAATGCAAACTTTGACGAGTGAACCGGGAAAACTGCCTTTGCCAGTAATTCGTTGGCAGCACTCACAATTTCGCCGGGCATCAGGTGAATGTATTTCCAGTTCTTATTGTATTGGCCGTTTTCAAGAATAGAGAGATCAATCGGGCCGTACTTTTTACCAATTTCTGCAAAATGTGTATCGTAGCCGCTATCGCCACCTATATAAATTTTCATAGATGGCGTTTGTAAAAGCCATGATGTCCACAAGGCTTTATTGCGCGAAAAAGTTCTACCCGAAAAATGGCGTGCAGGTGCGGAATAAGCCACGAAGCCATCGTCCAGGGGAATTGTTTCATCCCAGTCTTTTTCAATGATGATTGCAGGGTCAAATTTCCAGTATTCCAAATGCTCGCCCGTACCAAGCCCTGTAATCAGTTTCTTAATTTTCGGCCTGAGCTTTTTTATCGTTTTGTAATCCAGATGATCCCAATGATCGTGAGAAATAAAAAGGTAATCAATCTCCGGCATATCATCGGCAGTATAACGATCCGTTCCTTTAAACGCCCTCGTGGTGGCTGCTACAGGCGAGGCTGCACCACTAAAAACGGGGTCAACCAATATTTTCTTCCCATCAATTTGAATGAAGTAAGAGGAGTGCCCAAACCACACTAAAATGTCTTTTGAAGGATCCAAATGCAACAAATCAATCTTTACAGAAGGCAGCGCTTCAACCGGTTTATTCCTTGGCCGGTCACTAAAAAAGAATTGCTGCATGGCCTCAAAAAAACTTACATCTTCAGCAAACGCAGGTGTATTACTCAGGTTTTGAAATTGCCCGTCGCGGTAGTGGGGAGATTTTTTGATCAGCTCCAAACGCTTGCCGGACGGGCGTTTGCCAAATTTGGGATGTTGCAGGTACCCGATTACGATCAACCCCAACAGCGCGACAATTGATAAAAACCAAATCATTATTTTCCTGAAAATTTTCATAAA
>MKRO01000196.1 GCA_001896965.1 Sphingobacteriales bacterium 41-5 | reverse complement strand
ATATTGTTTTAAAGCAGGCAAACATATAACTTTTAATAAAATGGTGGCGAATAATAAATTCACTTTTTGTCAACCTCATTTTTACAGTATTTGTATATTCGTTTATTAAATGAAAGCGAATAAAATGTTTGAATTACTGACTCAATATTTTTTACAGGTTAAAAAGCTGCATGTGCCCGGCACAGGAACTTTTGTGCATGAACCGCAAAATGCGATTAATGATTTTACTTCGCAAACAGTACAAGCCCCCGGCTGGAATACGGTTTTTACAGCGCTTAAAGAGGGCGAAGTTGCCGATAACACTGTAAAGAACGAAGGCCTTTATGACTGGGTTGCAGACAAACTGGGGGTTTCGAAAGACGATGCCGTTGTAAAGTATAATAAGTTTTCTAATCGTTTGAAAGCAGACCTCGATAACGGCAAAACGATAAATTGGGTTGGTTTAGGCTCTTTGCATAAAGTTGAAAAGAAAATAGAATTTACACCCGAAGCCGCTGCGGGCATGCCTTTCACTGACGTTTCAGCAAAAAAAATTATCAGAGAAAATTCAAGCCACAACGTGCTGGTAGGCGAACGCGAAACAACTTCTGACACCATGCGAACGGAACTCGCCGAAGACAGACCCAGCGGAAATTTTGGTAAAAAACTAATGTGGATAATATTTTTTATTGCGCTTGCGATGCTCGCGTGGTATTTTTTTCAGAACGGTTGTAATTTGAAAAGCACAGGCAATCAGCAAAAAATTGAGGTGCAGAAATCGCACGATACTTACCGGTTAAGATAGCGCCTATTTCAATTCCATTGCATGATCACCATGAAAATCTTCGCCGTTCCAAATTGCTTTTGAGGACCAGGGCTTTGGAGCATCCTTCCAAAATGGCGCATCAGGCGGTAAACCGAGCGGCAAAAAAACTTCAGTACATAAGTATAAACTTCCCTGATTGTTATATACATCGGCAAGTCCCGGCTGTTTACCACCCAGCCCAATCACCATCCATCCGTTTTTATCATAGGTTGCGGCAGGCAATAAAGTTTTTTGAATAACTGCAAACAAGGCTTCGCGCACCTGTGAAGGAAACATATTTTTTGGCAGTTGCTCTTTGTAAGCCATGTTTGCGAGATGGTGAAAAGCACCTGACCTATATACAATCGACCTGCCATAGGCGGGGAAACTGCCGTCAGCATTGATGCTCCGCTCCTGTATTTCACTGTAACGATCATTGATTTTTGCGAGTTTTTCTTTCTCAGATTTGTACCTCCCTGTTTTTGAATTTACGATGTCGATGATTTCTTTAAGGTATGGCTGAATAACAAAGCTGTTGTAATAATCCATGTGAAACCTGTCGCCATCGCTGAACATGCCATCGCCCACATACCATTGATACATAAAAGTTCTCACACCGTATTCAATGGTTAACGGATTATATTCGTACCCGTATTTTAAAAAGAAAGCCTCAATCATTCCGGAAAAAAGAATCCAGTTTGTATAACCGGGCACAATGCCGCGTGTTTGACGTAACCAATAAATAGTATTTCGTTTTGTTGTCTCATCAAGATGTTCCCAAACCCACGGAGCCCGGATTATGCCGTGAGCAAAAAATGATGCGTCCACAAGCGGCTGTGCCCCTTTCCATAAAACAAAATCTTTTTGAGTGCTGTCAGTTGCATTTTTAATCGCCGCAATCGCCCATTTACGATATTGATTTCTCAACCTTACTTCCTCTGCTGATCCGCCCTCCTGCTGCAGCCACGGCCCGATACCGCTTAACGTTCTGCCAACCGCCTCGAGGTATTGCGCCGCAATTCTGTTTTTGGGATTGTCACTCACAGGCGAAATTTCCGTTGGCATTACATCCCGAAGTTGGTTGTTGGCCATGTTTTCAAGAACCGGCCTCGCCACTTTATCCAAAACCTTCACCCATTTCATCCGGTTTTCGTCAGCGAATTTTTCTTGCGCTAATGCTGAAACGCTTGTCAGTAAAGGGATACAGAAGAAGAATATTTTTATTATATCTTTTTTCATAGAATCATTATTCAAATCAATTAAAAGAACCGGCGTATCAGCCAAACGATTGCATTAATAACGAGGCTTATCAGAATCATTGTTGTAATTGGGAAATAGAACTTGAAGTTTTCCTTTTCAATCCTAATATCGCCCGGCAAGCGGCCAAGGAAATTTAACTTGTTGCCGAATAACATGAGCATAAGGCCGGCCAGCGCTACAAATCCCGCGATGATTAAAAGATATTTTCCTGTTTGATGCATAAAAGTATGGGGTTGTAAAGATATGGTGTCTTCATAAACCTATTTGTCATAAAAGCTTTTTATCCAATTTTAGCGCAGAACCATAGGAATATTTTCATCGGGCGAAGATTTGTGGAATGTTGTTGTTATGTAAGCCTGTATCTAAAGCTTCTGTTGAAGCGCTGATTTCTCCTGCCTCGAAATTTTTGAAAGCTCCAACAGGCTTTGCAGGATATCAGTTATCTTATCGGAACTTGAAACGATTTTATTTACAATGTCTTTCCCCTTTTCGTCGGTCACAACATTTGAGTGAACCAGAAACTGCGCATAGGTTTTAATCACGCCCAGGGGGTTCTTCAAATCATGCGAAACCGAGTTCGTAAACCTGTCGAGTTCCTCATAAGCTTCTTTCAGCATTTTGTCTATCGCAATTTGTTCCTCAGCTTTACGAAAGGCAAAGTCTCTGATTATCTGGGTGGTTTTTTGTGCAGCGAAAAGTTCTTCATTCAGCCATTCGGCGGAAGTTTTGGAAATAGTTTCACGCCAAACTTTAAAGGGAGCCCCGGGAATGGTTCTCAAACCGACTCCAGCCGTTTCAGTCTCGATTTGAGCTTTCTTTGGCTGTTCTGCCCAAAGGATATTTTTGACCTTTTCAGGTTTAAACCAAATGATCAAATCCCGGTTCTCGTTTCCTAAAGATGTTACCAAAATACCCGATGCTTTATCGGAAAAGCTTTCGGCTTGTGAATAATGCTTCGATAGTTCATCGGTCAGAAAAATATGATCGGCGAGCACATTCCGCGCCCATTTTGCTAAGTCTTTTACCTGGTCCTTTTCGGGCGTACTGCCCACCAGGAATATTTCATTTTGATAAATAACTGCAACGCCATCCGCATTGGTCACATTTTTTAAACTCGTGTCGCTTTTGGTCAGCCCGGCCAATAACGATTCGTGAAACGACAAATGATGTTGAAGTTGCGATACCTCTTTTTGAAAATCAATTTCTAATTTTTTGCCTGCTTCATCAATCTTATTCACAATCGCTGTGGAAATTACCGTACCTAAAAACATTACACCCTGCCGCACCCTGTAATCAATATGTTTGGCTTTTGTATTGTAACAGGTAATTAAACCCCAAAGCTCATCATCAATAATAATGGAGATACTGAAGCTGGAGCCAAACCCCATATTTTCGCAGTATAGAATATGAAGTGGTGACGCGGCGAGCAGCGAACAATAACTCATGTCAAACGGCCTGGAACCGGATTGCCCCACCACATCAACAGTTTCGCCGCCCACATCTGCAATTAACCGCATGCGATTTGATTTGTAAAGCTCTACGGCCTGCCGGGTAATATCAGATTCGGGATAGCTTTGACCCATGAAAGGCTCCATGTTTTTGTTTATAGCCTCTCCTACAACCAGCCCCGAGCCATCGGGCAAAAACTTATAGACCATGACCCGGTCGTAATCAATCAGGTTTTTAATTTCGTCCGCGGCGTTATTGTATAACCCCTCCAGCGTTTTTGAGGCAAGTATTTTTGACGCTACATTGAAAACACCCGGTGTAATTTCGGGGGTTTGAACGGCCGGCTGAAATTCAAGCACCAATAGCTCTTCAATTTGGCTGATAACTAAATGAAATGGTTGCCCCGCAATATCTACTTTTGATGCGCGGGCAAAATCTACATTTTCAGCAAATGATTTTTTGCAGAAATCGAAACTGCTAATCCTCCCGGGGAAACCAATATAGCTATCCAAACTATTTAGGGGCTTGCCCAGTAAAGCCATGCTATCTAACGGGAGAAAAACGTTGATGTTCAAGCTGGCATATTTCACGAGGCCTGTTTGGGAATCGGCAGCGATCAAAAAACCGTAGCGCTGTATTTTGCCCACAATCCGTACAGGCTCCCTTTCGCAATTAGTTATGTTTAATGTATTGTGGGGCATACAGGCAGGAAGGTCAATTATTCCAGTAAATGTATGCTTTAAATGCTACCAACTTATATATTTAATTTTTGCATATGCTTGAAACCTTGGGTCATTCATCGCAGTTTTTGAATGGCTTGTTTTACTTTATCCAAAACGTGGGTGTGAACCATTTTGGCAGCAACATCAATCATGTTGGCAAAGGAAATACGATGCGAAATTCCATGCCCGATTATGACCGGTTTGGCAACGCCGAGAACGGGCGTACCTCCATAAATTTCAAAGTTAAATCTGTTAAAGTATTTATTATCAATATTTTCCTTTACTGCAAGATCGTAAATAGATTCAGCCATTTTAAGAATGATATTACCGGTGAAGCCATCACAGACCATCACGTCAGCTTTATCGTTAAATGCATCTCTGCCTTCAAGATTACCTATAAAATTTATGGAGTTGTTACCCTTAAGTAGTTGATAAGCAGCCTGTGTAAGAATATCACCCTTACCTTCTTCTTCCCCCACATTAAGCAAACCAACCTTGGGATTCTCAACGCCCAGCACTGTTTGTGCATAAACTGAACCCATCACTGCAAACTGGTTTAACTGCTCGGGTTTACAATCCGTGTTCAGTCCCACGTCAAGCAAAACACCCGTTCCTCCATTTTGCTTGGGAATGACAGATGAAATGGTAGGCCGCAAAACCCCGTCTACCGCTTTGATGCTGTACATAGCGCCGATAAGCATAGCGCCAGTATTGCCGGCACTCATAAACG
>MKRO01000195.1:6524-7027 GCA_001896965.1 Sphingobacteriales bacterium 41-5 | reverse complement strand
GGCGTCGAGGCGGCTGTTACAACCCACCATTTCATGATAATACCTCGTTTTCATTCCGTGGTTAGCTATCATTTGCAGCTTTTGGGCAAGCTGGTCGTCGTTAGTAAAAATAGCGCCGCCATCGCCAAACGCGCCAAGATTTTTGCTGGGGTAAAATGATGTGCAACCAATGTGCCCGATGGTTCCCGCTTTTTTAATTGTGCCGTCGCTGAAAGTAAAATCGGCGCCGATTGCCTGCGCATTATCCTCAACCACAAAAAGATTATGCTTTTTCGCAATCTCCATAATCGCGTCCATGTTGGCGCACTGCCCGTACAAATGCACCGGCACAATGGCCTTCGTTTTTGGTGTGATGGCCTTTTCAATTTCAACGGGGTCAATACAAAACGTTTCTCTATCAACATCCACAAAAACCGGCGTGAGTTTTAAAAGCGCGATCACCTCGGTAGTGGCAATAAATGTAAACGAAGGCGTGATCACTTCATCGCCGGGCTGCAAATCCA
>MKRO01000195.1:5042-6433 GCA_001896965.1 Sphingobacteriales bacterium 41-5 | reverse complement strand
ACTCCTTCACCACCGAGCCACCAATAAAAGCGCTGCTTTCCATTACCTCAAGCACCGCCTTATCAACTTCTTCTTTTATTTTATGATATTGGGTTTTAGTATCCACCATTTGAATTGTCCGCATAATATTATCTTTTTAGTGTATCAACTTTTGTACTAATATGAAACTGGATTGCAACGCCCGCCTGTACCATTCGGGCAGGCCCGCTTGTGCCATTCCGGCAGATCCTTTAATTCAATTCACGCTTCGCAAAACAGGGGCAAAATTAACAAAATACAGCCACCAAGGCAGCGTTGGAAAAAGAAAAACCGGGAAAGTTCACATTCTGCCAAATTCTTTGCGCCTTCGCATTAAACTCAAATGTAATTGAAGAACAATAAAGCATGAACTTATAACAATTTCTTTGCACCTCCGGGGAAGAACATTCATGGTGTTATGGTTGCGCATGAAACGCTTAATTTTGTTCAAATTCAAATCGTGGCTGTTTTTGTGTACAATATTTTTTTACTGCTTTATTCCGCCGGCATTTCCGTAGCATCGCTTTTTAACGAAAAAGCCCGGCTTTGGAAATTAGGAAGAAGGGACATTTTGGGCAGGCTGAACCAGGCCATCGCAGGAACTCAACCAATCATTTGGATGCACTGCGCATCGCTCGGCGAATTTGAACAGGGCCGGCCGGTTTTGGAAGCTTTACGCAAAGAATATCCGAATCACAAAATTTTGCTCACGTTCTTTTCTCCTTCGGGCTATGATATCCGTAAAAATTATAACGGGGTAGATTGGGTATTTTATCTTCCGTTGGACACTGCTGGCAATGTGAAAAAGTTTCTCGATATTGTGAACCCATCACTTGCAATTTTTGTAAAATACGAATATTGGTATAACTATCTCAACCAACTCCAAAAACGCAAGGTTCCCACAATTTTAATCTCAGCAATTTTTAGGGAGGACAAAATTTTCTTTAAATGGTACGGAGGCCTTCACAGGAAAATGCTGGGCTTTTTTGACCAGGTTTTTGTACAGGATGACCAAAGCGCAAAATTACTTTTCTCTATTCTACCTAAAGAAAAAGTTACGGTAGCTGGTGACACCCGTTTCGACCGGGTAGCGGAAATTGCCTCAGCGTTCGCCCCCATAGAACCGATTGAAAAATTTGTTGCCGAAAAGAGAATTATTGTGGCAGGAAGTACCTGGCCGGACGATGAAAAAAATCTGAAAGCAGCATCTGAAAAATTTGGAAATGAAATTTCAGTAATTATTGCCCCTCATGAAATTACAGATAGTCATATAAACTTTCTACAAACTTTATTTTCCCGGAGCATCTTGTACTCGGAACTGGCCGAGAACAAAAATTCAACTCCGGACACCAATGTGCTTATCATCAACAATA
>MKRO01000195.1:0-5033 GCA_001896965.1 Sphingobacteriales bacterium 41-5 | reverse complement strand
ATTGGGATGTTATCCCGTTTATACCATTATGCATCAGTATGTTATATTGGAGGCGGCTTCAACAAATCGGGTATTCACAACACCCTTGAAGCAGCGGTGTATGGCAAGCCGGTGATCTTTGGCCCGAACTATCAAAAATTTTCAGAAGCAGTTAAATTAATTGAAAATAAAGGTGGATTTTATTATTCGGTTGAAAATGAATTAATTGAAATAGTTTCTAAGATATTAAGAAACAATAATGCGCGAATAAAATCCGGCGAAATTGCCGGGAACTTTGTGCGGGAAAACACAGGCGCGACCACTATAATTTTAAGTTGGCTTAAGCAAATCTCCTTTTAACCAACCGTTCAAAATGATCTACAGTTGGGTTATCGGTCAGCCATGCGAGCTTGAGCTTCAACTCTCTTCTAATCCAAAGTTCAGCTTCGGGATATGCATGAAAATTATCAATCGTTTTAATGCTTCTTTCGTACATAACCTCGTCTCCCCTAAAAAGGTCCTTTAAAAAAATCTGCCGGTCTAACTCTGAAATAGCTTTTTTCAACTGCTTCACGGGCGATTCGGTTATAGCTTCCGCTGAAACGGGTTTGACTTCTTTTTCAGGTTTGGAATATTGGGAAAAAGTGGGTACCTCATCAATAAAACCATCACCTTCGTTAAAAATCATTTCGGTTTGATTGCTTCTTTTTTTCCCAACGGATTCTTTTTCGGCAGGCACCACTTCGGGCTTATTGACAGTTTTTTTCTGCGCTTCGATTCTGTTATTTTCGAGAATCAGCTCATCAATTTCTTCATCGCTCGCGTCGGCGGCAGGTAGCTCAAAATACACTTTTTCGTCATCAATTACCTGCTCCACGGTCTTTGCGTAATTGATCGAAGGCATATTAGGTACCATTACCGAAACATTTGAACTGCCCAATACCTGGGTTTCCTTCAGGCCACCGGCAAGTTCCCTTTGGAGCAATTGGAGGGTGGCGAGCATTTCGGCAGGAGGCGCTTTTTGTTCGAATTGATTGTTTAATTTTTCTATCAGGGCTTTAATTTTTTGCATTATCACTACATTTGATGAAATTTGCAGACGGCTAATTTACGGATTACCCTGCAAAAATTGTGCTCGTTTGCGCATCCTAAAACTTTAAAATGTTTATTGAACCAAACCTTCGTGGAGAAAGGCGTGGCTGGATAGAGGTGATTTGCGGCTCGATGTTCAGCGGCAAAACCGAGGAACTGATACGCAGGCTGAAGCGGGTAAAAATTGCCAACCTGAAAGTGGAGATTTTTAAACCGGCTATTGATACACGGTATGATGAACTGAATATTGTTTCTCACGATACCAATGCTATTCAATCAACCCCGGTTGACAACTCCCAGAAGATATTATTAATGGCACAGGGCGCTGATGTAATTGGCGTTGACGAAGCACAGTTTTTTGATGACGAGCTACCCAACGTTTGCGATGAGCTGGCTCGCCGGGGCATTCGCGTAATTGTTGCCGGACTGGATATGGATTTTACCGGCAAGCCCTTCGGGCAGATGCCTTATATTCTTGCGAAAGCAGATTATGTGACCAAACTTCACGCGATTTGCACGCAGTGTGGCGCCATTGCTAATTACTCCTATCGTAAAATTCCCGATGACGAGCAGGTAATGCTGGGTGCTTTAGACGCTTATGAACCAAGGTGCCGGAAATGTTATTACGAGAAGAAAAACTAAATTTTAAATCTGAAATAATCAATCACCGTTCGCAAATACTCACGCTTTTTAAAAAAGACCTGTTGCTCGAAGTAAGGCAGCAGTACAGTTTCTATGGTATTTTACTATACGTTGTGGCAACTATTTACATGCTTTTTTTAGCGATTGAGGAACCTGATGCTAAAATTTGGACAGGGCTTTTTTGGGTAATTCAATTATTTATTTGTGTAAATGCCGTTGCAAAAAGTTTCCTGCAGGAAAGTCAGGGAAGAATGTTGTATTTCTATTCCATTGCCTCCCCTGTTGATTTTGTGCTGTCGAAGTTGCTGTTCAATTCATTGCTGATGTTATTAATGACGGTAATTGCGATGGTCTTATTCACTGCTTTTTTGGGAAACCCGCTGGATAAGTTTTTGCCCTTTTTCGGGCTTACTCTTTTGGGCGGTTTCAGCCTGAGTATGGTGTTTACATTTCTGGCGGCCATTGCCGCAAAGGCACAACAGAATGCCGCAATTATGGCTGTTCTGGGATTTCCGCTGATCATTCCCCAGTTAATGTTGCTCATGAAATTATCAACTGCCACCTTTAACAAAGGCCTTACTGTGGCCACAACTGATGTGCTGCTTTTAGTTGCCCTTGATATTTTAGTGGCGCTGTTAGCTGTAATTTTGTTCCCGTTTTTGTGGAAAGATTAAAATGTTTTTAGATAAAATTCTTCGTTCTAATTATTTTCAGCGAAAAAATGAAAAGCCAGAAAATTAATTTTGAATGTTTTTAATAAATCCGAAACGTCAATAACTGCTTCATAAATTTTTCCTTCTCAACAACTTTAGTATTACTTTTGTGTTTTATGTTGTAAACCGATACAATTAAAAATTGTGATATGACTAAATGGTGGTGGAAAATTCTTTGCATTGTGTTATTAGCTTATGCCATCGTTGCCGGAATGCTTATTAAAATACCCAATCTTCCAGTACTCGGAGAAACCATTCGTAATCTTTTTTACCACGTTGGTATGTGGGCGGTAATGATGGTTATGTTTATTTGTTCGCTTGTTCATTCTATAAGATATTTACGCACCAATAATTTAAAATCTGATATAGCAGCGCGCAGTTATGCCGGCGTAGGCCTTTGGTTTGGAATTTTGGGTTATGCTACCGGCGCCATCTGGATGAGCTACACCTGGGCCGATCCTAACAATCCCGCTTTTGATTCATTTAGCGCGGTTGCGCGTGAACCAAAATTGATTGGCACCGCAGTGGCACTGCTGATTTACTTTGCCTATCTCATTCTAAGAGATTCAATCCCTGACATAGACAAAAAAGCAAGGATCAGCGCAGTTTACAACATCTTTGCCTTCGCAATGCTTTTCCCAACAATTTGGATCGTACCCAGAATTCTTCCAAGCCTGCACCCCGGACAGGAAGGTAACCCCGCACTGAATTTTAAAGATACTGATGCTGTTATGCGAATGGTGGAGTACCCCGCTTTTATTGGATGGGTGCTTTTAGGTGTGTGGATTGCTACTTTAAAGATTCGTATTGGGCTGATAAAAGAAAAAGACATCTTAGAAAATAAAAATCCCGTTGAACCAATTTTAAAATGAAGAATATATTTTATTCCCTGTTGTTTTTATTTGCAATGCCCCTTTTTGGAAACGCGCAGGCAAATGAAAACCTAATGTACAGCAGCGGTAGAATTTACGTTGTGGTAGCTGTACTACTTGCAATTTTTATTGGAATCATTTTTTACCTGATTAAAATTGACAGAAAAATAGAAAAGCTTAAAAAAGGCGATCATTAAATCGTTAAATTTTCGTAATGTTTGCCGGTTATAAAAACCAAATAATACCTTGCCAGTGTATTTTAAAGGCTAAAATTAAGATACGAATTGCTCATTTGAAAAAATCATAATTTATGTCAGAATACAGTTTTTTTGCCGCGGTAGAAAAAAGTTTCGACAAAGCGGCGCAGTTTACAAAATGGGACAAAGGCCTGTTAGAACAAATTCGTGCCTGCAACTCGGTTCTTCGGTTGCGGTTCCCTGTAAAAAAAGAAGACGGCTCAATTGAAGTAATCGAGGCGTACAGAGTTCAGCACTCGCACCACAAAACTCCCTGTAAAGGCGGCATTCGTTTTTCGATGGGGGTAAACCAGGACGAAGTGATGGCGCTTGCCGCGTTAATGACGTACAAGTGCGCCATTGTGGATGTTCCCTTTGGTGGTGGAAAAGGCGGCATAAAAATCGACCCTAAAAAATACACTACTTACGAACTTGAAAAAATTACACGCCGCTACACAACCGAACTGGTTAAAAAGAATTTTATTGGCCCTGCAACTGATGTTCCGGCCCCCGATTATGGAACAGGCGAAAGGGAAATGGCCTGGATGGTTGACACCTTCGCAACCCTTCATCCGGAAAATATTGATGCCGCCGGTTGTGTAACCGGAAAACCTGTTTCCCAGGGTGGCGTAAACGGCCGCAGGGAAGCAACCGGTTTAGGAGTGTTTTTTGGCCTTCGCGAAGTTTGTAACATACAATCGCAAATGGAAAAACGTGGGATGACAACCGGTGTTGAAGGAAAGCGTGTTGTGGTGCAGGGTTTGGGGAATGTTGGCTTTCATACGGCGAAGTTTTTTTATGAAGCGGGTTCAATTTTAGTAGGCATAGCTGAGTACGAAGGATCTATTTTTAAAGAAGACGGTATTAATATTTTTGAGCTGATGGAACACCGAAAAAAAACGGGTTCAATTTTAAATTTCCCCGGCGCCACCAATCTTGAAAATAGCAAAGCTGCCCTGGAACTGGATTGTGATATTTTAATCCCTGCTGCATTAGAGAATGTGATAGACGCAGAAAATGCGCCCCGCATAAAAGCTAAAGTCATAGGCGAAGCTGCAAACGGCCCTATAACTCCCGAAGCCGATGAAATTTTGATAGAAAAAGAGATTTTGGTAGTGCCTGACATGTACCTGAACGCCGGCGGTGTTACGGTTTCTTATTTTGAATGGTTGAAAAATTTGAGCCACGTTCGTTACGGAAGGATGGAAAAAAGGTTTAACGAAAATGTGAACGCAAAGATTCTTGAAGAAATTGAAGAGTTAAGTGGCAAACGGGTTGACGATAAGGCACGGAAGTTAATTAAACACGGAGCCGATGAAATTGACCTTGTGCACAGTGGCTTGGAAGAAACCATGATCAATGCCACACGCGAAGTGATAGGCGTTTGGGACGCAAACCCTGAAATCCCCGATATGCGCACTGCCGCGTACGTTGTGGCTATAAATAAAGTTGCTACAACTTATGCAGAGCTTGGCATATTCCCGTAATGAATACATTTA
>MKRO01000194.1:6654-7055 GCA_001896965.1 Sphingobacteriales bacterium 41-5 | reverse complement strand
TGGATTGGCAATGCCAAGCATAAAGCCATGTTTGCCGTTATTGTATTCAGTTTTAATGCCAGTATGAGTAGCCGGTGCATTGGTAAACAGGTAACTCATGCTATAGTTCCTGTTTAATTGCGGATCAAAATATTCGTAACCAATATGGCTGAACCAGCTTCCGGCGGTTATTGTTATATCTTTCGCCGGGGAATAAGTTAAATAAAGTTGTTTTACTGCCTGCGATAACCCTTCGTCAGTATAATTAAATTCTTTAAGTCTTTGTCCAAACCCAAGATCGGCAACCATGCCGACTTTCTCCAATTGATAATCAAATTTCACGCTTGCGGAACCTAAAGCAAACTGGTCATGTGTCTGGGTAAAAAGCGTCAAAGAATTTTCAGGTGTTTTTGCAAAATCGT
>MKRO01000194.1:1534-6574 GCA_001896965.1 Sphingobacteriales bacterium 41-5 | reverse complement strand
CGGAATCGGCTTGAGCTATAACACCGGAGGCAAATGGCAGGAATTTTACACTTAGTAGTAATGTTTTTCTCATCTTTCTGTTTTGGATTTACAAAAAACTTGGTTTAAAAAAAATAGGCAAAATAGTTGTAATAATATTATTAAAAATAATATATAATTAAATCGTCTAACTATTGTTATCAATAAAACTAAATTAATAAATAATTTAAGCAAAGATAATGCTTAACAGTAATATCTGTAAGTGTTTTTTACTTAAAATACAATATAGAATATTATGTTATATGAAAATGAAACGCTATTTATCCTTTTCCAAACTAAAAAAGGTAAATAGCGTATTTTATAAAGGTGATTTCAACGGGCTAAAAAAATATTTCCATAAATTCTTCAACGGCCTGATTAGATATTAATAAAGACGCAAAACCAAAATAAAGTGCAACAGTCAGGTGTCACTAATTTTTAGGGCAAAAAAAACTCTGTCAGCGCGGAACAAAAAAACGGGACTCCGCTAAACCTTCCTCATTTCCGATCAATGTTCTTATCTTTGCCGCCTCAAAAAATTAATACATGGCAAATACATCAGATATCAGCCGCGGAATGATTCTTAAATTAGATGGAAGTCTTTATTCGGTAGTTGAATTTGGAGAAAACAAAACCGCACGCGCCGCGGCAAAAGTTTGGGCAAAATTGAAAGGTGTTGATAATAGTCGCACGATCGAAAAAACCTGGAACTCAGGCGATATTATATATCCGGTGCGTGTTGAAAAAAGAGAATATCAATTCCTTTACAAAGATGAAACCGGGTATAATTTTATGGATAACAGTACATTTGAACAAATGACTGTTGACGAAAACATGATTGATGCTCCCCAATTTCTAAAAGACGGGCAGGAAGTGGCTTTTGCAATCAATACCGAAACAGAACAGCCTGTAAACGTTGAGCTTCCTGATAAAATTGTGATGCTGGTGACTTACACTGAGCCGGGTTTAAGAGGCGATACTGCCACCAGAACCCTGAAGCCGGCAACCGTTGAAACCGGCGCTACCGTAAACGTACCGTTGTTTGTAAATGAAGGAGAATTGATCCGGGTTAATACCAAAACCGGCGAATACGTGGAAAGAGTAAAAGAACAGTAGTTGTAAAATCATTTAAAAAGGCTTAAAAATTCGAAGATTTTGAGCCTTTTTTGTTCGAAACGAATGATTTTTAATAAAAATGGTCACTAAATATATTTTGAATGCTTTTGAAATACTTACCTTAGCTACTCTATATATTAATATTGCTTTCGAAACAAATTTTTCAACCTAAACCCTGTTAAATTGAATATGGATTTCAGGCAAATTCAGGAGTTGATCAAAATGATCAACAAGTCAAATATTGGCGAATTAACCATCGAGCAGAAAGATTTCAAGATTTCGATACGCCAAAAAGAAGAAAATGTGACACAAATTGTTCAATCCTCGCCCATGCAGGCACCTGCATTAGCAGTACCGCAGGCTCAACCCGCAACACCTGCTCCTGCCGGCGGCGCTACACCAGCTGAAAAACCCAAAACAACAGAACCAGCCTCCAATACAATAACCGTCAAAAGCCCGATGATTGGTACTTTTTACCGCAAACCATCGCCTGATAAGCCCAACTTTGTGGATGAGGGTGATATCATAGCTCCAGGTAAAATTATTTGTGTGATTGAAGCCATGAAACTTTTCAACGAAATTGAAGCTGAAGTAAGCGGTAAAATAATAAAA
Source organism: Sphingobacteriales bacterium 41-5 (assembly GCA_001896965.1). Taxonomy (GTDB): domain Bacteria; phylum Bacteroidota; class Bacteroidia; order Chitinophagales; family Chitinophagaceae; genus Niabella. Next base: position 4,828 of record MKRO01000194.1, on the reverse strand, counting down.
GTATTGGTTGACGATGCCTCTCCCGTTGAGTTTGACCAGCCATTATTTATAGTTGAACCTTAATTTAGGTAAGCTGTTTGGCAATTAGAAAATTTGGCAACCATCACTTTTGCACAGTATTTTCATTGTCAAATTATCACATTATCAAATTTTCAAATTGAATCTTTAGCGTGTTTAAAAAAATATTAATTGCAAACAGGGGCGAAATTGCTTTGCGCGTTATTCGCACCTGTAGGGAAATGGGTATTCAAACTGTTGCGGTTTATTCAACTGCCGACAGTGAAAGCCTTCACGTAAAATTTGCTGATGAAGCGGTTTGCATCGGACGGCCCGCCAGCAGCGATTCTTACCTGAACATTCCCAACATCATGGCTGCGATCGAAATTACTAATGCCGATGCAGTGCATCCCGGTTACGGCTTTTTAGCCGAGAATGCAAAATTCGCAGAGATATGCCGCCAAAGCAAGATTAAATTTATCGGGCCCACGGCCGAAATGATTAACGCAATGGGCGATAAAATCACCGCAAAAGAAACCATGATTAAGGCCGGCGTTCCGGTGGTTCCGGGGGGTGAAGGATTACTTGAGAGTGTAGAACAGGCAAAATCTCTTGCAAAGCAAATTGGATATCCGGTTATTTTAAAGGCAACAGCCGGTGGTGGTGGTAAAGGCATGCGCATTGTTTGGGAAGAATGTGAAATGGAGAAGGCTTATGATACCGCCAAAATGGAAGCCGGCGCCAGCTTTAAGAACGATGGCATTTACATGGAAAAATTTGTGGAAGAGCCCCGCCACATTGAAATACAGATTGTTGGTGATCAATACGGAAATGTAAGCCACCTCAGTGAAAGAGACTGCTCCATTCAGCGCAGGCACCAAAAGTTAGTAGAGGAATCTCCTTCTCCTTTTATGACTGACGAATTACGTCAAAAAATGGGTGATGCTGCAAAAAAAGCTGCCGAAGCAATCGGTTACGAAAGTGTTGGGACTATTGAGTTTTTAGTGGATAAGCACCGCAATTTCTATTTTATGGAAATGAATACCCGTATTCAGGTAGAACATTGCGTAACGGAAGAAGTGATCAACTTCGACCTGATTAAAGAACAGATCGGAGTTGCTGCGGGCGAGAAGGTTTCGGGCAAAGATTACCTGCCCGAGATGTGCGCCATCGAATGCCGCATCAATGCTGAAGATCCGTACAACGACTTCAGGCCATCACCCGGAAAAATAACCAACCTTCATATTCCCGGAGGCCATGGTGTAAGGGTTGACAGCCATGTTTACGCGGGGTACACAATTTCTCCTTATTATGATTCTATGATCGGCAAATTGATCACCGTAGCGCGTACAAGAAAAGAAGCGATTGATACAATGTACCGTGCCTTGAGCGAATACGTGATTGAAGGAGTGAAAACAACAATTCCGTTTCATTTACAATTAATGAAGAATGAAGATTTCATCAGTGGCGATTTCAATACGAAATTCATGGATAGCTTTATCATGAAGCCATAATAAATTTTGAAAATAAAGATAGAAACGGGCGTCAAATTGCAGCCCGTTTTTTGTTGATTTTTAGTTGTGTTCAGAAAAAACCCTGCGAACACATTAGGACTTGGCGGTTAGCCGGAAACCTCACCGACCAGGAAAACACTTCCGAAAATTAATATCAAATCGTCTTTGTGTGCCATTGACTTCGCGGTGCGGATCGCATCGTTCACATCATCAAAAACTTTCCCATGCAAATCATTTAGTAAGGCTTTTTCTTTTAGATCGCCTGCCGGCATCGCTCTTGGCACATGAGCGTTGGAAAAATAATACTTTGCATTTTTAGGAAGCATGGAGAGAACTTTGGCCACATCTTTATCTTTCACCATTCCCAAAACAATATGCAGGTTATGGTAAGTTGTAATCTCCAGTTGGTTGAGTAATTGTTGCACGCCATCGGGGTTGTGTGCTACGTCCATAATAATTCTTGGGCTATGACTGATCGTTTCCCAACGGCCATGCAGGCCTGTTATTTTTTTGGCGTGCTGCAACCCTTTTACTACGTGCTCCTGCTCAATTTGCCATCCCTTTTCCTGCAAAACCTGCGTAGCTGCAATCACCGGAAGAAGATTTTTTATTTGGTAGTTGCCCGTGAGATCGAGATGGTATTTTTTGTGATCGACCTGATGTTCAGATGCAACTTCAACCGCAAGTTCTTCGTTTTCATATTGCCAGTTCGTAACCTGCAGCTTCCGGTCAGCAAATATTATTTCGCTGTTATTTTTTATAGCGAATTCTTCAAAAACTTTCTCGGTTTCGGGGTGTGATTCACCAATCACCACCGTAGTGCCGGGTTTAATGATGCCGGCTTTTTCTGTAGCAATTTCAGCCAGCGTTTCACCCAAAATCTGAACATGATCGAGGCCGATATTTGTGATAACCGAGATTTCTGGTGAGATGATATTGGTACTGTCTAAACGGCCGCCTAAGCCTGTTTCAATTACCGCAATATCACAACCATGATTTGCAAAATGATCAAAAGCCATGGCCACGGTGATCTCAAAAAAACTCGGTTTTATAGTTTCAATTTCAGTTTTTAGTTTTCCAATAAAATCAACCAGGTCCGCCTCACTTATTTCTTTGCCGTTGATCTTAATCCTTTCTCTCAGGTCTTTTAAATGAGGCGAGGTGTAAAGCCCTGTTTTATATCCTGCGGTTTGCAAAATAGCAGCCATCATGTGGCTTACTGAACCTTTGCCGTTTGTACCGGCGATGTGAACATATTTGCAATTATTTTGCGGGTTACCTAGTTTTTCGCAAAGCGCCAGGATATTTGTAAAACCAATTTTTATAGCCTCGCTACCCACGCGGCTGAACATCGGAAGTTTAGAAAAGATGTAATCTGTCGTTTCGGAATATGTCATTTATTGGTTTGAATTTGTGTTAAAAATAAATGTTTCTGAATTATTTTGGAGGGTTATAATATTTAATGCAGATGAATAGTTTGTTTTAATATTTTTGACGCAATTATGAATAAAATAGCTGTGATAGTAGCAGGCGGATCCGGAACGAGGATGGGGACGGAACTGCCAAAACAATTTTTAAAAGTAAAGGGCAAACCGCTTTTGTTTTATACGCTCGACGTTTTTCTTCGCGCCTACGACGACCTGAAAGTGATACTTGTTTTACCTGAGGAATATACCGAAACAGGCAGGGAAATTATTGATGCTTATTTTGATGAAACCCGCGTCACTATTGCTGTTGGTGGTGCCACAAGATTTGAATCTGTGAAGAACGGTTTGAAACTCGT
>MKRO01000194.1:0-1526 GCA_001896965.1 Sphingobacteriales bacterium 41-5 | reverse complement strand
AAGACGAGGCGATCGTTTTTGTGCATGATGCCGTTAGGTGTCTTGTTACAATTGACCTGGTGCGCCGCTGTCACGACATGGCAATAGAAACGGGAAGCGCAATACCGGTGATAAAATGCAACGACAGTGTACGTTTGGTTACGGAAGATGGAAGCGAACCTGTTGAAAGGGACAAAGTGATGCTGGTGCAAACACCACAGGTGTTTCACAGTAAACTACTGTTACCGGCTTACCAAATTGATTATAAAGACAGGTTTACTGATGAGGCGACCGTGGTTGAAGCATTCGGTATGAAAGTGTCTTTGCTGGAAGGCGATAAGAATAATATAAAAGTCACCCATCCGGCAGATTTAATTGTTGCCGAAAGATTGTTGCCTTAATAACCTATTTACACAAAGAACTAAACACTATCAAATCATTAACGAATTTCCCAATCTTCCACATCTCCTGGCGCTACGCTGAAGATTGGATGCAGTTTAAATTTTTTCAACAGCTTCAGCTTTTCAAACCGTTCTACATCGCGCTGTTGTAATTTATTCAGCAAATGTATCCGCTCGTATTCAACCTGGCCTTTTGTAACAGGCATTGTAATTGTTTGGTCGGGCATTAAGAATTTCGCCGAATCAAACCTGTACCCGCGGGTCAGTGCTTCGGTATAAACTTCCGAAAGGTATTGATGAATTGCTTCGACAGGGTTGTTTAAAGATTTAAACCGATTGAGTTGGGGATGGTTTTTATATCCTTTTGTTTTGCCCTCCAAAACATTTTTTGCAAGCAGTGTTTCGCGCCAAAGCGCCAAAATACCTTTGGTATCGAGATATTCAGGATGTAAAGACCAAATTCTCATTTACAAAATTGCAAAACCGAGGGCTACCTGTATTGCCTGGCGTTTCCATTTTTCGCCATCGGGCAACTGGCTAATATTATCCAGCCCAACCTGGTAACGGCCGGTTAGGCGAAACTTGCTGAATTTTATTTTCAGGCCTCCCAGCATGGAAAAGTCACCATTTTTAAACGCGCTTTCGCCGTTTTTTAACAGTTTTTCGTCGGAATTGATTAGGGTGCTGTATTGCGGCCCCAACTCAATAAGAAGCGGCCCCGCAAGTTTTATACTGGCCAACAGAGGTATAGAAAGATAGTTAAGCTTTGCCCTTGCCTGATCAATATTGAAAGTCAAAGGGTCGGCATCGTCGGCTAAAGTGGTAGAAGTTTGACTGAACAAAACCTCAGGGGCAATACTAAATCGCCTGCCCAATTCAATTTCAGCAAACCCCCCAACAATATAGTTGTATTCGAACTGATCGTTAAATGATTTCCCTTCGATTTTAGTGGCGTTAACACCTGCTTTCGGCCCGAAATGAAATTGGGCACTCGATGAAAATGAAAAAATAAACAAGAGAAAGGCGAAGAGTATTTTTCTTAACATAAAAAAGTTTTAGAGGTAAAAGAGAATGTTGTAAAGTTATTGCTATCCGGCTTACAAAAATCGAACTTGTTTAAACTTTAATTTTTCTTAAAAATCTGGT
>MKRO01000193.1:651-5706 GCA_001896965.1 Sphingobacteriales bacterium 41-5 | reverse complement strand
CAATGGGCTTTTGGGCTTTGGCGCTATCTTGGTAAATATCCCTTTAAGTGCAGCAATTACCCAAGTTGATCCTGAAACCGGGAAAGCGGTTGAGGGGGCGCTTGATACGCTTTATAAAATGGGTATTGCAAACGAACTATTTCCATTATTGATTTTTATCGCAATTGGAGCAATGATTGATTTTTCACCATTGTTTAAAAATCCATTACTTCTTTTGTTTGGGGCTGCAGCTCAATTTGGTATATTTTTCACCTTGTTTGCCGCTACAACAATGGGCTATGACCTCAAAGAAGCTGCGTCAATAGGAATTATTGGCGCTGCAGACGGGCCAACATCAATTTTTGTTTCAAATAAATTTGCACCCGATTTATTGGGGCCAATTTCAGTAGCGGCCTACTCCTACATGGCTTTGGTGCCAATTATCATTCCACCGATTGTGAGAATGCTAACCAGCAAAAAAGAAAGAACTATTCACATGGAGGCACATGCGAAAAGTGTTTCAAAAACGGCGCTGATTATTTTTCCAATCGTGGTAATGATTATTGCAGGCATCATTGCCCCGGCATCATTATCGCTTATCGGGTTTTTAATGTTCGGCAATTTGATCAGAGAATGTGGCGTGCTAAACAGACTTTCTTTAAGCGCTCAAAATGAATTAGCAAGTCTGGTCACCTTAGTTTTAGGTATCAGTATTGCCAGTACCATGACGGCTGAAAGGTTTGTAAACACAGGTACTTTACTAATCATTGGTCTTGGTCTGATCGCTTTCATATTCGATATTTTTGGGGGCGTGATGTTTGCAAAACTTTTAAACCTGTTTTTGCCTAAAAGTAAAAAAATCAATCCCATGGTTGGCGCATGCGGTATCTCTGCATTTCCCATGGCAGCCCGCGTTATACACAACATGGGCCAAAAAGATGACCCGACGAATTACCTTTTGATGCACGCCGTGAGCGCAAACGTGGGCGGGCAAATTGGTTCAGTAGTAGCCGGTGGTTTAATATTGGCGCTGGTACCGTTGTTTGGGTAAGATAAGACAGTACAGTTGGATTTGAAAGAGAAGAACTGAAAGCAAACAGATTGAATTGATAAACGTTGCACTTAAAAAAATTTTATATTTAGAATGAACGAAAATTCACACGCAGCTTTGGAAATTATGGGCATTGGCATGATCAGCATTGTTGTTGTGATGGCAATATTCTACGTGGCAATAATTTTGATTGACAAACTATTTCCGCACAAAGATTAATCTGCTATTTCATTGTTGATTGATATAATACCGCACCATTGTGCAACGCCCGCCTCAACTGATGTCTGCCGGTGCCGGTACGGACAGGGGCAAACGAAGGCTAATGGCATGTATTCTTCTGTGGCCTTAATAAAAACAACTATTTTCATTGCTAATTTTGTAACTTGCTGAATATGGATTTGATTCAGGAATTGAATGATAAGCCTTCGCGTAAAAAGCTCTTGTACCCTGTAAATGCTGAGCTTTCAGACTATTTGAAAAGGCAGGGGCGCGAAGTACACCTGCCCGTTTCGCACCGGGATTTATTACGATTTACATGGTCGGTACCGATTAAGGATTCTTTTGGCAATCATACGCTTTGGGAAAAGGCAATTTACGATATGCGCGATTGGGAGTACCTGAAGGCGGGTCTTGTGAAAATTTACGCGATCATAAAAACGGAAGGCGATATGAGTTTCGCTGATCAGTTAGATGTGGCACGAATTGATTATTGTGCTTTCGGAAACTCATTGCCGTTTCGCATTCGCATCATTAACAAGTTTAATTCCAACTTCGATCATTATTATATGAAGATCAATGATGCATCGAGGATTTACGGGCTGGAGCTTGAGCACATCCTATCACCCAACCGCATTACCTTTTATACTGATGGTGGCACGTTGGTGGAAGAACATATTCCGGGTATTGCCGGTGATGTTTTTTTACAACAGTATCTTGATCGCGAAGAAACGAATAAAACGAGGCTTGCCAAGGAGTTTGTAAAGTTTAATGAACGTTGTTTTGTAAGGTTGTTGGGCGATATGCGCGCATATAATTTTGTGGTGGTTGCCACACCTGACATCGAGTGTTATCAATACAGGATTCGTGCCATTGACTTTGACCAGCAGTGTTATGAAGGGCGCCGCAATTTGTATTATCCACAATTTTTTAAAGAGAACAATATTTATGTTCAGAATGTGGTGAACCAACTCAACAAAGAATCTGTAGAACAATACCGCGCTGAAGAACGCTCCACGATGGCCTTTCGGGTTGCTGTTAGCCGTTTTCGTTTAATGGAATTATTGAATATTATGTCGCGGGATACAATCTCCCCAGTTGAAAAACGCGACTTGCTCCGCCAGCAACTAAACGAGTATCACAAAACTGAATCTTTTAACCGTTGCAAAACAATGGGGCAGATACTAAAACTGCATTTGAAAAGTATGCTTCGTACCAACCTGAAACTAATTCAGGAGAAAACACGCAGCCTTAAAAATTCAGCGATTGTTATTTAAGCCAGATTTTATCCTGAAAAATAAGCCATGTCAACTTCTTTCGTCACAACGGGGGGTTATAATTCCGGGGGCCATTCCAAACCATTTTAGCGGCGAGCAATTCAATGATCTGCAATCTGCGCATCTACGGTAATAGGTTAAAATATTCTAAACACCTGTGATATATCCAAATTTTTAAAAAACCCTATTACATTAAACAACGTTTCTCAATTGGTATGAAATTGCGGGTTTTACTTTCTTCATCATTATTGAAGGATGCAGGTTCACCACCTCGCCCACTACAATAATTGCCGGGTTTTTCAATCCGTTCATCCGGGCTTTTGCGGAAACGTTTGAAACCGTGCCGATCACAATTTTTTCGTTGTCGGTAGTTCCTTCCTGAATGATCGCGACAGGGGTTTTAGATTTTCCCGCATCCGAAAAAATCTGCATAATAGTTTCCAGTTTACTCATCGCCATTAAAATAACGACGGTAGCTTCACTTTGAGCGGCGAGTTGTATATCTTTTGAAATTTCGCCTGATTTTGTGGTTCCCGTTGTTACCCAAAAGCTCTCGTTAATGCCGCGGCAGGTTAACGGGATTTTTTGATTGGCCGGTACTGCAATCGCACTGCTGATTCCTGGAACTACCTCTACTTCTATCCCCGCGCTCAGGGCGGCATCAATCTCTTCCTGCGCCCGGCCGAATACAAACGGGTCGCCGCCTTTTAATCTTACCACGTGCCCGAATTTGCGCGCATACTCAACAATATGCTCATTTATTGCTTCCTGGCTCAAGGCGTGGCAACCATAGCGCTTGCCTACAAACTTTATAACAGTACCCGGTGAAGCATATTGTAGTATAGCTTCGTTTACCAACGCATCGTACAATATCGCATTGGCGTCTTTTAATATTCTAATTGCTTTTAATGTGATTAATTCCGGGTCACCAGGACCTGCTCCTATCAAGGATAGCTTCATTTTATTCATATTATTTTTTAGAATATTTAATATAATTTGAACAAAAATATATTTTTTTAACATTATTTTCTTATTTTTGTATATATTAAATAAATAGTTATATTAAAATATTGTTTTCATAACAAATAATTTATATTATAATTATTAATAACTAATTGCAGCCATTCAACTTTTAAACGATACTTTATGAACGTAATAATTGTTGGTAATGGAATGGTCGGGTATAAATTTTGCGAAAAGCTGCTGGCGAAAAATATACCCGGTTTAAAGATCACGGTTTTTGGAGAGGAACATCACGCAGCATACGACAGGGTACACCTGAGCAGTTATTTCGAAGGAAAATCTGTACAGGATCTAACACTGGCTCCCGGCTCCTGGTACGAGGAAAATGGCATCGAACTGCATTTAGGCGATCCCGTACAATACATCAACCGTTCGGCCAGACTGGTCCACACCCACAAAGACATCATAAAACATTACGATATTTTGGTTTTTGCCACAGGCTCCGCTCCTTTTGTTCCTAAAATTGACGGTATCGGAAAAGAAGGAGTTTTTTTGTATCGCACCATCGAAGACCTGCACCTGATCGAATCCTACGCAAAGAAAGCCACCAAAGGCGCTGTAATTGGCGGCGGCCTTTTAGGCCTTGAGGCAGCAAAAGCCCTCATTGACCTGGGCATCACCGACACAACCGTTATTGAATTTGCACCACGCCTGATGCCGCGCCAAATTGATGAAGCAGGTGCTAAAATGCTCACCGGCACATTAACTGCTTTGGGCCTCACTGTAAAAAATAATTGTAATACAAAAACAATATTGGGCGATCGATGCATAACCGGATTGGAGTTCGCCGATGGAACCAAACTGGATGCTGACATTCTGGTGATCTCTGCCGGCATCAAGCCCCGCGGTGAACTGGCCATTGAATGCGAATTGGAAACCGGCACCAACGGCGGCATTGTTGTTAACAATTATATGCAAACGTCCGATCCTTCTATCTATGCCATTGGCGAGTGCGCGCTGTACCAGGAAATGATCTACGGGCTGGTAGCGCCCGGCTACGAGATGGCTGAAGTAGCTGCATCGCACATAAAGGAACTGGGCAACGAAGATCACAGGCTGATAAGAAAGGAATTTACAGGGTTTGACATGAGTACTAAATTAAAATTGGTGGGTACTGATGTGGCCAGTTTCGGTAATCCGTTTGCCGAAGGCGATGACGTTCGCAAAATTACCATGAAAGATACCGTTCTGGGAATTTATAAAAGAATCAATGTAAGCGCCGACGGTAAATACCTGCTTGGAGGAATTTTGATAGGTGATGCATCCCAATATAATATTTGCCTTCAAACTTTTAAAAACAGCATCATTCTTCCGCCAAATGCCGGAGACATTATGATGCCGCAGCGTGAAGGTAAAGCCAAAGGTAATGGTGTAACGGCTTTGCCGGATGCCGCCATTATTTGTAGTTGCGAAAACGTGAGCAAAGCAGCCATCTGCCAAACGGTTGCAGATGGCGCATGCTCCACTATTGATGATATAAAAAAATGCACCAAAGCAGGAACCGGTTGT
>MKRO01000193.1:0-561 GCA_001896965.1 Sphingobacteriales bacterium 41-5 | reverse complement strand
TTATACCCGCCAGGAACTGTACGATCTGGTAAAGCTCCACGAAATAAAAACCTATGATGAAGTATTGAACCAGTTGGGCAAAGGTGATGGTTGCGAAACCTGCAAGCCGCTGGTATCATCACTTTTGGCCAGCCTTTGGAACGAACTCATTCTTGCCAAAGGCAATGATGTGTCCCAGGACAGTAACGACAGGTTTCTGGCCAATATTCAAAAGGGGGGAACTTATTCCGTGGTTCCCCGCATCCCGGGCGGCGAGGTCACACCTGAAAAACTAATCGTAATCGGCCAGGTGGCGCAGAAATACAATCTCTACACAAAAATCACCGGTGGCCAGCGTATTGATATGTTTGGCGCACACCTCAGCGATCTGCCGCATATATGGGCTGAGCTGATTGCAGCGGGTTTTGAGAGCGGCCATGCTTACGGTAAAGCATTACGCACGGTGAAAAGCTGCGTGGGCAGCACCTGGTGCCGTTTTGGCCTGCACGACAGTGTGAGTTTTGCCATTCGTGTGGAAGAGCGGTACAGAGGCCTGAGAGCGCCACATAAATTTAAAGGGGC
>MKRO01000192.1 GCA_001896965.1 Sphingobacteriales bacterium 41-5 | reverse complement strand
CTTTCAGTTTTTCAGTTTTGCTTAATGCTATATCATTGTAAACAGCATCGTTCGCGTGCGTGAGTTGTTTCATGCTGCCTTTGGTAAGATCAACGCTGTACAACTCGGTTGCGTGGTTCATGTCAGTTCGGCTCACAATTAGGTTTTTGCCGCTTTGGCCAACAATTGCCGCCACATCAAAATCACCAAAACTAAGTTGCCTGATCGTAGAAGTTTTGGAAGGAATATATTTCAGTTCAAATAATTGTTCCGTGCCGTTGGTGGGAGCGGTAAAATAAATAGCACTACCGTCATCACTCCATTTGAAAGACGAAACATGGAGTTCATCGCGGGTTGCCGTAAGGTTTTTAATACTGCCATTTTCAAGAACAACAATGTCCTGTTTGTCGGCTTCGTAACCGTCACGTTTCATGCTCAGCCAGGCCAGTGCGCCTTTTGAGCTGTACGCAGGATTCACATCGTAACCCCACATCCCTTCTGAAAGATTTTTTGTAGTTCCGGCGCCAATATCGTAGGCATAAATATCGCTGTTAGTGCTAACGGCATAATCTTTCCCAAATTTCTTTTTGCTCACGTACACGATTTGTTTGCTGTCGGTGCTCCAGGTATAATCCTCATCACCGCCGAAAGGCTTTGTGGGAGAATGATAAGGCTCCCCGGCCATGATGTCCTTTGCTGCATCTTCATCACCAACCGGTGCGTAAAACACATGATCAAAATTTCCATCGCTCCATTCATCCCAGTGTCTGTACATGAGGTTATCGTAAATGTAAACGTTCGATTTATCCAGACCGGGATAGAAATCTTTACCCAAAACTTTATTAACCTTCACTAATTTATTACTGAGGATATATTTGCCGTCGGGCGAAACATTTTTGTCAACCAGAAGATTTGTATCGGCAGCGATTACTTCAGCCACGCCGCCGTTAACCGAGATGCGGTATGTTTTGGAACTGCTTTTGTTGGAGGCAACATCTGGCGTTGAAACGCTATACACCACATATTTTTTATCTTTTGTAAGGCCGATTCCGTTTACCCGGCCAAGTTTCCACAAAAGCTCGGGAGTCATTACATTTTGGGAGGTTGCGAAAAAGGGAGCGAGCATCAACAGCAGGCAGGCAAAAAAATTCCTCATAAAAGTCTGTTTGAAAAGAGATATAAAAAACTGTTTACATTTCAGGAACTAAAACGCCGGGCTTTAAAAGAACGAAGTGATTACACGCCCGTTTCTTTTGTCGCTGCCTGATCGTTTTTCTTCTTTCCCCTACCCGAAACAATTTTGATGATAACCGGCAGCGTTGTAACCAGCACAATGCCTAAAACAATAATTTCAAGGTGCTGCTTCAGGTCGAAGCCAAAAGCCTCCATGATCCATTTTTGTAAAAAGTGCCCGGCAAATATCATACTGAACACCCAGGCCAGACAGCCTACAATATTATAAAAAGTGAATTTTGCCCTGTCCATTTGCACAATGCCCGCGATAATCGGCGCAAAGGTTCTGATAAACGGTAAAAACCTTGCGATAATAATGGCACCGCCGCCATGTTTTTCATAAAAATCGTGTGCCTGAACCAGGTATTTTCTTTTAAAGAAAAAATTTTCCTTCCAGGTGTACATTGCCGGCCCCACTTTTTTGCCCGTCCAATAACCGACCATATTTCCCAATATTCCACAGATAGAAATTAATATCCAAAGCACAATAAGGTCTACCCACTCGTTTTGGATATGGCCCATGCCGAAGAGCTTCATAAACTGATAAGCAAGCCCCGGTTCGGCAGTAGCGCCTTCGCCTATTTTGTGTGCATAAATTCCTGCCACAAATAATAACGAATCACCCGGCAAAAAGAACCCGGCAAAAAGGCCGGTTTCAGCAAATACCACAAAAAGCAGCAGCCACAGGCCGCCATTTTCAATATACCATTGAGGTTGTAAGAGGTCTGTCCAGTTAAAAGAATTTAGAAATACCAGTAAGTCCATTGGTTTTTTTTAATCGCCGCGAAAATAAGAAAGCTGAATCAGCCAGTTACAAAACATTATAAATTTAACAATGTTCGGCGCCGCTTTAAATTTTTATTGCTGAATAATACCACCGGTTAAAATGTTTTGCGGGTTGCTGTATTTTGGGTTCAAACTCAGGTAGCCCCCACATCCATCACAATATCTGCGTCGTTGCTGTTGGTAATTTCGGGTACGCCGGCTGACACGCATTGCGCAATCACCAGGTCGCCGGAAACGTTTAAAGTGGTTCGGCACATGTCCAATAACCTGTCCACGCCCAAAATCAAACCGATCCCTTCCGGCGGCACGCCTACCTGCATCATCAAAACAACGATGAGCGGCAATGAGCCCCCTGGAACGCCGGCAGTTCCTATGCCTGCAAGAATCGACATCAATACAACCAGCAATTGATTGCCCAAACTCAACTCGATACCATAAACCTGTGCGACAAACAAAACCGTGATACCTTCAAAAAGCGCAGTGCCATTTTGATTGGCAGATGCACCGATTGTTAACACGAATCTTGAAATTTTATCAGGAATATTTAATTTTTTATCCGCCGTTTCCAAAGCAACCGGAAGTGTGGCATTTGAGGAAGCGGTTGAAAATGCATAAATATAAACCTCCCGGCATTTTTTCATAAATGCAAAAGGATTCACTTTCCCGAATATTTTTAAAGCCGAGCTGTAAACGATGAATTGCTGAATTAGTAACCCTGCAATCACAACTCCGGCATAAGCAGCAAGGTTTCCTAAAAATCCGCCGCCCATTGAATACGTTGTATTGAAAACGAGTCCAAAAATGCCGAACGGCGCAAGTTTCAAAGCCCATTCAATTACTTTTAATGATGCATCGAAGATAGCGTTGAGAATTTTTATGATCGGATGATCTTCTTCGTTTTTTATCACCAATGATAATGCGTAACCAAATAATAAAGAAAAGATCATCACCGCCACAATTTCTCCGCTGAATGCATTGGCTGCTGAGTCAATCGGGTTTTGAGGAATGAGATCAACGATGTAGTCCTGCCAGGTTTTTGTGGAAGCAACCTTCGCATTCTGCTCAATTTTTATAACACCCGCATTTTTTGCCAACGCTTCTTTGTCGAAAGTAACTCCGTTTCCGGGTCTCAAAATATTAACTAACGTTAAAGCGATTATTACCGCCAGTCCACTAAACAAAACAGTAAATCCGATTGACCGGCCCGCAACTTTCCCCAGCCCGTGTCCTTTCGCCAATTCAAATACACCAAGAATCAAAGCGCTCACAATCAGCGGAACCACAACGGCCATGATGATCCTTAAGAAAAGCATACCTGCAAACTTGCACACTTCCACAAAGGGTTCCATCCAGCTGTTTGTTTTTTGTGGGAAAGCATAGTAGGCGATCAACCCAAAAATTAATCCCAGCACAAAGCCGATTAATAATTTAGCCCACTGTGGAAGTTTTTTGCTGAATGACATTTATTAATTGTTTGAAAACAAAATACTGAAAGGCATCGAAGCCAATTTGCTGTGCGCACCAAAACTAAAGGTTTACTTTCATAAACATTGATGCCGTTTGTAAATCTTTTTATCAACTTTTGCAATTATTTACTATTTTTCAACCTTAATTTAAATTGTAGAAATCAACAAAGCAGAAACTCATGGGATTATTTATCAGGAAACCTGTTGGACAATTGATAGCTGAAGCCAGCGAAAATGAAAAAGGATTAAAAAGGACTTTAACGCCGCTCGCACTTGTGTCATTGGGGGTAGGCGCGATAATTGGAGCGGGTTTGTTTTCTTTAACCGGAATCGCCGCTGCCGAAAATGCGGGGCCTGGTGTGATTTTTTCATTTATTCTGGCTGCTGTTGGTTGTGCTTTTGCCGGCTTATGTTATGCTGAGTTTGCAAGTATGATCCCTGTTGCAGGTAGCGCTTACACTTACAGTTACGCAACAATGGGTGAAATCATAGCATGGATAATTGGTTGGGATCTCGTTTTGGAATACGCTTTGGGAGCAGCAACGGTGGCCGCGAGTTGGTCGCAGTATGTAGATAAATTCCTGCAACATTTTAATATTCATATTCCGCCTTCTTTATTGCACGGCCCTTGGTACGAAGTGAATGGCATTAACCAGGGTGGAATTGTGAACTTGCCGGCGATTATCATCGTTTGCCTTTTATCGTTGCTTTTAATAAAAGGAATTTCCGAATCTGCCGTTATTAATAATATATTGGTAATATTAAAAGTGGCTGTGGTTTTGATTTTTATTGCTGTTGGTTGGGGGTTCATTGATCCGGCAAATCATAGCCCGATGATACCGGCAAATGCGGGCGAGCAGGCGCTTAAGAATGGAGAGATCGGTTTTTTTCAGTTTTTTGGCAGCGAAGACTTCGGGCATTTTGGATGGAGCGGTATACTCCGGGGCGCGGGGGTCGTCTTTTTCGCTTTTATTGGATTTGATGCCGTGAGCACAGCCGCCCAGGAAGCCAAGAACCCACAAAAGGGTATGCCGATCGGAATTATCGGTTCCCTGGTTGTATGTACTATTTTGTACGTGCTATTTGCCTGGGTACTTACGGGCCTTGAAAATTATACGGTATTTCATGGCGACGCCAGCCCTGTAACCACCGCGTTCGCAAAAACCGGATACACGTTTCTTAATATTTTTCTTACAGTGGCAATTATTGCAGGGTACACCTCCGTAATATTAGTAATGTTGATGGGCCAAAGCCGTGTGTTTTACAGCATGAGTATTGACGGGTTGTTACCTAAATTTTTCAGCGACATTCACAAAAAGAATCGTACTCCCTGGAAAACAAACCTGATCTTTATGGTTTTTGTGAGCATTTTTGCAGGTTTCGTCCCTGTTTCTGACCTTGGCCATATGGTGAGCATTGGCACACTGTTCGCGTTCGCACTTGTTTGCATTGGTATAATGGTCATGCGCAAAACACATCCCGAAGTAAAAAGAGGGTTTAGAACACCTTTAGTGCCGTTGATACCGATACTTGGAATTATAGTTTGCGTTGCGCTGATGGCGGGCTTACCCGTTGAAAGCTGGGAACGCCTCGCCATTTGGTTAGCCCTTGGGATGATTATTT
>MKRO01000191.1:9359-9832 GCA_001896965.1 Sphingobacteriales bacterium 41-5 | reverse complement strand
TGGAATAAAAACCTACTGCTTCATTCAGGGCATATTTTAGGAAGAGAAGCTAAAGCGCTTGGATATACGAACGTGTATGCGCCCATCCTCGACCTTGCAAGAGACCCGCGCTGGGGCCGTGTGGTAGAATGTTATGGAGAAGACCCGTTTCTTGTTGCAGAACTTGGCAGGCAGGTCGTTTTAGGTATCCAATCGGAAGGTGTTGCAGCCACTTTAAAACATTACGTTGCTTACGGCAGCCCCAAAGGCGGCAGGGATGGCAACGCCAGAACCGACCCGCATATTGCGCCGCGCGAATTGCACAATATGTATCTCTATCCTTTTGAGCGTGTCATAAAAGAAGCGAAACCTATGGGCGTAATGAGCAGTTATAATGATTGGGATGGAATGCCCGTTACCGGAAGTTATTATTTTCTCACCCAATTATTACGCGAGGAATTTGGCTTTGATGGTTACGTGGTAAGCGATAGCGA
>MKRO01000191.1:533-9336 GCA_001896965.1 Sphingobacteriales bacterium 41-5 | reverse complement strand
AACACAAAGTAGCCAGGGATTCTGCAGACGCTACTCGTATTGCCCTTGAAGCGGGCATGAATGTTCGCACAAACTTTCAACCGTCTGAAACCTTTATACTCAAAGTCAGACAACAGGAAAAGGATGGTTTGTTGAGTATGAGCACAATTGACCAACGAGTTTCAGAAGTGCTTAAAGTTAAATTCCGCCTTGGGCTTTTTGATGAACCTTACGTAAAAGATCCTAAAAAAGCTGATGCAATAGTTTATGATAATGATGCAAAGAATTTCTCCAAACAAATATCACGCGAGGTGTTGGTACTTTTAAAGAATGCAAATAATACGCTTCCGCTTGATAAGAAAAAACTTAAAAATGTTTTGGTAACCGGGCCGCTCGCCGACGATATTCATACTTCCATGAGCCGCTACGGCCCTTCTAATATCAAAGTGGTTTCCGCTTTGGAAGGCATCAAAAATTATTTATCAAGCGATGTTAACGTAACGTATCTGAAAGGTTGCGAGGCCGAAGATTCTACCTGGCCTGAAAGTGAAATATTTCCACAAAAGATATCTTCTTACGAGCAATCAAGGATTGACAGCGCCGTGAATGCAGCAAAAAAATCTGACGTGGTGATCGCCATTGTAGGGGAAACTGAAAACCAGTTTGGCGAAAGCAGAAGCCGTACCAGTCTTGAACTTGCGGGCTTTCAGCAGAACCTTTTAGAGGCCTTGTATGAAACCGGAAAACCGGTAATTTGTGTTCTCATCAACGGCCAGCCGCTCACTATAAATTGGGCTGATAAATATTTACCTGCCATCATTGAAGCGTGGTGTCCCGGCCCTGATGGAGGAACCGCCATTGCGGAAGCAATATTCGGAGAATTTAGTCCCGGAGGCAAACTGCCGGTCACTTTCCCGAAATCAGTTGGACAGATCGAATTAAATTTTCCTTTCAAGCCCGGCTCACATGCGGGACAACCCGGTGACGGGCCTAATGGCTTTGGGAAAACAAATGTGTACGGCGCTTTATATCCTTTCGGCCACGGGTTAAGTTATTCAACTTTTAAATATGACAATTTAATTGTGGCCCCTGAAAAACAAAAAACAATCGGCAACATTGATGTTTCCTTTACAATTACAAATACCGGCAGGTATGTGGCCGATGAGGTAGCACAACTGTATTTTAAAGATGGAGGGAGCAGCGTAACGGTTTACGAAACCCAGCTTAGAGGTTTTGAACGCATCACTTTAAAACCCGGCGAAACGAAAAAACTAAGTTTTACATTAAAGCCCGACGACCTTAAACTTCTCGACATCAATATGAAGAAAATTGTAGAACCCGGATGGTTTCAGGTATTGATCGGCAGTTCCTCCAAGGACATCAGGTTAAAGAAAAAGTTCTTGGTAGAATAATATTCCCGAAAGCAACCCAATTCGCGGTAGCCGGTTTTGTAAGCGTAGATCTTTCTTCGATTTAAATAACAAAAATTCAGTTTATGCAGGCTCACGCTGCGTTCCTGTCATTTGCGTTTCAGTTCTTTGCTGCCCGAACCAATCGTTTTTTTAACAAACTTCACTTTAAATCGGCATCTATTTTGTAACTTAGAAGTATAAAAAGCACAATTATGGATACTAATAAGAATACCGGCTCGCAAAAGAACGAGGGCCTTCCGGCCGATTTAAACTATGATGCGAAAGACGATATCTACAATCAGGTCGACCGTGTTTCACTGGACGATGAAGGAAATATCATCAATGAAAATGAGCAGGAAGTTGAAGATGCTGAAAAGGATTTGACAGGCGCCGACCTTGATGTGCCGGGGTCAGAACTGGATGACTCAAATGAAGTGATCGGTGAAGAAGACGAAGAAAATAATTATTACAGCCTCGGTGGCGACAATCACGATGATTAACAGGAGGTAATAGCTAACCCTGTCTTTAAAATTCAAATAGAATATTCTTCCGATTGATCGCTTTTAGGTAGGTTTAATGTGAGCGATTTCTAATCTTTTGGACATCTTCTCCTCTATCCTCACAAATCCTCGAAAGAGTTCAAGTAAAATGCCTCACTCATCCAAATATCTGAAAAACGAGGTATTCTCACTCATGTTTTCCAGCACCACTGTATAAGGGAAAGATCAAAAACATTAGGTCTAGTTATCATAATTCTGTTACTGACTATACCGACTATTTTCTTATCGAGAAAATCAACGTTTGTGAAATTCATCGAATTTGATATTCAACTTTTAAGTTTGAACTCTCAAATCGTTTCGGGATAAGAACATTATAAACTACAGTCGGAGCATTTTGTGCCATATTCTGCGTAAAAACAATCCTGATCGTTAGGTTCTCATTCTCAGATTTTATTAGTTCATAATCAATTCGACTATTTCCGGAAGAAAGGCTTTTTTTCCCAATTAGTAAATTATAGGATTTAAAATCAATAGCAGGTCTACAAAGTTCGCTATTCACTATTCTGTTGAAATCACCTTGATTTGTTATTACAACAAACTCCTCTTTCTCAATACCAATATCAAGGTAGGTTGTATTTCTGCATCCATATAACGTTTCGAGATTT
The DNA here is from genome assembly GCA_001896965.1 of Sphingobacteriales bacterium 41-5. Classification (GTDB taxonomy): domain Bacteria; phylum Bacteroidota; class Bacteroidia; order Chitinophagales; family Chitinophagaceae; genus Niabella. Next base: position 6,780 of record MKRO01000191.1, on the reverse strand, counting down.
TGAAACTCAATCTTTTCGTTGCCCATGTCTAAAATCGATTTGCTGCTACAATTCGAAAACAAAAATATCAGTAATCCGATTAAAAAAAGAAAGGGATTTTTCATATCTATTTTTTATAAAATTAACAAAATTATGTTTTATGGTCCAGTCATAGTAAACGAACTACCTGAATTGATGGTAAATGGCCACATAATTTGAATGGATTGATTTGCAGAAAACGTTAATGCTGCATTATTGCTAACAGTAACATTTTGAGACAATATATTACACCCCGACATAGCGGTATTTAAGTTGTGCATTTGAACTTGTAAATGCGAATAATAAAATCCCTGGTGTTGCCTTAAATGATTCAAGAATCAGAATGAGTATTATGGCAACACACCAACAAGAACATTTGGACATAGCGCTTAATGCATTTGAAGATTTAATTAAAAGAAAAGTTATTGATTGTGGTAAAGAAAATAGTCAGACGGGATAAAGAAAAAACAAAGCAAAAACTCATTAATGCAGTTGGCAGGCTGTTACGTAAAGAAGGTTTCCATGCGATTAAAATAAATAAGGTGGCTGAGACTGCGGGAGTAGGCAAAAAATTGATTTATGATTATTTTAACGGTTTGAATGGTTTGATTAAGGCTTATCTGACCCAGGTAGATTTCTGGAATAAAGAACAAGAGTATTTTCAAAAGGACACAAACAATTTTACTTCAAATATTTCAAAGGAGATGATGTTTTCTTTGATGAAGAATGATTTTGAGTATTTGGAAAAATCGATCGAAATACAAAAAATTATTCTTTGGGGTATCAGTGTGAAAAATAAAACTATTAATGCCTTAATTGAGCAAAGAGAAGAGTTTGGGAAGAATGTATTTAAACTTACAGATAAAGATTTCGACGGATCTTCTGTAGACTTCAGAGCCATAAACGCAATATTTGTTTCAGCAATTTACTATATGGTATTACATGCTAAAACCAATGGTGTCACTCTCTGCGAAATTGACGTCGCAACCGAAGAAGGAAAACAAAGAATTTTCAATACAATGAGACAAATCTTTGATTGGTCATACGAAGAAGGTCAGTTTTCGAAAACTTAACTTGTTATAGTAGGATAAGTGCAAGCTTTAGTTTAAGTTGTAAAACTTCCGGGAGAATTTTTTGTCAATCAATTAATCAATTACCGGATTGTAAAAATTTAATTTGCAGCGGTTCTTTTGTAGTATTTGTAATCTTAAACCGGTCGTCAATTCTGTGGCCGACCACCCAGATGATTTTTTTATCCATTTCAAGTACCCACACTTTCTCTTTTTCTATCACCGATAGTTTTTTGTCGATAAAAAACCGGGAAAGTTTTTTCTTTTTCGTCATGCCAGGCGCCGGTGGCACAATAAGGCTGCAGAATAATAATCAACTTATATGCCACAACGCCTTTGCACATCAATAGCCGTTCTTTGACATCCATTCCATCGTTTCTTCCTGCTTTTTATGATCGTACTTTAAAAATTCTGCTGAGTCTGATTTAGTAAATTCCGAAGAATACTTTTTCACATCATTTTGTAATTGCTCAACTTTTTTCTCAATGGCCCCGAGCGTTAACTCTTTTGCTGCGGCCTTTTGCGTGAGCAAATGAATGCTGTCGATTGATCGTTTTGCTGCTTCCAGAGCTTGCGAACTTAAATGATTCTCCTCTTTCGGTTGAGGCGTTTGGCAGGCAACAAACAAAATGAACAATGATAAAATATATTTCATTCAAATAATTTTTTAAAAATTCAACATCGGGCGTTCTTCAATCAGCATTAGTTTCAGTTTCATTACGGCAGCAACTGTCATCATATCCGTAATTTTTCCATCCATCACCAATTTATAAACTTCATCAAAAGAAAGCTTTTTAATAGCAAGTTGCTCTGTTTCCTCCGGGCAGGCTGTTTCCTGCGAAAGCCCGGTGGCTAAAAATATTATTGATAATTCATCGGATACCGAGTTGGACAAATGTACCCGAAGAATTTGCCGCCAGTTTTTTGCCACAAGCCCCGTTTCTTCTAACAACTCGCGCTTTGCAGCTTCAAGGTAATCCTCGCCTTCCGGCCCTCCTCCCTCGGGCATTTCCCAACTATATTCATTAAGCACAAAACGATACTGGCCAACAAGGTAGGTATTCTGCTCATCATCCAAAGCCAAAATGCCAATCGCAACGTTTTTAAAATGAACTTTACCGTAAATGCCTTTCCCACCCGAAGGATTAATTACATCGAACTCTGTAACATTGATCCATTTGTTGTCGTAAACTTGTCTGGCCCCTTTAATTTTCCAGGGATTTACATTTTCATCTTTCATAATTGCGTGTAAAGTGAAAGAAATCGCACAATAAGATTTATAGCAGTATTTTTTTGCATTGAAAAAGATTTACTCTTTGAAATCCATTCCTAAATTATACATGGTAAACGCCCAGATGTCGGCCGCTTCTTCAATCACTTTAGCAGTGGGCTTTCCGGCGCCGTGGCCGGCATTGGTTTCAATACGAATGAGCACGGGGTTCGGCCCGCTGTGGTATTCCTGTAAACGTGCAGCAAACTTGAAAGAATGCGCCGGTACTACGCGATCATCATGATCACCTGTTGTGATTAGTGTTGCAGGATAGCTAATACCTTTCTTTAAATTATGATAAGGCGAATAACCATACAGATAAGGAAAGTACTTCGCAGAATCGCTGCTGCCGTATTCTGTTACCCAACCCCAGCCAACCGTGAATTTTTGAAAACGCAGCATATCTAAAACGCCTACCTGCGGAATGGCAACTTTGAAAAGTTCAGGACGTTGAACCATTGCCGCGCCTACGAGCAAACCGCCATTGCTTCCACCGCGAATTGCTATTTTATTGCTGTTTGTATATTTTGATTTTATCAGGTATTCAGCAGCGCCAATAAAATCATCAAACACATTTTGCTTTTTCAGCAACATACCTGCCTTGTGCCAGGCTTCTCCATACTCGCTGCCACCCCGAAGGTTCACCACTGCATAAATACCTCCCTGCTCCGCAAAGAATGCGTTGCTTACGCTAAAACCGGGCGTCATCGCAATGTTAAACCCGCCGTAACCGTACAACAACACAGGATTATTGCCATCTTTTTTCAACCCTTTTTTATAAGTTAGGAAAATGGGAACCGTTGTCCCGTCTTTACTTGTAAAAAGTACCTGCTCGGTTACCAGATCAGCGGTATTCATTTTTACTTCGCTGTTACGGTATAAAGTTGTTTTGCCTGATGCAATTTGATACCTGTAGATTGTTGGCGGTTTATTGAACGAAGAAAAAGTAAAAAAGAATTCTTTGTCTTTCACTTCCGCCCCAAAGCCGCCCGCAGAGCCAATCCCCGGCAGTTTAATGTCCCTGATCTTTTTCCCGTTGAAATCGTATTGCACAATTTTAGACGAGGCATCTTTGAGATAATTCAAAAACAAATTGCCGCCGCCGGTTCCCACGCCCTGCAATGCTTCCTTTTTTTCGGCGATGATAGTTTCCCAATTGTTTCGCGCAGTATTTTTTGGATCAATGGACACAACCCGGTAATTGGGTGCCTGATAATTTGTGCGCACCAATAGCCTATCGCCGTTATTTTCAATTACGGTAGATTCGGTATCAAACCCTTTCACCAAAAGCCTGAAGCCCTGCTGGTTTCTATCTTTCAAATCCCAAAACCAAAGTTCATCACCACTTGTACCTTCGCTAATATTTAGAATTAAAAAACGTTCGTCCTCAGTTAAACCGGCATTAAAATACCGCAACGGATGTTTTTTATCCTGGTAGATAATTTTGTCATTGAATTGCGAGTCGCCAATTTTGTGATAATAAACTTTTTGAAATTCGTTTTTCTTGCTGAGTTTTGAGCTTTCATCGGGCGCGTCGTAACCGCTGTAATAAAAGCCTTCCTCACCTTTCCATGATGCTCCGCCGAATTTTGTCCACTGAATTTTATCACTCAAAAGTTTTTTGGATTCAACATCCATTACAAAAATTTCAGACCAGTCGCTGCCCGCAGTTGAAACCGAATACGCAATCAGCTCCCCTGATTTTGAAAACGACAGGCTGCCAAGCGCTGCAATGCCCTCCCGGCTCAATGTATTGGGATCAATAAATACCTCGGGCTCCTCATTCAAATCTTTTACACGGTACAAAACAGCCTGGTTTTGCAAGCCATCATTTTTATAGAAATAATAATAATTCCCTTTCTTAAATGGTGCGCCGTATTTGGGATAATCCCATAACTGCTCCAGCCTGGTTTTAATTTTATTTCTATATGGGATTGAAGAGAGATAAGCCTCAGTTACCTTGTTTTGCTCCTTCACCCAAGCCTTCGTATCTGTTGCATTGTCGTCTTCCAACCAGCGGTAGGGATCTTCAACCTTAGTTCCGAAATAATCATCCACCACAACTTTCTTTTCTGTTGCAGGATATTTGATCTGTGCGGTTGCGTTCATTGAAAATAGAACTGTAAATAAATAAAAAAAGTACTTCATTATTTTAATGCTTTATTTGCTAAGTAAACATTAGAGTTTGAATTTACAAAACCATTCCTGTATTAAAGAAGTTCGATTGATTTTCTTAACAAAAGTAGGTGCAGATTGTTACAAATTTATATAAGGAGCAAATATCAAATATTTATTTTTGCAGCATGAAGCAATTTAATGTGCCGGTTTTTTACAGAAGCCCTTTGATTTCGGCGATTAAGAAAAAAAGAAAAGAACAGGATAAGCTGAAAAAAGATTTCACACCCACCCTGCTCGATTTCGGCACCGTGCAAATATACCTGGCGCGCCACTTCGGCTTTTGTTATGGTGTGGAAAATGCAATAGAAATTGCTTTTAAAACAGTAGAAGACAATCCCGGCAAAAAAATTTTCCTGTTAAGCGAAATGATCCACAACCCGCAGGTGAACGCTGACCTCGTAGCGCATGGAATTGAATTTTTACAGGATACCCACGGCAAACAGCTTGTTCCTTTTGAAACACTGACTAAAGACGATATTGTTTTAATTCCTGCATTTGGCACCACGCTTGAAATTGAGGAGAAACTGCAAAAAACAGGCGTCGCTACTGAAAATTATAATACCACCTGCCCTTTCGTAGAAAAAGTATGGAAACGTAGCGAGGCCATTGCTAAAAAAGATTATACGATCATTATTCACGGAAAGCCGAAACATGAAGAAACGCGCGCCACTTTTTCGCACGCGGCAAGCAACTCACCTGCTGTTGTGGTGAAGGATATGGCTCAAACAAAGGAACTGGCGAAATATATTACCGGTGAAAAACCTCATGACAATTTTTATGAAGAGTTCAAAGGGCAGTACAGCGCTGGGTTTGATGTACAAAAGGATTTGCAAAGAATAGGTGTAGTTAATCAAACCACCATGCTGGCAAGCGATACACAGGCAATTGCTGACTACCTTAAAAATATCATGATTGATAAATATCAATTAGATGGGAATAATGTAGGCGAGCGCTTCGCGGATACGCGCGATACGCTTTGCTATGCCACCAACGATAATCAAACCTCCGTATCTGCCATGCTTGATACCGATGCAGATCTTGCTATCGTTGTGGGCGGGTACAATTCATCCAACACGTCTCACCTTGTGGAGCTTTGCGAAGAAAGCCTACCAACCTATTTTATTAATCATGCAGATAAAATATTGGACAAAGAAACAATCCTTCACTTCAACTTCCATTCAAAAGAACAATTGGAAACCACCGGGTTCTTACCCGATAGGCATCCGCTAAAAATTTTGGTGACAAGCGGCGCTTCCTGCCCTGATGCGCTCGTGGAAGAAGTGATTGAAAAACTGGTTAGCTATTTTACAATCAGCAAAACGATCGAAGAATTAACTCAGGAATTTGCGAGCGTTTGAAAACATTTATTCATTTTCAATAACCTTCGTCAAACTTGTTAACACAGATCGGGCTTCCTCAACATTAAAATCCTCTCCTTTTTTCTTTTTCACCTCAAAGCGGCTGAGTTCAAAATGCACATCCGGCCTGATGCCATGATTACCCAGACAAGCTTTGGCACATGCTAACGGGCAACCATCAATCGCAATAATCCTCCTGCCCGACTTAGCTGTTTTTACAAGCGCCTTCACGTTGCCACCCACACCCGCAATACAGGACATTTCGGCTGTTCCCGCCCTGTCCATTTGAATGGCGATGTAATTGGCCATTTGCGCCGCGCTGGAACAACCTGAACAGGAATACACTAAAGGTT
>MKRO01000191.1:0-400 GCA_001896965.1 Sphingobacteriales bacterium 41-5 | reverse complement strand
GAGCAGGTATTTATCAATATAAGCCGCCTTATCTTTTGATTTATATTGCTGAATATACCGCGGGTGTTCCACGCAAATTAATTCGCCGAAAAGCTTTTCTTCCTCGTTGATTTTATTAAGAAAGCTCAGGTTCTTTTTACCTAAAACATAAGCCTTGTCTGTTCGTACACCAATTTCTATGTGTTTCTTCAGGCTTTCAATCATAAATGGTTTTACATATTCAAATAACTTCTTATCGTCGTAATAATTAGCGTTAAGCCAATTGCCGTTTTCCGAACGGCGAATAATAGCCAGCGGAAAAGGCGAGTTAATGTAAATATCTTTGTAAAAATTTTTGGCGCCGCCGTAGGCTTCAATCATTTCATACAAAAATGCAGATGATGGCTCATGCGAACAAGCG
>MKRO01000190.1:514-5678 GCA_001896965.1 Sphingobacteriales bacterium 41-5 | reverse complement strand
TTCACCTGTTCGTTGCTGAGTTTTCAGGGAGGAATTAATGTACCCGGTTATGCAGCCAGCAAGGGCGCTTTGGCAAGCCTGGTAAAGGCTTTGGCGAATGAGTGGGCATCAAAAAACATCAACGTCAATGGTATTGCTCCGGGTTATATTGCCACAGACAATACACAGGCATTACGTGAAGATGCGGAAAGAAGTGCTTCAATTTTAAGCCGTATTCCGGCAGGCCGCTGGGGCAATCCCGAAGACTTTGCGGGTCCTGCAGTTTTTCTTGCATCCGATGCCGGAAATTATGTAAACGGAACGATTTTGACTGTAGATGGCGGTTGGATGGGACGATAACAACCAATCACTATTAAATTATTCATTATTAACTATTCACTATTAATTGTTAATTATACACTATTAATTATTAAAATCATGGAAATACGTTTTTGTAATAGTCCTGCGGAAACTAAGGCAATGGATACGGAACAACTCCGTTCTAATTTTTTAGTTGAAGAATTAATGCAGGCAAACAAGTTAACGCTCGTGTACAGTCATTACGATCGCATCATCGTCGGCGGCACAAAGCCCGTAAGTAAATCAGTTGTTCTTCAAAATGAAGATGAGTTAAAAGCCGACTTCTTTTTGCAGCGCAGGGAATTAGGCATCATCAATGTTGGCGGCAATGGAACTGTAACAGTTGACGGGCAAAAATATTCTTTGAACAAGCTGGAATGTTTGTACGTTGGCCGCGGCAGTAAAAAAGTAAGTTTAAACAGCAGTAGTAAAAAAGAGCCCGCTGTTTTCTATTTGCTGTCAGCGCCGGCGCATAAGGAATATCCAACTACAAAATATACCAAAGAACAGGCTGTTCCCGTAAACCTTGGTTCGGTTGAAACATCCAACAAAAGAACTATTTACAAATACATTCACGACGATGGCATTCAAAGCTGCCAGTTGGTGATGGGCTTAACAGTATTGGACCCAGGCAGCGTTTGGAACTCCGTTCCGCCGCACACGCACACGCGCAGGACGGAAGTGTATTTTTATTTTGATCTTCCCGAAGAACAACGATTGTTTCACATGATGGGCGAGCCACAGCAAACCCGCCATATCATTATGAAAAATCATGACGCAGTGATCTCCCCACCCTGGAGCGGCCACTACGGCTGCGGTACCAGTAACTACGGTTTTATTTGGGGCATGGCCGGTGAAAACAAGCAATTCACTGACATGGACGCTACACCGGTGGTAACATTAAAATAGTCTGAACTGTGATGTATGAGATTAGTATGATTAAATAGAATTGATTAATCAAACCAACCATAAATCACGCAGATAATTAGTTAGGAAAAGCATATCATACAAATCAGATAAATCATAAAAATCGTAGCTCAGACAAATGAAAAAAATTGTAACACTTGGAGAAATTATGCTGCGTTTATCAACCCCGGGCCACCTGCGTTTTGTGCAGGCCGATTCGTTGGATGTAACCTTCGGTGGCGGTGAAGCCAATGTAGCTGTGGCTTTGAGTAATTACGGATTAAACGGTGTTTTTGTAAGCAAAGTTCCTGATAATGCTATCGGGCAATCAGCAATTAATCATTTGCGCCGCTACGGTGTGGATACGCAATTTGTAGCACGCGGTGGCGAAAGGCTCGGTATTTATTTTTTAGAAACGGGCGCCAGCATGCGTGCATCGCAAGTAATATACGACCGCGCAGGCGCTGCCATTGCTGATGTGGATGCCGGTGAATTTGACTGGGATAAAATTTTGGACGGCGCTAACTGGTTTCACACAACTGGCATTACTCCTGCATTAAGCGATAAAGCGGCCACCTTAACTGAAGCTGCTTTGAAGGCTGCAAAAGCTAAAGGCATTACCACGAGCATTGACCTCAATTATCGCAAAAAATTGTGGACTAAGGAAAAAGCGCGTGAAGTGATGAGTGAGCTTTGTAAGTATGTAGATGTCTGCATCGGCAACGAAGAAGATGCAGAAACAACTTTAGGTTTCAAAGCTGCGGATACAGATATTACAAAGGGAGAATTGAATTTGGAAGGGTATAAAGATGTGATTCGCCAAATGAAAGAGAAGTTTGGGTTTAAATATATTGCATCGTCACTTCGGGAAAGTTACAGTGCCAGCGATAACGGTTGGAGTGCATTGGTGAGTGACGGTAACGAATTTTATCACACAAAAAAATATGAAGTGCGCATTGTGGATCGAGTAGGAAGCGGCGACAGTTTTGCAAGTGGTTTGATATACGGTTTGGTAACGGGTATGAGCATGTCAGATGCAGCTGAGTTTGGCGTTGCTGCTTCTGCATTAAAGCACACAATCCCCGGCGATTTGAATCATGCGACATTAAGCGATGTAAAAACATTAATGAAAGGCGATGCGAGCGGCAGGGTGCAACGTTAATTTTAAATTTGAAATTATTAGTTGCACGGCGTTATAACTGGCAAAAATCACAATTCATAATTTATAATCCACAATTTCCGGTGATCATTGACACAATAAGTAATCATTCAAAATACGCCTGCATACACCCGTTGTTTGCAAAGGCATTCGAATATATTGCCGCTACTGATTTAGCAAATACAGCAACAGGAACCTACGAGGTTGCTGAAGGCGTTAAAGCGATTATTTCCGAAGCGCGGGGCAAAACTCTGGAAGCTGCGTTATCGACTTTTGAATGTCACAATCAGTTCATCGACATTCAGTATTTGATCAATGGAGTAGAAAAAATGGGCTGGAAGCCGCGCGGTTCCTGTAGTTTACCAAAAGCCGATTATGACGATGACAAAGACGTTTTGTTTTTTAGCGATTTGCCTGACATGTATTTCACGTTAAACGCAGAGCAGTTTGCAGTTTTCTTTCCCGAAGATGTACATGCGCCGATGATTGGGGAAGGAAGTATTAAAAAATTAATAATGAAAATTAAAGTTTGATAAGAATGGGAAGTCAACAAGTGTTAGATACGATCATTCAGCAGGGTGTGTTGCCCTTGTATTTTAATGCCGATGAAGAAGTAAGCGTGGAAGTATTACGGGCCTTGTACCGCGCCGGTGTTAAAGCAGTTGAATATACCAATCGCGGCGAAGCGGCCTGGAACAATTTTAAAAAACTTGTTGCCATTCGCGATGCTGAAATGCCGGGTTTACTCATCGGTATCGGCACAGTAAAAAATAAAGAAGACGTGAACAAATATCTGCAGGCGAAGGCAGATTTTTTTGTGAGTCCGGGATTTGTGCCGGAGGTTGCCGAATATTTGGTTGCGCATGATATTTTTTACGCACCCGGCTGCATGACGCCATCAGAAATCATCGCGGCTGAAAATGCGGGCATCAAATTCATCAAACTTTTCCCCGGGGATATTTTGGGCCCGAAATATTTAAGCAATATCAAACCAGTTTTCCCTAAATTGTATTTTATGCCAACCGGCGGCGTGTATGCCACCGAAGAAAGCATTAAAGGCTGGTTTGACGCAGGTGTTTGCGCAGTTGGTATGGGAAGCAAACTCATCAGTAAGCCGTTAATGGAAGAGCGCGATTATAGTACTATTGAGAAAGCAACAAAAAGCGTATTGCAAATCATTCAATCAATAAAACAATAAAAAATGAACGATGTAAAGCCACAGGGAAGAGCCACAAAGTTTCGTTGGATCATAACAGCGCTACTTTTTTTTGCAACAACTATTAACTATCTCGACAGGCAGGTACTTTCGCTTACCTGGAAGGATTTTATCGCACCTGAATTTCACTGGACCGATTCCGACTACGGAACTGTAACCGGTTTGTTCTCTATTTTTTATGCAATTGCGATGTTGTTCGCGGGCAAGTTTGTGGATTGGATGGATACCAAAAAAGGATTTTTATGGTCAATCGGTATATGGTCTGTTGGTGCAGTGCTGCATGCTTTCTGCGGTATTGCCACTTCAGGCATTGTTGCGGGGGATTGGGCTGTTAATTTTGAAGGAGCAAAAGAAGCACTCGCTACAGTTGGTGATGTGGGTAGAATTGCAACAGTTAGTGTTTCATTATTCATTTTTGCGAGATTGATTTTAGCGATTGGTGAAGCAGGGAACTTTCCTGCTGCAATTAAGACCACGGCTGAATATTTTCCGAAAAAAGACAGGGCATTTTCAACAAGTATTTTTAATGCCGGTGCGCAAATTGGTGCATTGTTAGCGCCAATTACCATTCCCTTTATTGCGCAGGCCTGGGGTTGGGAAATGGCGTTTGTAATCATTGGTGCAACGGGGTTTGTATGGATGTTCTTTTGGATATTTCTGTATGATAAGCCTGAGCAAAGCAAAAGGGTTAACGCAGAGGAACTTGCCTATATTCAGCAGGATGACCTGGACCCCGCCACTGCCGAACAAAGTGCAGGGCCGAAAAAGAAAATTTCTTTTGCCAAGGCATTCAGTTACAAACAAACCTGGGCTTTTGCCCTTGGTAAATTCATGACAGACGGCGTGTGGTGGTTCTTTTTATTCTGGGCGCCTGCTTACTTAAAATCCGTTTACGGGTTATCGGCTGTACAAAGCGCCAAATATATTTTTGTTCTGTATGCCATCACGATGCTGTCGATTATTGGCGGATGGCTTCCTTCATATTTCGTTGATAAAAAAGGAATGAACCCCTATGCAGGCAGAATGAAAGCCATGCTGATATTTGCCTTCTTCCCGCTGTTGGCATTATTGGCGCAGCCGCTGGGCCATATTTCTATTTGGATCCCCGTAATCATCATTGGTATTGCGGGTGCGGCGCATCAGGCCTGGAGCGCAAACATCTTCTCAACAATTGGCGATATGTTTCCGAAACATGCAGTGGCTACCATTACAGGTATTGGAGGGATGGCAGGTGGTGTGGGCGCATTCATTATTAATAAGGGTTCAGGTGTACTGTTTGATTATGCGGCGGGTTCTACAATGGTTGAAGGCAAGGAGGTGACAATGTCAGAGGAACTTTTTGAAAAAGGAGCGGAATTTATAAGATCGCCAATGGGTCTTTTGGGATTTGAGGGCAGAGAAGCCGGTTATTTTATCATCTTTTGTATCTGTGGTGTGGCCTACTTGATCGGTTGGCTTATAATGAAATCTCTTGTGCCGGTATACAAACCAATTACAGACTTGTAGAATTTTTTTTAAAATAAAGTGGTAGCAATACCACTTTT
>MKRO01000190.1:0-449 GCA_001896965.1 Sphingobacteriales bacterium 41-5 | reverse complement strand
CATAAGTGCTACTACCGAATAGTGCGACGCTTGCCTGCGGAAGGCAGGCAACTTGGATGCCACAAATTCTACTGTTCATGCCAAAAAAGTAAGCCATGCAAAGAAGAAAATTTATAAGCCAGGCAGCGTTGGCTGCTGCCGCAGTTACAATTGTTCCCAGAAATGTTTTAGGCGGCAAAGGCTACCTGGCGCCAAGTGATAGAATTAATCTCGGCTATATTGGTGTGGGGCGACAAAGTTTGGGGCTGCTTAAAAACATTAACGGGTGTAAAGAAACGCTGGTGCTTGCTGCCTGTGATGTAGATAAAAGAAAATTGAACAGATTTGTTGAGGCCGCAAATGAAGCCAACGCCACTAAAGTGAAAACCGGCGTTACCGGTTATAGCTTTTACAGGGAATTACTGGATCGCAAAGATATTGACGCAGTGGTGATTGCCACTCCCGATCAC
>MKRO01000189.1:1617-6689 GCA_001896965.1 Sphingobacteriales bacterium 41-5 | reverse complement strand
CTATCTTTTTAAACATCGGGTTGACTACATTCGGTTCCCGACCAAATATCTAATTGAAATCCAATAACCTGCCATCTATCATTTGGATTAAAAAATAAAGAACCCGTATCATTTGTATCAATAAAATGATACCAGCCCAAAGGTAATCCAAATGTCAAACAAGGTAAAATATGTAAGCGTAAAGTTTGTAAGGAAGTGTAAATTTCTTTTAAAAAAAAGTAAACTTGATACTCACCTCAGTAAAGCGATTAATAATAACGTTGAGATATTCACAACGTCTATAATTCAGGTTCCGAAAATCGAGTTGGCTTAAAAATATCATAATAAAAAATGCCTTTTTGTTCATATAGAGGTAAATGGGTTTTTAACCGGTCAAGATAGTTAGCATAATTTTTCTTCTCTGACCAAGCAGTCTCAGCTAACGCACTGATGCGGGGGAAGATCATGTAGTCCAGGCGTTGAGTAGTTGCAATAACTTCAGTCCACACGTTTGCCTGAATACCCAATACCTTATTTTGCTGGGATTTTGACAGAAAGCTTCCGGCATCGAACATATAAAGATTACCAAGACCGGCATAAGATGTTTTCCATTTGCGCCCCACAGTATGACTGCTGTCCTGCACAAAATCAAAATATAAAGGAATGCGCGGACAAAGTACTACTGAGTAGTTTTTTTCGACAGCCATTTTCAGTTGCTCCGGCTTATCGTGCCTCCACCAAAAAATAACGGTTTTATCAGCTGGTAAAGAAAGGTTGGCCATTTCATCCCAGGCTAAAAATTTGCTATTCAATTTATAAAGACTATCCGCCATACGCTTCATAAAATAATCCTCTACATCTTTCAGGTTTTTTAAATTATTGCTGGCCATTATTTTCTGAATGCCATGGTTTTTACCCCATTGCTGATTACCAAAACTCACTTCATCACCACCAAGGTGGATCATTTTTGAAGGAAACAGTACATCTACTTCACGAATGATATTAGTGAGGTATTGATAGGTTCCTTCGTTGCCAGGGTCGAAAGTAAAGTCGGGATATTTCTCTGACCCACCGCCGCTGAACTGGGGGTAGGCTCTGTTGGCTGCTCTTGCGTGACCCGGCATATCAACTTCAGGAATCACCTCAATTTTACGCTCAGCAGCATATTGCACAATTTCTTTAACGTCTTCTTGTGTATAAAAAGCTGTTGGGGAATAAGGATTTGTGTGGCTTCCGATACCGCCCACCAAAGTCAGCAATGGATACTTTTTTATTTCAAGCCGCCAGCCGGGTTCATCAGTAAGGTGCCAGTGAAACTTATTGAGCTTATAAAAAGCCATCCAATCCAGAAGCGATTTTACTTTTTCTTTTCCGAAAAAATGACGTGATTCGTCCAGCATCAAACCACGCCACCGGTAGAGGGGTTTGTCATTTATTTCCCACGAAGGAATATTTGCCCGGCCGTTTACCACTTTTTTTGAAGTTATGAGCTGCAACAATGAAGTGATGCCATAAAAAATACCTTCATCGTCCGTCGCGCTCAACAATACTTCGTTTCTTGATATTTTAAGGCTGTAAGAACCTTTCATTGCATTTTTTACAATAGCCCGCTGTAAAAGAACAGTACGCTCCTTTTTTCCCTGTAATAATGGTAGTGTTATACCCGTTGATTTCAACAATTGCATTTGAAAATAATTTCCTTCATCTTCAAATGCGGCATCGGCAATCACCAGCGCCACATTGTTATCCAACGCAAATGAGTCATTTGATAATTTATATTCAGTAGGTAAAGGGATAATAGAAGGTTGGGCGTCCGCCAGTAAGCCTGCAACAGTAAGAACAGCCAGTAAAAAGTACTTGTTGAAGATCATGTTTCCATTAATTTTCTAGTAAAAAAATTTATCGCTCAGTCTTATGTCTTTAGAAGAAGACCCTACCAGGATTTCAAATTCGCCCGGTTCAATCACATGCTTCATTTCACGGTTCCACAATTTAAAATCATCTCCTGGTATTTCAAAACTAATTTCCTTTGATACCCCCGTTTTTAGAAAGGTTCGTTCAAAACCACGGAGGTTTTTTTCGTAAGTAGTTACGCTGCTCACTACATCCCTTGTATAAAGCTGCACCACTTCGTCTCCGTCAAGTTTGCCATTATTGGCAACGGTTACTTTTACTATCACTTTATCGTTGGTCTTGAGTTGGTTATCTATTCTCAGGTTGCTGTATGCAAAACTTGTGTAACTCAGGCCATGCCCAAAATCGTATAACAACCCTTTCACTCTGGCGCTTTCTCCTTCATCTGTTTGGGCATTAGGTTTTGTAGGAAAGTTGACAGGAATTTGTCCTACAGATTTTGGCCAGGTCAACGTAAGTTTCCCGCCGGGATTATAGTCTCCTGCTAAAACATCTGCTACAGCAATGCCTCCTTTTACACCAGGATAACCGGCATACACAATTCCATTCACAAACCTGTCAACCCAATTTATAGTCATTGGTTGTGCCCCCACGAGCAGAGCCACAACAGGTTTCCCGGCTTTTACAATTTCTTTTGCCAGCAATAGTTGATACCCAGGTAAATCAAGAGAAGTGCGGCTTTTATTTTCACCTGCAGTCTCCAGGTTGCCACCCAAAACCAAAATCACCACATTAGCTTTTTTTGCCGTTTCAACAGCGCTGCTAATCAATTCCGCTTCACCACTGTCCGGCTCTTGCGGAAATATTTCACTTTCCGGCCAGGTTTTATCTACGATTTCTGTACCTAATGAATATAAAACATTCTGTTTACCGAACTTATCCTGTATGCCTTGCAGAATGCTGACACTTTCCGACATGAGTGGCCCGTAATGCGCATGAGCGTACCCAACGTTTGTAGCGTTTGGTCCGATTACAGCAATTTTTTTGTTTGATTTATCAAGTGGAAGAATATTGCCATTGTTTTTTAGTAAAACAATACTCTCACGCGAAGCTTGTAAAGCAACTTCCTGGTGTTTGGTATTGTTGACCAGTTCTGCACTTTTTTTTGCATCTTTCACATAAGGTTCATCAAACAAGCCCAATCGAAATTTTACTGAAAGAATATCTTTTACCCTACTGTTAATCGTATCAATAGGAATACGGTTTTCTTTAACCAGTTCACGCAAATAAATGATGATATTATCCGGCGGGCGAAAAGTGGTTCTGATGTTCATACCAGCCATGAAAGCCTGAAATACAGCCTCTTTCATGCTGTCGGCAGTTTTGTGTTTGTTGAATAGATATTCCAGTGCATCGCTGTCGCTCACCACGTATCCCTTAAACCCAAACCTGTTTCTTAATATTTCTATAAGCCAATAGCTGCTACCCGAAACAGGGATACCGTCATAATCGTTGTACGAACTCATAACTCCCATCAGCCCTGCTTCCTTAATTACCTTTTCAAACGGGTATAACAATACATCGCGTACTTCCCTGGGAGAAACTTGCGGATCTGTTCTGGCCAGCCCCTCACGAGCACCTTTATTAGCGCTATACACAGCAAAATGTTTGGCTGTAGCTGCCGCACCATTTTCCTGAATGCCTCTGGTCATTTCCACGCCAAGCCGCGCTGTTAGATAGGGGTCTTCTCCATAAACCTCTTCCAGTCTGCCCCAACGTTGATCCCTTGCCACATCTAAAATGGGCGCATAAACATTTGTATAACCCAGCGCCCGGGCTTCTTTTGCTGTAATACATCCCATTTGATGCACCAGTGCGCGGTTCCAGGTCATGCCCATATTTAACTGCGTGGGAAACCCTGTGGCTTTGTACGCTTCGATACCCCGAATCCCTTCGTTCGTGAAATCTACCGGAATCCCCAGCCTCGTTTGTTCAATGAAAAAGCGCTGAACTTCGTTCATAGCCCATACATGTTTTTCGATGTCGGTAACCAGATCGAGGCTCATGATCGGTTTGCCCCAGTTTACAAACCCATTCAACATTTCATCAATATTGCCAATTCCGTCCTTCCATATTTCGTTTTTCCATGCCAGGGTTGGTAATGAATCTTTCAGCACTCTTTTATACCCGTACAGCGTAGCCATTTGGGCGGTTTTTTCTTCAAGGCTCATTTGAGATACGAGGTCCTTGATTCGAAGTTCAAGCGGTTGGGAAGGGTCTTCATAAACATCTTTTTCCCCGTTCTTGTTCAGGTCTATCCAGCTTTTTTTGTAAATCTGATTCATCGGTTTAAAAGCCTGGGATGCGGCCTGCTTTATGGTAAACGACACGGTTAAAAACGCTATGAGTAATAATGCACTCTTCATACTTTCTACTTTATTATGGTTTACTTCGATGATTGATCTCCCGTAGTCTTTTTTGTTGGAGTTTTGTCAGCTTCCCCGTTTTATGGTATGTCCCCAATTCTGGTATCATCCATGGCGGCAGTATGTCGGTAGCTCGCAATGGTTTTCCATTAATACCGCCCGATAATTTACAATTAAAATCAAAGTCTATACCGTCGAAATTTCTGTAAGCGAAATGAGTTTCATTTTTTAATGCGATGCATTTACTAACATCAGAAATTTTCTGAAACGAAAGTAAATGCCGGTGCCTTTGGCCTTTTCTCAATCCATTATTTATAGCCAATCCGGTTTCCAAACCGTAATAGCTGTTGTTTGCCCAATTGATTTTTTTTTCAATGGTGGGGCAGTCATCCCTGAAAAATTTAAAACCGGACGGCTTGTCAGCATAAAAGCAGTTATTAACCAGGCGGATATCATGCGGTACCATTTGGGGTACTTTCAAATGAGGGAAGTTCTGTACTCTATTTGCCAACATGGGTGAAAAGTGAATAGCGTATCCGTTGATGTTTTCGAAAATATTGTTTATGATATCTATATCAAAAGCCATAACGTGCTCTGAGGCAGGCGCACCAGGGTTTAGGTAGATCGCAGCATGGCCTCTTGATCTTATCGTTTTAGAGAGATTAAAATAATTATTGGCAATGAGATGGCTACTCCCCCAAATAAACATGCCACCATATTCAAACAATGTGTCGTTGCTAATAAAAAAATTATTTACTGCCGCCTGCTTATCTCCGTGCCGAAAGTTCAATGTACCCCGGCAATTCAAAAAGG
>MKRO01000189.1:876-1605 GCA_001896965.1 Sphingobacteriales bacterium 41-5 | reverse complement strand
AATCTCAGGCTCCGAATCCTGTCTTTCAAAAACATTAGAATCCACCAGGCAGCGGCCAACGTCGTTGCGGAAATAACCTATTCTTATACCCCCGCCGGCGTTTCCTTCCTTTTTGGGGTTTGAAAAAAAGCAATGGTCGATCCGGTGATACATGGGAGGTCCTACATTAACCGTATCTTTTTTAAAAGTATTGTTCAGGTTGATCACCTGGTCGAAGGTGAGCTTATTTACAAAACTGCAATGATCGATTCGGCAATGTAACGGCACGCTTTCATCGTCTGTAAGTGAAGTGGTAATATAGGCTGAATTAGCTTTGTCAAAATCGTTGAACAAACATTCTGTAACCCGATTGTAACTGCCATAAATGGCCACCAGCCCAGGTCCGTGAGATCTCCATTGGGTTACGTCTCTTGCGCCATCTTTAAAATAAATACCTTTTAACACCAGATGTTCGCCGCGCATCTCTACACTTACATTACCGGTGAAAAAAACTTTACCCGTATTCTCCGCCGCAATTATAATTGGTTTTATTTCGTTCCCGGAAACTGTAACAACAAGTTTCAGGTCATTATATCGTCCATTTTTCAACAATAGCCTGTCTCCGGGTTTCAAACGGCTAACTGACTCATATATTTCGCCAACGGTGCCTACCCGAATATCTTCGGCGAAAACATAGTTTACCAAAAGAATAAAGAATATTATGAGGTAGGCCTGTTTCAAAATTTTTCC
>MKRO01000189.1:0-814 GCA_001896965.1 Sphingobacteriales bacterium 41-5 | reverse complement strand
GGTTGTTCCAGGCCTTTTTCCCAATTCCTGATTTTTGAAAGTAGTTTTTTAACTTTTCCCGGATGCTTGCCTGCAAGATTTTTTGTTTCAGAAATATCCCGGTTAAGGTTGAACAATAACGGAGGATTGGATTTCACCCGGATCAGTTTCCATTTTCCGGAACGGACTGCCGCAGCAACACCTCGCCGCCAGAACAAATCTCGATGAGGTGTTTTATTATTTTTTAAATAGGGGACCAAATCAACTCCATCTGTTTCAAATTTTATATCAGAACCTGCCGCTGCCAGAGCAGTTGGCAAAATGTCCAAAGAAGAAACAGGCTTTTTATAAACATTGCCCAGTCGTATTTGTCCGGGCCATCGCATTACATATCCAACACGGATGCCCCCTTCCCATTTTGAACCCTTCATTCCACGAAGCTGTCCATTATCAGAGGCATTGTTAGTAGCACCACCATTGTCGTTTAAAAAGAAAATGAGTGTGTTGTCATCCATTCCATTTTCTTTCAGCGCAGCCAATACTTTACCTATGCCATCATCCATAGAAGCCATCATTGCGGCATATGTTCTGCGGGTTTTGTCTTTTATGTTTGGGAAACGCGAAAGGTCGCCTTCTTTTGCCTGCATTGGCGTGTGAACGGCGTTATAAGCAAGGTAAATAAAGAATGGCTTGTTCTTGTTTTTTTGAATAAACGAAACTGCCTTATCCGTAAACATGTCGGTAGTGTATGTAATCTCTTCTTCCGGGATTATTTTCTCATTGTCATATAACGCGTATTTTTCTTCCCTTTCTTTGGGATACCTGAAAAAACTGC
>MKRO01000188.1:3183-5216 GCA_001896965.1 Sphingobacteriales bacterium 41-5 | reverse complement strand
AATTATTATGATATTATGAATTCTTTACCACTTTAAAATCAATGGTGAAGCCGCCTGACCTGATGATTTACCTGAATGCTTCCGTTCCCACTTTAGTTGGTAATATTCAAAAACGTGGCCGCGAATACGAAGAAAATATCAGGCTCGATTACCTCAAAAAGCTTAACGAATTTTACAATCGCTGGATTGATCAATACAAAGAAGGCCCTCTGCTCGTGATCGACGTTGACAAAAATAAATTTGCTGAAAACGAAGAAGATTTAGGGAAGATCATTTCGAAAATTGATTCGCAGTTGTACGGGCTGTTTTAGATTTTCAATTTAACGTCTATCAGGTTTCTTGTTTTATTTTTTGGAGCTTTACGTTAAATTAACCCCGCCAAAGTATTTTTGTGCCTCGATGTAATTGCCTGAAGCACGCAAGCTTTCGGGAGAGTAGTCAAATTTTTTAAACATGAAGAAGTTTTTATCCGTTTTGTTTTTTGTAGCATTACTGGCAAACATTGGGCGTGCCCAGCCAGTTGTGGCCGCTACTTTCAATTTGAGGTATGATAACCCGGGTGATTCAGGAAACCTTTGGAAAGACCGCTCGCCCGCAGTTTCTAACCTCATAAGGTTTCATGATTTTGATGTTTTCGGTACACAGGAAGGCCTCAAAAATCAATTGGATGATATTTCTACAGCATTGCCTGAATACGCCCGTTTTGGAAAAGGGAGAGACGATGGCAAAGAAAAAGGAGAGCATTCAGCAGTTTATTATAAAAAGGATCGGTTCACTTTATTAAAAGGCGGAGATTTTTGGCTGGCAGAAACGCCCGATAAACCTGTAAAAGGCTGGGATGCGACCTGCTGCAACAGAATTTGTTCCTGGGTTCATTTACAGGATAAAAAGACCGGGAAAAAATTCTATTTTTTTAGCGTGCATTTTGATCACCAGGGAAAAATTGCCAGGAGGGAGAGTTCAAAATTGATGATTGAAAAGATTAAATCGATCGCGAAAAATGAACCCGTGATTTTGGTTGGCGATTTTAACGCCGACAGAAATTCCGAACCCTATTTAATTCTGAAAAATTCAAAAGTTGTTCATGATAGTTTTGAAGATGTGAAGTTTCCTTATGCGAACAACGCGTCTTTCAATGCTTTTGGAAAATCGTTGCACAAAACCGATGTGATCGATCATATTTTTATAAGCCCGACTTTAAAGGCTGCCAAATGGGGGATTTTAACCGATAGTTACCATGGTAAATTTCCGTCCGACCATTTTCCGGTGGTTGCGGTCATCAACCTTTAATTCAGTTTAAAATATATTTGACAATGCCGGCAATATGTCGGCATTGTTGTTTTTAGATTTGGCTTATCTTTAGCCCTTCAAAATGTTAGATATGAAGTATTTGCCACTCAATCCTAAAATTTTTATACAAAACCGAAAACGTTTTGTAAGTAAACTGCAAAAGAATTCTATTGCAATTTTTAACTCGAATGATGAAGTGCCTGAGAACAGTGATGCGCTGCATAAATTCAAACAAAACAGCAATCTTTTCTGGCTTACAGGTATTCGGCAGGAAGATACAATGATGATCTTTTTTCCGGATAATCCTGATCCGAAATATAAAGAGGTGTTGGTGTTGGTGCGTCCTAATGAATTGAAAGAAAAATGGGATGGAAAAAGGTTACGCGCAAATGAAGCTACTGATATTAGTGGTATTAAAACAATTATTTGGGCTGATATGTTGCCTGCTCTTTTACAAACCTGGATACACGCTGCCGGGAATATTTATTTAGATTCGAACGAGCATGACCGGCAGGGTGTTTTTTTGCAAACCCGGCAATACCGTTACATTGCTGAATTGAAACAACGTTATCCACTTCATCATTACCTGAGGCTGGCGCCGATTATGATGCAATTGCGTGCCATAAAAACTGCAGAGGAAATAGAAGTGGTGAAACAGGCGATTGACATCACCGATAAAACTTTCAGGCGTTTGCTGGGTTTTATAAAACCCGGTGTGTGGGAGTTTGAAATAGAAGCAGAGA
>MKRO01000188.1:0-3143 GCA_001896965.1 Sphingobacteriales bacterium 41-5 | reverse complement strand
CTACGGAAGTATTATTGCCAGCGGCGATAATGCAAGAATTTTACATTATATCAGCAATAACCAGCAGTGCAAAGACGGCGATTTAATACTGATGGACTTCGGTGCCGAGTATGGCGGCTACAATGCTGATCTGTCGCGCACGGTGCCGGTTAACGGTAAATTTACCAAACGGCAAAAGGATATTTACAATGCCTGTTTAAGGATTCATCGTTATTGTGCCACGATATTAAAACCCGGCATCACGCTGATCGATTACACCGAAAAGGTGGGAACTGAAGCAGGCAAAGAATTTGTGAAACTTGGGTTACTTACAAAAGCGGACATTAAAAATGAAGATCCCGAAAATCGTGCTTATCGTAAGTACCTGTACCACGGCATTTCACATCATTTAGGCGTGGATGTACATGACTTGGGGCCGTTCCGACAACCGTTACAGGCAGGAATGTTGCTTACGATAGAACCGGGTATATATATAGAGCAGGAGAAAGTAGGCATCAGGATCGAAAATAATTTCTGGCTTACTAAAACAGGGGATATTGACCTGATGAAAAATATTCCCATTGAGGCTGATGATATTGAGAAGTTGATGAAGAAGTAGATTATGACGTATGGTTCATGGAGGGAATACAAACGTGAACTATTAGCCATGAACCATGAACTGATAAAATGAAACAAATTCCTAATTTATTTACCTTGCTGAACCTTTTTTTTGGTTGCGTGGCCATTGTGTTCATTATGCAATACAATCCGCAAGGCGGGCTTAATTTGTCCGGTATTGGCCTGATGTTGGGAAGTTTGTTTATTTTTCTTGCAGCCGTGATTGACTTTCTTGACGGCTTTGTGGCACGTTTGTTTAAAGCCACCTCAGCAATGGGCGAGCAGTTAGACTCGTTGGCCGACGTTGTAAGTTTTGGTGTGGCGCCGGGAATGCTTCTTTTTAAAATGCTGGAACTATCTTTTTCAAACAACCCGGAGATTAGTAACCCTCTTTGGTTTCAATTACCCGCCTTTATTCTGCCCTGCGCCGCTGCCTGGCGCTTAGCCAAATTCAATTTAGATAAAGAGCAACGCTATTATTTCAAAGGCGTGCCAACGCCCGCAGTGGGCCTCGTGATTGCATCATTGCCATTGGCAAGGGTAGGCAACTGGAACATTGAAGCATTTTTCAAAAATCCATATATAATTTATACCATCATTATTTTGTTGAGTTATTTAATGGTAAGCAATATTCCCATGATGAGCTTGAAATTCAAAAGCAAAGCTGTAAAAGATAATATTGATAAAATACTTATTGTAGTTATAGCAGTTGTTGCAGCGATCGTTTTTCAATGGGCGGCAGTGCCGATAGTTTTTGTTGCTTACGTTTTGCTGTCTTTATTTATCAGGCCCGATCAATCGGGAAGTGTTTAAGCCAAAAGTTGATTGGTGAACCTTTTAGGTGTAAGCATGGTTCAGGATTTCTTTGATAAATTTTAATGAAAAATAAAAGCGAATATTTCCCAATGAGTATCAGCATTTTTCAATATCGCTGCTTTCGTGTAGTAAACTCTTCAACTTTTTAAACGTAAATTCTTCAACTTCGTGTTATACCTCGTTCCCACTCCAATCGGTAATTTAAAAGATATCACGCTTCGCTCGTTAGAAGTGCTGAAAGAAGTTGATGTCATACTTGCTGAAGACACCCGAACTACCACCCATTTGCTTAATCATTACCATATTTCAAAGCCGCTAACGCCATACCACCAGCATAATGAACATAAGGTTTTACAACATTTGATCGACCAGTTCCTCGCAGGTAAAAAGATGGCGTTGGTGACCGATGCAGGCACTCCCGGAATTTCTGACCCGGCTTTTTTACTGGTGAGAGAATGTATAAAGAATGATATAAAAGTTGAAACGCTCCCGGGCGCAACGGCTTTTGTCCCGGCTTTGGTGAACAGCGGCATTCCGTCCAACCGCTTTTGTTTTGAAGGATTTCTGCCTTTAAAAAAGGGGCGGCACACGCTTCTTGAAAAGCTGAAGACCGAAGAACGGACAATAATTTTTTATGAATCCCCGATGAGGTTGGTTAAAACATTAACTGAACTTGCAACATATTTTGGGCAGGAACGTCAATGTTCGGTAAGTCGGGAACTGACGAAAATGTTCGAAGAAAACAAAAGGGGAACGCTTCGGGAAGTTGCCGTTTATTTTTCTCAAAAAACGGTAAAAGGGGAAATTGTGATTGTTGTACAGGGAATTTAGCAGTAAATTTGTTATTTCACTTTAATGAATATCGCACCTCTCATTCAGGAGTACAAAAACTTAAACCTTCATGATGTAATAAATTATGACAGGTTTAATGAATTTGCGATTACTCATCACTCTACCGCGATTGAAGGCTCCACATTGTCTTTACAAGATGTGCAGTTACTCTTAAATGATGGTTTAACTCCTGCCGGAAAGCCGTTCATTCACGCGCTAATGGTAAAAAATCATTTTGATGCGATACGCTTCGTGATGGATTTACCCAATGATACTGTTATCAACATCCCGCTCATTCAAAAGATGAATGCTTTGGTAATGAAGGATACGGGTGTAACTTACAATACTGCTTTAGGGACTGTAAATAGTTCCGAAGGAGAATTTAGAAAAGGAAATGTAACGGCGGGCGATAGCTATTTTCCGAATTATGACAAAGTGCCACAGCTTATGAACCGGCTTGTCGAAAATTTAGAAAAAGAATTGGTTGTTGCAAATACGATAAATGAGAAGATTGAACTTTCCTTTAAAGCGCACTTCGATTTGGTAAGTATTCATCCTTTTTATGACGGCAATGGCAGAACGTCGAGATTGCTTATGAGTCTTATTCAGAAACGATTTGGGTTGCCATTGGCAATTGTGTTTATTGAAGATAAGAAAGAATATATCAACGCTTTAGTTGCATCCCGAAAGAACGAGAATTTAAGGCCGTTTTTTAATTTCATGTACAGCCAATATGCGAAATTTCTTAATGCAGAAATAGAAAAATACAAATCTGAAATACAGGATAAAAACAAAGACGTAAGGGGCGGATTTTCTCTTGTTTTTTAAGTCCGGAAATCGGTGCTGATGCCAAACCAATGAAAACTATATTTTTGCTAAGAAGTTGTTTAAACTAATTT
>MKRO01000187.1:7306-7548 GCA_001896965.1 Sphingobacteriales bacterium 41-5 | reverse complement strand
GAAAGCGCATCACGCATTTGATCAACCCTTTTACCGGCTACTCAATTGTAAGCGACCTGATAAGCGTGACTGTAATTGCGAAAGATGCGATCACTGCAGACGGTTTTGACAACGCGCTGATGTTTTTGGGAAAGGATAATGCGTTGAAATTTTTGCAAACACACCGCGAATTAGAAGCTTATCTTATTTATAAAAAAACTAACGGAACTGTTGGCGATCCAGCAACTGCGGGGTTTAAAAAA
>MKRO01000187.1:6737-7264 GCA_001896965.1 Sphingobacteriales bacterium 41-5 | reverse complement strand
GCATTGATAAAGAGGAGGCGCTCCTTATAAAATTGAAACTATGCAGGAGTTACTGGCCTAAGCATAATATCCTTGCCAACCTTTAAACTCATCAACTTTTAACCATTATTTTTGCAGCCTTATGACAAGTACAGAGATCAGGCAGCAGTTTTTAGATTTTTTCAAAAGTAAAGGGCACGAAATTGTGCCATCGGCACCCATCGTTGTAAAAAACGATCCCACGCTGATGTTTACCAATGCGGGCATGAACCAGTTCAAGGATTATTTTTTGGGCAATAAGAAAAGCCCGTACCCGCGCGTGGCCGATACCCAAAAATGCCTCCGCGTGAGCGGTAAACATAACGACCTGGAAGAAGTGGGCGTAGATACCTATCACCACACCATGTTTGAGATGCTCGGCAACTGGAGTTTTGGCAACCCCGCCCGCCCGGAAGAGGGGTATTTTAAAAAGGAGGCGATCGCGTGGAGCTGGGAATTGCTGACTGATGTGCTGGGCATTGAAAAAGACCGGTTGTACGTAAGCGTTT
>MKRO01000187.1:5890-6674 GCA_001896965.1 Sphingobacteriales bacterium 41-5 | reverse complement strand
CATCAAAGGAAAAAAGAAAGATAATTTTTGGGAGATGGGCGATACCGGCCCCTGCGGCCCCTGCTCGGAAATACATGTGGATTGCAGATCGAATGATGAGCGCGCGATTATTGACGGAAAAGAGTTGGTGAATGCAGACCATCCGCAGGTGATTGAGATATGGAACAATGTATTCATTCAGTTCAACAGAAAAAAAGACGGTAGCCTTGAAGCTTTGCCTGCGCGCCATGTGGACACGGGCATGGGCTTTGAAAGGCTTGTGCGTGTGCTGCAAAACAAAACAAGTAATTACGACACGGATGTTTTTACAGGAACAATTGAGGAAGTAGAAAAAATCACAGGGAAAAAATACTCCCCTTCTCCTCACATGGACAAGGGGTCGGGGGATGAGGAAGCATTCCGAGTAGTTGCCGATCATATCCGTGCCATTTCGTTCACCATCGCAGACGGACAATTACCTTCCAACACCGGCGCAGGCTATGTGATACGTCGCATTTTACGTCGTGCGGTGCGCTATTACTATTCCTATTTGGATTATAAACAACCCTTGTTGTATCAATTGGTTCCGGTAATCGCTAATCAGTTTGAAAACGTATTTCCCGAGTTGAAAAAGCAGGAAGCTTTTGTAAGCAAAGTGATTCATGAAGAGGAAGAATCTTTTTTGAGAACCCTGGAGAAAGGCTTAAAGTTGATAGCCGCAGAAGTTGATCAGATAAAACACGGCGATAATATAATCGATGGCAAAACAGTTTTTGAACTTTATGACACTTATGGTTTTCCGATT
>MKRO01000187.1:512-5828 GCA_001896965.1 Sphingobacteriales bacterium 41-5 | reverse complement strand
CAGAAATGCAGCAGCAAAAGAACCGCAGCCGCGCTGCTACCGCCGTTGATACCGAAGACTGGCAAATGGTAGGTGAAGAAATACCAACAAAATTTGTAGGTTATGATGATCTCAATATCACAACCCACGTGGTAAAGTACCGCAAGGTAAAAGCCAAAGGCAAAGAACAATACCAGGTTGTTTTAGCGGCCACGCCGTTTTATGCTGAAAGTGGCGGCCAGGCAGGAGATAAAGGCGTGTTGCGTGGTTCGGGCTTGGAAGTAAAAGTAACGGATACCAAAAAAGAAAACGACCTGATCATTCATTTCGTTGATAAATTACCCGAACCCATTGATGGTGAAATAAATGCCATTGTAAATTTTGAAGACCGGCTGAACACAACCTACAACCACACCGGCACGCACCTGCTGCACGCCGCGCTGCGTAAGGTTTTGGGCACACATGTACAGCAAAAAGGATCGCTGGTATCGCCGGATATTTTGCGTTTTGATGTTTCGCATTTTTCAAAGATCACTGATGAGGAACTGCGTGAAGTAATGAAGGTTGTAAATGAAAAGATCCGCGAGAACCTTCCGGTAGTGATTAAGGAAATGCCGAAAGACGAAGCCATGCAACTGGGTGCGATGGCTTTATTTGGCGAAAAGTATGGCGATAAGGTTCGCGTGGTTACAGCCGGCCCTGACTTTTCTGTAGAACTTTGTGGCGGCACGCACGTGAGCCAGACAGGTATGATCGGGATGCTGGTCATTACTTCCGAAACCGCAATTGCCGCAGGTGTGCGCCGTATTGAAGCACTCACCGGCCCTGCGGCATTTCAATACTTCAGCGAAAAAATCAATCAGAATAAACAATTTTCCGAGCTGCTTAAAAGCGGCGACCCAATTAAAGCGGTTGAAAAATTAATGGCAGACAAAGCCGCGCTGGAAAAAAGAGTGGAAGGCCTTGAAGCCCGCGAACTGGTTGGCATCAGGAACAGCCTGCTGCAAAAAGATGAGATCATTAACCAGATTAATTTTATAGGCGATATTGTTGAAGTAAGCAATCCTGATGCATTAAAAAGGCTTTGCGGCGATTTGAAAAATCATTTGAAAGATTTTGTAATCGTGTTAGGTGCCAACATAGGAGGCAAACCATCTGTAGCCTTAGCCATCGCCGACAATGTAGTTGCGGCAAAAAATTTGGATGCCGGGCAAATTATCAAACAGCATATCGCACCAATTATTAAAGGCGGCGGCGGCGGACAAAAAACTTTAGCCACTGCCGGCGGCCAGGATGCAAGCAACTTACCACAGGTGATTGAGAAGGTAAAAAGTTTGATCATTTAAAGGTTCTTGTTCCTGCATCAACCAAAGTTTTAACATTCTATTGCAATAAATATTGTAAATTGTAGGAATGAAGAATCCATATATAGACGGCCACATCTACAAACCCCTCATGGCCGGCCTTATTGCAGGGTACGCCGCAACAATTATCAACCTGTTTTACGATCTCGCTTTTACGGAATACACTAAATTTCCGTTACATGAAATCATAAACGTTTCCTCGATAATTTTTGCGACCCTTATTTTACTTTTTGTCGCAAGCGTTGTGTATTCTTTTTTTGACAGGTATTTCAAAAACGGGGCTGTAATTTACACGGTGCTTTCGTCATTGTTTAGCCTGTTTTGCATTTATGGCGCTATGCACGTACAGCGTTCGCCCGACCCCGTTGTTACCAACCAGTTTCATTACCTGTTGCTGGGAATGAGTATCATAACGGGTGTATTTGCCACAATTGGCATACCGTACCTGGTAAAACATCCGGGCGTATATACAGAAAGTATTTAAAGACAAGCGAAGTGACATGTTAAAAGACAGCCGGAATTATAAAAAATTTTATCCGCGGCTTCCGTTGTTTTATCTTTAACCTATGTCGCTATTTCGAATTCTGCCGGATAGGTACGATGTTTTGCAGGACCAGAACAAGCCTGATGAAAAGGGTACGTTCAGGCAATGGCTGTACATCACAATTTTTCAATCGAGTACCCCTGCCGGAAAACTATTCGATGTACTCCTTTTTATAGCCATCGCGTTAAACCTCACCCTGCTGATGCTGGAAAGTGTGCAACCGATAGCCGCTAAGTATGGGAGTACTTTTCGTATTCTCGACTATTTTTTCCTCGGCCTTTTTACCATCGAATACGCCCTCAGGCTTTACTGCGTAAAAAGCCGGAAACGGTATGCAAAAAGTTTTTACGGTGTTATTGATCTATTATCCATTCTTCCTTCTTATTTCGAATTTATTTATCCGCAGTGGCACATGCTCATGATCATCCGGTCGTTCAGGCTATTGCGTATTTTCAGAATTTTCAGGATGGTGAAATTTTTAGACGAGAGCCGCGTGCTTATGTTCGCACTAATTAAAAGTTCACGCAAAATTTTCATCTTTCTCTTCTTCGTGGTACTGCTAACTTTTTTCCTGGGTTCGTTGATGTACGTGGTTGAATATGAGCAGAACTCAGGTTTCAATAGTATTCCTCAAAGTATTTATTGGGCAATCGTTACCATTACCACGGTTGGTTATGGCGATGTTGCGCCGGTAACCGCTCTTGGCAAAATGATCGCTTCGTTTATTATGATTTTGGGTTATGCGATCATCGCTGTGCCAACCGGCATCATGTCGGCTTCGGTGATTCAGGAAAGCAAACGGAAAGTCGTGGATGTAAAATGCCCAGGATGCGGCGCGGGCAATCACCCAAATGATGCCCTGTATTGCAGAAAATGCGGCGAAAACCTTTCGGCCAACGAAACTAATTCGTAAATTTCCGGGTATATTTACAACACGCCCCCGAGCAAACCTCAAAAAAATTTCTATGACAACTATTAAAGCATTTTTTCCGCTGGCTTTACTCATCGCGTTTTCTTTTGGCGCGTGTAACCCCGACAGGCCATCTGATTCAAAACCCGTCCCTGTCGATTCAACCTATCCTCCGGTAGAAACCTCCGCGCCCAACAGCCCGCAGTACAAACCTGCGTTTGAAGGCCAAACAAGAGTAGCAGGCGTAAAAACAAAAACCGGACTGGAGGTAAAAATGCTGAGCAATCAACTGGTCAATCCCTGGGGAATTGTTTCCCTGCCTGATGGCAGGTTCCTGATAACTGAGAAGGCCGGCACCATGCGCATCGCAACCAACGCCGGCCAGATTTCAGCGCCAATTACAGGGATTCCGGCAGTAAGCGCTGACGGGCAGGGCGGTTTACTCGGAATAAATATTGACCCCGACTTCGCCAGCAACCGCATGGTATACTGGAGCTTTTCTGAAAACCAACCGGGCGGCACGCTTACCGCAGTAGCAAAAGGCCGGCTTGCGAATGATGAAAAAACAATTGAAAACGCAACGGTCATTTACCGCGCTTTGCCCGCTTTCGCCAGCACACTTCATTACGGCTCAAGAATTGTTTTTGATAAGGACGGGAATCTTTTTGTGAGCACGGGCGAGCGTTCCAATATTCAATCAAGGCCGCAGGCCCAGCAATTAAATTCTGCTCTGGGAAAGATTGTTCGCATCACCAAAAACGGGCAACCAGCCGCAGGAAACCCTTTTACAGGCCGGGCTGACGCCAAACCTGAGATTTATAGTTATGGCCACAGAAACGTTCAGGGGCTGGCCATCAACCCCGCAACAGGCGACTTGTGGAACGGTGAGTTTGGCGCGCGCGGCGGCGATGAGATTAACCTTGTAAAACCCGGCAAAGACTATGGCTGGCCAACCATTACTTACAGCATTGAATATAGCGGTGGAAAAATAGGCGAGGGCATTACGCAGAAAGAAGGCATGGAGCAACCCGTGTATTATTGGGATCCTGTTATTTCGCCAAGCGGCATGGTATTTTATAACGCCGATCTGATACCTGAATGGAAAAATAATTTGTTCATGGGTTGCCTTAGCGGTATGCACATCGTAAGGCTTGTTATTAAAGATAATAAAGTAATTGGCGAAGAGCGGCTTGCCTCCGGCGAGCAGCAACGCTTTCGCGATGTTACCGTTGGCAAAGATGGCGCACTGTATGCGGTTTGCGATGGTCAGAATGGCCGGTTTTACAGGATCGGAAAGAAATAGAAACCCGCAAATATTTTATTAGCCACCGAAAAAATTTTTCGGTGGTTTTCTTTTATATGAGTAAATTTATCAAAGCACCAAACACGCCAAACACCTTTGAAAGACGCTGTGAAAATATTTTTGAATAAAGCACCATTTTTAAAATTGCTGATTCCTTTTGCGGCGGGCATTCTCATTCAATCGATTTTAAAAACTTCCCTGTTAGCAGCAATAATTGCCGGTGGTATTTCTCTTTCGGGCTTTTTGATTTTCGCCTTACTTCCCGCCTATCAAAAATTAAAATATTCATGGGCGAAAGCGCTGTTTATAAGCCTTCTAATGTTTTCACTGGGAATGCTTTTATTTCTTTTCAAAGATGTGAGGTTACCCAAAAACTGGTTTGGGCACCAGTATAAAAACAATGATATTTTATCGGTGTCACTTACTGAAAAACCTGTGGAAAAAGAAAATTCTTATAAAGCCGAAGCGATTGTTAATGCTGTGATAGACAGCTTCGCCTCGCAACAAACAAGTGGTAAAATCATTATTTATTTTAAAAAAGATTCAACAATAAAATCATTTGAGCCGGGTACCGGTTTATCATTCAAAAAGCCGTTGCAGGAAATTAAAAATTCAGGCAACCCGGGCGCCTTCGACTACAAGCGTTACGCACTTTACAACCGCATCACCCATACGGTGTACTTAACAGAACAGGATTTTGTGCTTTCAACTCAAAAGCAGGAA
Organism: Sphingobacteriales bacterium 41-5; assembly: GCA_001896965.1. GTDB lineage: Bacteria > Bacteroidota > Bacteroidia > Chitinophagales > Chitinophagaceae > Niabella. Next base: position 1,005 of record MKRO01000187.1, on the reverse strand, counting down.
AGTACGATTAACCGCATTCTTTTTAAAACCCGTGAGTATGTAATTCAAACGATAAAAAACTATATCGCCGGTAAAAAAGAGCAGGGCCTTGCAGAGGCTTTGTTGATCGGCTACAAAGATGATCTCGACCCCGACTTAATGCAATCCTATGTGAACACCGGCGTGGTGCATGTCATCGCCGTATCAGGTATGCATTTGGCGCTCATCTTCTGGTTGTTGAATTTATTTTTTAGGCCGCTGTTAACACGAAAAAAAACAGCCTGGCTGCATCCGGTGTTGATCATCACCATTCTTTGGATATTTACATTGGTCGCAGGCGGCGCGGCATCAATTGTAAGGGCAGCGGTGATGTTCACCTTTATTATGTTGGGCACCACTTTAAAACGTAAAGCATCCATCTACAACACACTCGCAGCTTCGGCATTTCTATTACTGTGCTACAATCCTTACTGGCTTTGGGATGCAGGCTTTCAATTATCATACGCCGCCGTAC
>MKRO01000187.1:0-311 GCA_001896965.1 Sphingobacteriales bacterium 41-5 | reverse complement strand
GGCGAGCTAATCCTGGTCATCATTTCTGCGCTTAAAATTTTAGCTGCATTTTTAGGAAAGCTACTATCAGCTATTATTTGGTGGATGAATAGCTTTATTGAACATCTTGAAAAATTTCCTTCCGCAGTGATTGATGGCATCCAAATTGACGTTTTACAAGTGGCTCTCTTATTTACTATCATTGCCGCGCTTTCTTTCTTCTTTATTGAAAAATTAAAAGCCGGTTTATGGGTCGGGTTGTCTGCACTGGCCCTGTTTTCAATATTGAACGCAAGCAATCTTTACCAGGCATCAGGCCAGAGAAAATTCAT
>MKRO01000186.1:3364-8572 GCA_001896965.1 Sphingobacteriales bacterium 41-5 | reverse complement strand
AAAAAATCGTAGATGCTTTGATGGCCGCAAATGCAGGGATCGCGATAGAAGCCAAGGGCATTAAAATCCGTCCTTCGCAAATGACGGCTTTTGAATTTGATGCTACCGATTGCCCCGACCTCTTTCCTCCTCTTGTAGGGCTCGCTGCTTATTGCAATGGTACTACAAAGATTAAAGGGGTTAAAAGGCTTGCCCATAAAGAAAGTAACCGCGGATTGACTTTACAGGAAGAGTTTGGCAAGATAGGACTGAAAATAGATTTGGAAGATGATATGATGCTGGTACACGGCGGTAAAGGGTTGAAAGGAGCTATTGTTCATTCGCGACATGACCACCGGATTGCGATGGCCTGTGCAGTTGCTGCATTAAAAGCTGATGGCGAAATAACCATTGAAGAAGCGATGGCTGTTAATAAGTCCTATCCGGATTTTTACGATCACCTAAAGCAACTTGGCACTAAAACAAGCGGTGGCATTGATATTGAGATGATGAAGGAAATATTTTCCAAAACAAAAGATCAATCATAAGTGGCTTGCATGCCCTTTTAAACGCAGGGTAGCGAACGCAGAAAACCGGACCGCGGTAAACAATGACGAAATAGAACCGACGAAATTATAAGCAGCTTTACATTCAGTTATTAAAAAATCAGCATCGGCTATATTTGTATGAAAAGTTCAATAGTAATCCGGGTGTTGAAGAGTGCGACGCAAATACGCTGATTGATGCAAAACAGCCGGCTAAATAAAAATAATTATGAACTCATTTGGCAGAATTTTCAGGGTACAGGTTTTTGGGGAATCGCACGGAGCGGGCGTGGGCGTTGTAATTGACGGTTGTCCGGCCGGCTTAAAAGTACCCATCGAAGATTTTACTCCGGACATGGAGCGCCGCAAAGGCGGCACACAAAAAGGTGCTACTCCGCGGCAGGAAGAAGATATTCCGGCTTTGAAGAGCGGTGTTTTTAATGGCAGGACTACGGGCTTCCCGATTATGATCTATATTGAAAACAAAAATACCCGCAGTGCAGATTATGATAAACTAAGAGCCATCCCACGCCCCAGTCACGCCGATTTTGTGGCTCATAAAAAATTTGGCGGTTTTGAAGATTATCGCGGAGGCGGCCATTTCAGCGCACGGCTTACCACGGGGCTTGTTGCGGCCGGGGTGATTGCAAAAAAACTATTGAAGAACATTTCAATCGAAGCTAAAATAATTGAAGTGGGCGGCGAGCCTGGCATTGATGCCGGGTTGCAAAAAGCAATCGATGCAAAAGATTCGGTTGGGGGTATTATTGAGTGCCGTGTAAACGGGCTGCCCATCGGTTTGGGAGAACCACATTTTGATTCGGTTGAATCATTGATAGCGCACGCCATGTTTAGCATTCCTGCGGTGAAGGGCGTTGAATTTGGCGCGGGCTTTGGCGCCGCAAAAATGTTTGGCAGCCAGCATAACGATGCAATTGAAACCTACGAAGGAAAGACTAAAACGAATCATGCAGGCGGTATTGTTGGCGGCATCACCAACGGCAATGAGTTGGTTTTTCGGGTTGCAGTGAAACCAACCGCATCAACACCAAAAGAGCAGGAAAGCCTGAATTGGGAAACCGGACAGGTTGAAAAATTTTCAGTGAAGGGTCGCCACGATTTGTGTGTTGCTTTGCGTGCGCCCGTGATTGTAGAAGCTTATACAGCTTTTATTTTAACAGACCTCATGATGCTTTCGGGTGTTATCCCAACAATAGTTTAGTCAAGTTATTCATTCACAGTAAATTGATGTGCATAAAATCTGATTGAAATTGCGATCAAATTGATTTTTGGCATGTTTTTTTATGCTAAGTTAGGGTAGTCAATTATTCACCCTAAATAAAAAATCAAACTATGGGAGCAATTTTATCTTGGATTTTATTTGGCCTGGTAGCAGGCGCAATAGCAAAAGCTTTACATCCCGGTAAAGACCACGGTGGCTAGATTGTAACTATTTTAATCGGAATTGTAGGTGCCCTTGTTGGCGGATATCTTGGCCAGTTCCTCGGCTTCGCTTCCGCCGGCGAAAAATGGAGTCTCCCTGGTTTTATTTTTGCCGTTATAGGCGCTGTCTTGTTACTGTGGATCTACAGATTAATGACAAAAAACCGCAGGGTTTAACTTGTCATGATAAACAAAAGGGGCTGCATCATTGATACAGCCTCTTTTTATTTTTGTTTTTGATTGCACGATTATTTGACTTTGCTTACAGCAACTTCATCAAATACTTTTTTTGTTTTGTTGATTTCGTAAACGCTGTTCGTTTTTTCAGTCACGTTATTTACTTCAAAAGTTAAAGAGTAATCGTTCGAATACACTTCATCAATCTGGTAATTACGAACTATTTCTTTACCTGAAACTTTCTCGCTGTAAAGTATGTTGCCTTCGTTGTCTTTAATAGAAACGATGTAAGTGGCTGCGTTGTTGTTGTTTAAAGAAACGCGGTAAACGGGTAACTCGTTCACATTACCAACATAGCGAACGTCTTCAGGCTTTTGGTTTCCGGGATTAATAGCAAATGATGTGCTTGTTACAAAGATTGTCGCTAACGACAAAGCCACGATTTTAATTTTTGAGATCATTGTTTTCATAATAATTTCTTTTTGTGTTGAATAAATTTTTTTTGTTGTGTTGTAATATCTAGCGTTACACTCCGCCCTGTTGATCCACTACTGTGGTTGTTAGCATGTTTGCTAATAAAGTCTCCAATCTGTACGCAATTTCTCCTGCTCCTTTTAAAATGTTCATATTCATAATTCCCCTTTTTTGTTTTGTTAAACAATATTTTTATTCGTGCAAGGAAACGCCAAAATAGCAGCAAAGGCAGGCGAGCGATCAGGTTAACTTCAGTGTTTTGTTTTGTATATTTTACAACACTGTTTTTGTAATTGATAAATCAAAGGTACATCGCCAAAAAGTCGTTTACAAACCAATATTTGAAGTGCCGGCTGATGTTAAAAATTCCTGTAAAGATTGTTTTAAATTGATTATCAACGCATAGCAACATAACAATTAATGATGCCCAAATCAATTTTTGTATGTTGATTTGTAGTAATAGCTTAATCGAAATCAAGCCTAAGATGTTTGAATGAATAAAAATTGGTACCGTTAAATTAGTTGTGTTCAATCATCCACATGGTAATGCCAAAGCCCGAATAAGCGGGTTGATAGGAATTGTCAGCATGGCCCGGCTGGTACTCGTATACATCATGTTTTCTATAAACAAGCCCAATACCTTTTGCATATTTTTCGCGGCTCACTTCCATTAACCCATAGGCGTTAGTTCCCGGTACGGGTGGCAGGTTCAATACATTATTGGCATGCTCAACAGTCCAAACATTTTGGTAGGATTGGCCATAAGCAGTTGTATCGCCAAAATCGCTGTACGTAAATTGCCACTGGTTCATGTCACTCCCCGCATCCATATCATAGGCCGACCTGTAGGGTGAACCGGGCAGGTAAGCATTTCCGCGCCAACTAAAATTCTTTTTCATTGGGTTGCGAAGCCTGATGACGCGAAGATTATTCTCGACCACCTCCACCTGGTCATCAAGAGGTGTAACTGTGTAGTTGCCATTTTCAAGCCAGGGAGTTGTGCCGGCTTCATTGCGAATTAAACGGTTTATAAGATAGGCTTTGCGCCCCTCGTTATCGGCAATTTCCGATTGAACAGTATGCTTCACCTGGTAGTTATGAACTTCTACTTTGCTGCCACTTTGGGTGAACACCGTTGAATCCACGCGATAAGTTAAAGTTTTACCAATCGCTACCGGAAAATATTCTTTGTAGGACTCCGTCACAAATTCCTCCTTTGAGTTTTCACATGCAGAGAAAACCAGCACCGAGAAAATAGCGTAAAAAAATTTCAACCTCATTGGTAAATTTATGGTTTGCCGTTGGCAATGAAGATGAAAAATGCGACCGTCTGAGCGGACGGTTAAGCAGGAACCTTGATCTGCATCGCTACCAGCTAATAAAAATCCACAGCAAAAATAATAAAGGAAGCGTAACGGAAATTTTAAATTCTTCCGCCCTGAATGATACCGCCGCCGATCACGTCGTCGCCTTCGTAAAACACAGCGCTTTGCCCAGGTGCGATGCCTTTTGCGTTTTCATAAAAAGCTACTTTTACTTTATCAGCTTCGGGGTAAAGATTGCTGAGTGTACCGCTGTCTTTGTACCTGATCTTTGTAACAGCTTCCATACCGGGCGTTATTGAATCATATTTTTGAAGGTTGGGTTTGCCCACCATCATTTCGTTTTTATTCAGGTCTTCCTCATCGCCCAGCATCACGGTATTATCATCGGGATTGATGAAGGTGACAAAAACCGGTTTCCCAAACGCAATATCAAGGCCCTTGCGCTGGCCAATCGTGTAAAACGGGTAGCCTTTGTGCTGCCCCAGCACGTTTCCAAATTTATCAATAAAGTTCCCGCCGGCTACTTTTTCATCCAGCCCTTCTACTTTGCGGCGAAGAAAATTGCGGTAATCATTATCCGGCACGAAACAAATTTCATAGCTCTCGCTTTTTTTGGCCAGCTCGGGGTAGCCGTAATCCACTGCCATCTGCCTGATCTCGGTCTTATGAAATTCGCCAAGCGGCAATAGTGTACGACTGAGCAAATCCTGCTCCAATCCCCAAAGCACGTAGCTTTGGTCTTTCGTATGGTCAACCGCTTTGCTAATGACATAATTACCATTATCGAACTGACGAATTTTTGCGTAATGGCCTGTGGCAATGAAGTCGCAATTGAGCGCATCGGCTCTTTTTAACAAAGCGCGCCATTTAATGTGAGTATTGCAAAGCACGCAGGGGTTTGGTGTTCGGCCGGCCAGGTATTCGTCCACAAAATTATTCACTACAAAATCACCAAATTCATCGCGTATATCTAAAATAAAATGCGGAAATCCGTGTTGAACGGCAGCCATGCGCGCGTCATTAAAACTATCAACGTTACAACAGCCTGTTTCCTTTTTGCCACCACCGCTGTGGGTGTAATCCCAGGTTTTCATGGTGATACCCACCACATCATACCCTTCATCATGCAACATGAGCGATGCTACGGTACTATCAATACCTCCGCTCATTGCCATTAAAACTTTTCCTTTCTTACTCATTGCTGCTAAAATAAACGGCAAAGATACAAAAAGGTTGTATGAACGATAAACTATATGATTCGTTTG
>MKRO01000186.1:0-3337 GCA_001896965.1 Sphingobacteriales bacterium 41-5 | reverse complement strand
CCTACCTAACATTCAATCCTGAAGACATCTGCGTGAAATCAACCTGCGAACAACAGGATCAATAACTGAGCGCCCACAATTCTCAGGATCATCGTTAGCGGGTAAACTGTGGCATAAGTATTTGAGGGAATGTCATTTCCAGCGGTTTTAATGGCAAATGCAAGTGCCGGTGGATCTGTGGAAGCTCCGGCTAACAAACCACAGGTTTCGAAATATGTTTTCTTGAAATATTTGTGGGCGATGAAGCCAATAATTAGCAGCGGTACAATCGTAATTACTGCGCCCATACCCATCCATTCCCAGGCTTTACCACTTGCAAAAGCCACCCCAAGGTTGCTTCCGCTGGCGAGGCCCACACTGGCAAGAAATAAGCAGATGCCCAATTCCCGCAGCATCAGGTTAGCACTATAAGTAACATAATTGTTCAGATAAAGAGCTCCGCCAAACCTGCTTAAAAGCAAAGCAACGATCAATGGGCCACCCGCCAAACCAATTTTCACGGGAATGGGAATAGTAGGAATCATAAAAGGAATACTTCCTAATACAACGCCCAATACAATTCCCAAAAATATCGGGGCAATTTCAGGCACATCGAGCTTTTTAACAGAGTTCCCAAGTACGGCGGTAGCTTTATCCACACCCTCTTGCGAACCTACTATTTTCACGCGGTCGCCAAGTTGTAAAAACAAATCTCCGTGAGGTAATACCTCAATTCCCGCCCTGCTAAGTCTGGCTAAGGTGAACCCCTGCTGATGTAATCCTGCAATATCGCCCAGCCGCTTACGCGTAACCTCCTGTCGTGTAACCACCACAGTACGATCTATCAGTACACTACTGGGAGCTGTTTTCAGGTCTACGTTGCTGGGCTTACCTACTAGCACATTTAATTTCTTACGCAAATAGCGCGGCGCAACAATTAAAAGCACATCGCCTTTTTCCAAAATTGTATCAGGAGCGGGTGTAATAATCCTTCCGTCAGCCAACATCATTCTCGAAACAATGATATGATCGGTTAAAAGCTCAAATAACGTTTTAAGGGGCTGGCCGGAGAGTCCTTCATTTTCAACATTCAGGTGAAAAGAAACCACTTTATTAGCGCTGAGGGCATTGAGCCTTCTATGCAATTCCTGTTCACGTTGAATATTTACACCGAAAACTTTTTTGAGAATAATGAAGGTGATGATGATACCGAAAACGCCAAAAGGGTAAGCCAGCGCATAAGCCAGGGTCATGTTTGATCCGTCCATGCCTTCAATCTTAAGGTCGTTGATCGCAGCCTGGGCAGCACCAAGGCCGGGAGTATTGGTCACAGCGCCGCTCATAACACCGGCCATCACGTTTACCTGAGTGCCTGTTGTATAAATAAATATGATAGTGATTAAAATCCCGAGCGCAACCACGCCGGATGCGAGAAGATTTGTTGTAAGCGCCTGGCTTTTGAGTGATGAAAAGAAACCCGGCCCAACCTGCAAACCAATAGAGTAAACAAAAAGGATTAATCCAAAATCCCGCAGAAAGTGAACTGTTTCAATATTCACGTCTGCACCAAGGTAAGATGCGATGAGCCCGATAAACAGGATCCAGGTTACTCCGAGCGAAGTGCCGAATATCTTTATTCGTCCTAAAATAATTCCAACGGAAATCAGTACCCCGTAAATAACTACTGTTTGAGCGACACTGTGTTTCGTAAACAATTCAATAAGCCAATTCATAAACAAAATGTTTGTTCGTTCTTAAAGGTTCATTTCACATAACAGGCAGTAGATAGAAACCGCAAAAGTAATCCAAATATTTCAGGCAGGCTTATAATTTGTTATGATTATTGTCATGCAGGATCGTGATTCATTTTGCCGAAATCATACTTGCAGATCAATCCCATTACAAAATCTTTACAGGGTTGTTTTTTTATTGTAAAACCTAACCAATTAAATGTTTTAAACTGACGTAAGTCATATTTTCCCCAATACTATGTTGGTAACTTTGAAACTCAAAATTTTGTTTAAATATGGAAAGTAACAACCCTGTAACGAAGCCCGTTTTTGAAGTAATGGATGGTAACGAAGCCTCCGCCTATATTGCTTATAAATGCAGCGAAGTTTGTGCTATTTATCCTATTACGCCATCATCCACAATGGGTGAATGGGCCGATGAATGGAGCGCAAAGAACATAAAAAATGTATTTGGATCGGTACCACGTATTATGGAAATGCAAAGCGAGGCCGGCGCTGCAGGTACTATTCACGGCGCGTTGCAGGGCGGTGCACTGGCATCAACCTTTACTGCATCACAAGGATTGCTGCTGATGATACCAAACATGTATAAAATAGCGGGCGAACTTACTCCGGCAGTATTTCACATTGCAGCAAGAACACTTGCCACTCACGCGCTTTCAATTTTTGGTGACCACAGTGATGTGATGGCTTGCCGCTCCACCGGTTGGGCTATGCTTTTTGGCAATAACCCCCAGGAAGTGATGGATATGGCAATGATTGCACACGCCGCTACTTTGAAATCGAGAATTCCTTTCCTTAACATATTCGACGGGTTTCGCACTTCTCACGAACTGAATGAAGTTGAAGTGGTGAAAGATGAAGTGATCCTTCAGATGCTTGATATGGATGCCATTCACGCTCACCGCAATCGCGCATTAAACCCATCTAACCCTTTCATTCGTGGTACCGCACAAAATCCTGATGTGTTCTTCCAAAGCCGTGAAGCTGCGAATGTATTCATGAATAATGTTCCGCGCATCACACAGGAAACAATGAATCAATTTGCACAGCTAACCGGTCGCGAATATAAATTGTATGAATATTACGGTGCTGAAGACGCTGAGAAAGTAGTGGTGATTATGGGTTCGGGCGCAGGCGCTGTAAAAGAAACAGTTGATCATTTGAATAAAAACGGCCAAAAAGTTGGCGCTGTAATTGTTCGGCTGTTCAGCCCGATGGATGTGAACGCGTTCGTAAATGCCATACCTAAAACTGTTAAAAGTATTGCCGTGCTTGATCGCACTAAAGAACCAAACGGCGTTGGCGAACCACTTTACATGAACGTGATCAACGCTTTGAACGAAACTGATAACGTGATACGTCCGAAAGTGATCGGTGGCCGCTACGGTTTATCATCAAAAGAATTCACTCCTTCAATGGTGGTGGCCATTTATGATGAATTAAGCAAGGAAAAACCTAAAAATCACTTCACCATTGGAATTGAAGACGATGTAACCCACTCCAGCCTTAGCTTTGATAAAAATTTCAATCTCGAAGACCAGCATTTATTCCGTGGATTATTTTATGGTTTGGGTGCAGATGGTACAGTGAGTGCTAACAAAAAC
>MKRO01000185.1:5906-6338 GCA_001896965.1 Sphingobacteriales bacterium 41-5 | reverse complement strand
ATGTGTGGTGTCGCCGATTGTAACCTGGCGTTCCTGCATGGCCTCCAACAAAGCTGATTGCACTTTTGCCGGGGCGCGGTTGATTTCATCGGCCAGTACAAAATTTGCGAAAATCGGGCCTTTGCGCACCACAAACTCGTTTTGCTGCTGATTGTAGATCAAGGTTCCAATCACGTCAGCCGGTAATAAATCGGGTGTGAACTGAATACGGCTGAAGTGTGCCGCGATGGCGGTTGCCAGCGATTTTATAGTAAGCGTTTTTGCAAGGCCTGGTACACCTTCCAGCAAAACGTGGCCGTTGCTCAACAAGCCAATCAAAAGCCGGTCGAGCATGTGCGCCTGCCCCACAATAACGTGGCTTACTTCATTTCTTAATTTGTCAACAAACCCGCCAGACGCCGCTATGCGCTCATTGAGTATTTTAATATCATC
>MKRO01000185.1:1018-5770 GCA_001896965.1 Sphingobacteriales bacterium 41-5 | reverse complement strand
TATAAAATTGCATTATACCGCGAAAGGTGAAGCGGAATATTGCGAGAATAAAAGATTTGAAGATAATCACTAAAAAATAAATGCTCCTTGTTTTCAGGAGCATTTAAGATTTCTTAAACAATTTATCGGCGGCTGTAATTCGGCGCCTCCTTGGTAACGTCAACATCGTGCGGATGGCTTTCGTTCATACCGGCATTGGTAATTTTTACGAAATCAGCCTTTTGTAATTCTTTGATGTTTTTGGCACCGCAATAGCCCATTCCCGCACGCAAGCCACCAATGAACTGGTACATTACTTCATTCAGGCTTCCTTTATAATCTACCCTGCCTTCGATGCCCTCGGGTACTAACTTTTTAATATCATCCTCCACATCCTGAAAATAACGGTCGCTGCTACCCTTTTGCATGGCGCCCAAAGAACCCATGCCGCGGTAAGTTTTAAATTTACGCCCTTCAAATATGATGGTTTCGCCGGGGCTTTCCTCAGTTCCTGCAAAAATACTTCCCATCATCACACAATCGCCGCCCGCGGCTAAAGCCTTTACCATATCACCGGTATAGCGAATACCGCCGTCAGCAACGATCGGCACATTCTTGCCTTTTAAACCAGAAGCAGTTTCCATAATTGCCGTTAACTGCGGCATCCCCGATCCTGCTACAACACGTGTTGTACAGATTGAGCCCGGCCCTATCCCTATTTTAACGGCATCGGCGCCCGCATCGGCCAGCGCCCGTGCACCGGCGGCAGTTCCCGCATTTCCCGCAATTACATTCAACTTTTTGAAATTCTTTTTTACACGTTTCAAAGCCTCAATCACTCCTTTGCTATGGCCGTGTGCACTGTCTAAAGCAATAATGTCAACACCCACCTGTTGCAATGCATCTATCCTGTCGAGCATATCAGCAGTAATTCCGATGCCTGCGCCAACGAGCAGTCGCCCAAAGCTATCCTTTATCGCATTTGGAAAACTGGTCACCTGTAAAATATCACGGTAAGTAATTAAACCGATCAGTTTACCGGCTTTATCAACCACAGGCAATTTTTCAAATTTATACTGGCGTAAAATTGTTTTGGCCTTTTTCAAATCGGTGCCTTCGGGGGCAGTTACTAAATTCTGACTTGTCATTACTTCGCTTACAGGGCGTGAAAGGTTGTCCTCAAACCTGAGATCACGATTGGTAAGGATGCCGACGAGTTTGCCGTTTTTGTCAACAATCGGGATGCCGCCAATTTTATTTTCTTCCATCAACTTTAAAGCATCGCCAACCACAGCATCTTTTTGAAGGGTGATAGGATCCAGAATAAGGCCGCTTTCACTGCGTTTTACCTTACGCACCTGTTCGGCCTGCCGTTCAATACTCATGTTTTTGTGAAGGATGCCAAGTCCGCCCTCGCGCGCAATGGCCGTGGCAAGCGCTGCTTCGGTAACGGTATCCATCGCAGCGGATAAAATGGGTGTATTGAGTGTGATGTCTTTTGTGAGTTTCGTTTTAATGTCCACATCACGCGGAAGCACCTGGCTGTAGGCCGGCACCAAGAGCACGTCATCAAAAGTTAAACCATCAAAAGCGATACGGGAATTGTTTGCAGGAACTGCGGTAGATTTTCTTATTGCCATGTGCAAAATTAGGGGAAAGAGAACTAATAGGCAAGCCGCAATCCTCACTAAAAAAGTTGCGATTAGTTCAACTTTAAAAATGCGTTGCCGAACGCGGAGCGCAAGACCGGTTTACAACAATTTATACATCTTGCCCGGCAATGTTTGTATGAGATTCTGCATTTCAAGATTTAAAATTGCTACGGCCACATTACTGCTGCTTAAACCTGAGCGAAGATTTATTTCGTCAATACCAAGCTGGTCGTTTTGATTCAACAGGTCATAAATTATTTTTTCCTCCGCCGTAAGTTCAATAAACAGTTCCCGGTTTTTTTTCTTACCTGCTTTTTTACTGCTTTCACTCCAGCCCATTGTTTCCAAAAACTGCTGCGCATCTGTAAGTAAAATGGCTTTATTATTTCTAATCAGATGATTGCAGCCACTACTTTTTTTGTCGGTTGTTTTACCGGGAATAGCAAACACATCTTTGTTATAACCATTAGCGAGTTCCGCAGTGATCATCCTGCCCCCTTTAACATCTGTTTCAATTACAATCGTTGCATCGCTCATTCCTGCCACAATTCGGTTTCGGCTTGGAAAGTTGTGCCGATCCGGTTTGGTTTTAGTCATAAACTCGGTGAGTAAGCCGCCGTGATTTATCATTTCTTTCGCCATGGCAGTATTTTCGTAAGGATAGATTTTATCGAGGCCGTGCGCCAAAACCCCTACCGTAGGCAAACTATTTTTTAATGCTGCTTTGTGAGATAAGGCATCGATACCATAAGCCAGCCCGCTAACTACCAAAATTCCTGTGCCGGAAAAATCCTGTAATAATTTCTCGGTTAACTGCTTTCCGTAATCAGTGTGCGTTCGCGAGCCTACAACTGCTATGATTTTTGAGGCATTCAAATTTGCATTGCCGCGGTAATATAAAATAGTTGGCGGATCGTAACAATTCAAAAGCCTTTGCGGATAATTTTCATCAGTGATAAAAAGCGGGCTGATCTTATACTTTTCAATAAATTCAATTTCCTGTTCAGCCCTTGAAAAATCTTTAAAGTTCAGGATACTTTTTACACGAACTTCTCCCAATCCTTCAATCTTTTGCAACGTCGTTTTTTTTGAAGAGAATATTTCGGCGGCACTCATCGTTTGTAGCAATAGCCTTGCAAACACACACCCGATATTAGGCACCTGCGTCAAAGCGATTTGGTATAGCAGATCGTTTTTCATGAGCAATTAAAGATAAAACAAAAAGGCAACCGATGCGGCTGCCTTTAAAATTTCATATCATAATTTCTTTAAAACCCCCTGTTTTCTGTAGTCTGATATTTCTGCAACCCGGCGCATTGTTTAGCTGCTTCTTTATCAACCAAAATATAATAGTTAGGGATTCGTTTTGCCAGCCAGTTATCCAGCTCTTTTGCCTTTTTTTCTTCTAACGCCCGCTCGGCAAGTTTGGCATAATCATCTTTGAGGTTCATGCGGTGAGGCTCGGTACGCGATTGTAAATAAACCAATCTCACGCCTCGTTTTCCCTGTTCGTTCGTAAAACTAACGGGCTGCGAAATGTCGCCCACTTTCATATCGGTGATTGTGGCCACCATTTCTTTATCAAGCCTGTCAATAGGCACATAAGTAGAGCCATCCGCAGCCAAAATGTAAGGGCCGTAGTTTTTCACCATTTCATCGTCACTGTATTTGTAAGCGGCTTGCTTAAAATTAATTTTGTTCGCCAAAATATCATTTCTCACACTGTCTAATTTCTTTTTAGCGCCATCAAGTTCGGTTTCAGTTACGGGAGGGATTCTCAAAATCATCCTGATTTTTGCATTATCCCCGCGCCTGTCTTCCTGAGTAATTAAAAAATACCCAAACCTGTTTGATTTTACCGGCATAGAAATTTCGCCGGTTTTTAACCTGAAAGACGTTTGTAAAAACACGGGGTCCCAGGTTTGCTTATCACTGCGGTTAATTTCGTAAGCGCCGCCTCGTTCCTTGCTTCCAGGGTCTTCTGAAACCCTTTTTGCCAGCGCGTCAAAAGTGGTTTGGCCTGATTCGATCTGCTTTTTGTAATTCAACATTTCGTTGTAAATATATTCCTCCACTTCTTTGGCGGCTTTGGGAAGTATGACGATCTGGCCAATTTCAAGTTCTGATTCTAAATACGGTAAACTGTCTGTCGGAATTTTATCAAAGAATGCTTTTACCTCGGTTGGTGTAATGTGCACGGTTTCCACAATTTTACGCTGCATCGCCTGTGCCAACATTTGTTCCTTAATTTGAGGGCGCGAGTCATCTTTGATTTGATAGATAGATTTTCCGGCAATTTCTTCAACCGCGTTCACACTACCAAACTGTTGAATCCAGCTACGGGCGCGCATGTCAAGTTGCGCTTCCACCTCTTCGTCAGAAACGGGTAAGGAATCTTTTTCGGCCTGAAGAGCGAGTATTTTGGAGAGCATCGACTGCTCCATAATCATACAGGCCGCATCCGGCGGCAATTGTTCACCCTGGCGCACCGCATCGGCTAAAGCATTTTGTACATCGCTTTGTAAAATGATCCGGTCACCCACTACACCAACAATCTTATCAACCACGATTTTGTGTGATTGCCCCTGCGCAAACAGTGTTCCTGCAAACAACAGGCTTAGAATAGTGAAAATATTTTTCAGTTTCAACATAATTTATATTTGTTCTAAGACGAGAGCCACGGTATTTCTAAAAACCGCGCACCATAACATCCAACGTCAAAATTAACCTCCCGCAAAAGAAATATTGTAAACGAGGTTTTAATTTAACAAAAGTTTGAACTCAATTTCAAATTGCAGATTGCAAATTTTCAAATTACAATGTTCTTTTCACTTCTTCCAGCTCGTAGGCCTCCACCACATCACCAACTTTTATGTCGCTGTAATTTCTGATAGTTAAACCGCATTCCATTCCAGCAGTTACGTCCTTCACGTCATCTTTAAAGCGTTTCAACGAAGCGAGTTCAGCAACAGCGCCTTCAGCGGTTGGATATACGACAATGCCATCGCGAACGATGCGAACTTTTGAATCACGTTTAATCCTTCCATCGAGTACCTGGCAACCAGCCACCACAGCTTTGTCAAAACGGAATACTTCCTTAATTTCAACATTACCGATGATC
>MKRO01000185.1:393-1008 GCA_001896965.1 Sphingobacteriales bacterium 41-5 | reverse complement strand
CGGTCGGCTCCATCATTCCCTCCATCGCGCTCTTCACTTCTTCGATGGCGTTATAAATGATTGAGTACATTTTAATTTCAATTCCGGCATTTTCTGCAAGTTTTGATGCCTGGCTGGATGGCCTTACGTTAAAGGCGATCACAATGGCATCAGATGCTTCGGCCAATACGATATCACTTTCGTTGATCTGCCCTACACCTTTATGGATTACATTCACCAGTATTTCCTCGGTAGAAAGTTTTTGTAACGAATCGCTTAACGCCTCCACAGAGCCGTCCACATCACCTTTGATGATGACGTTCAACTCTTTAAAGTTTCCTAATGCAAGGCGGCGGCCAATTTCATCAAGCGTGATATGCTTTTTGGTTCTCATGCCCTGCTCACGCAGAATTTGTGCGCGACGGTTCGCAATGTCCTTCGCCTCCGATTCATCGTCATATACTTTGAATTTCTCTCCGGCCTGCGGCGCTCCGTTCAATCCTAAAATTACAGCTGGCGCTGATGGGCCGGCTTTGTCCTGCTTTTTATTACGCTCGTTAAACATGGCTTTTCCACGGCCATAAAACTGCCCGCTCACCACCAGGTCGCCTGTTTTAAGCGTTCCATTCTCAACCA
>MKRO01000185.1:0-382 GCA_001896965.1 Sphingobacteriales bacterium 41-5 | reverse complement strand
GCGGCCTTTATCCAACGATGCTTCCAGGATCGTTCCTGTGGCTTCACGCTTTGGATTGGCTTTCAGCTCTAACAATTCAGCTTCAAGCAATATTTTTTCGAGCAGCTTGTCTACGTTCAAACCCTGCTTGGCAGAAAGTTCCTGGCTTTGGAATTTACCGCCCCACTCTTCCACCAGAATATTCATTTGTGAAAGCTGTTCGTATATTTTCTGGGGATTTGCCCCGTCTTTATCAATCTTATTCACTGCAAAGATCATTGGAACGCCGGCCGCCTGTGCGTGGCTGATGGCTTCACGTGTCTGAGGCATCACTGCATCATCCGCAGCAACAACAATCACCGCAATATCGGTAACTTTCGCACCGCGTGCACGCATCGCCGTA
>MKRO01000184.1:12422-12664 GCA_001896965.1 Sphingobacteriales bacterium 41-5 | reverse complement strand
CCACCGTAGAAAATCAGCTCGCTGCAATGGGCCCCCGCCGTGAAATTCAGGCAGGTGAAGCCGGCATTGGGAACGTTGGAACACAAAATGCATTAGCAAGAGACGCAGACGTTGCATCGAAAGAGTACACAGATGCGCAAACTAAATACGACCAAATGACCCTTGCTACAAAAACCGGGGCAAAGTTAAGTATTGCGGAACCAGGCCTTCCCGGACCGGCTGAGCCTTCAAAAAATACTCTT
>MKRO01000184.1:9129-12163 GCA_001896965.1 Sphingobacteriales bacterium 41-5 | reverse complement strand
CAGGAGACGACAAGGTTCTTGGTATTACCAGCTTGCTGGATGGGGAAGGAAAAAGCTTCATATCAGGAAGCCTTAGTTATGCTTTTGCAATGACAGGGAAAAATGTGTTATTAATATGTGATAAGAACGCAACCCTTATGGATTTAGTGAGTAACAAAGCAGATGATAACGAGAATCCGAGTACCCAGGTGTTTGAATCTTTTCTCGTAAAAAAGCAAATTAAGGTTGAGGACAGAATAACTATTTTAAATAGAAACCAGAATAACAGCTCTTCCCTGCTGGAATTAAAAGATAGCAATAGCCTGGTGGCCGGTTTTAAAGTTTTAAAAGACACCTTTGATGTTATTATTATTGATATAGACAGTTCACAGGAGATTCACAAGGTGAAAGAGTGGCTAATGTTTTGTGACAAAAGTATTGCAGTTTTTGAAGCCGGAAGCAAGATAACGGATGGAGACAGGTCTTTCGTCAAATACCTGGGAAAAGACAAAGGTTTTTCCGCCTGGGTGTTGAACAAAGTGAAAGTGGCCAAATCCTAAAACCGATCCAGACCTTCTGAAAAAATAAATATGCCTAAACTCTCAGGTGCAGTTAATATTTCGAAAAATGAATACATATTTATATGGGCTGGGCTGGCTATTGCATTCATAATAGGGTTGATAAGTGTGTATTATAAAAACCCTTACATTGCGCTTTTCCCGGCAGTTGCGTTGGCTTTAATAATCTATCTTGTTTTTTTATTTCGGGACCCCTTCGTAGGCCTGATAACAACGTTGACTTACTGTTTTTTTCTGCATTTTATATCACGAGAGGTTGGAGGGGATTTTTCTTACGGCTTGGGCGTAGATGCGCTTTTGGTTCTTACCTGGGTAAGTGTATGGTATAATGCGCCTAAATACAATTTTTCTGCACTAAACAATAGCCTTTGGTGGCTAACATTTGGCTGGTTTATCTGGAGCGTATTACAAATCGCTAATCCTGCCGGAGCCAGCCCAATGGGGTGGTTATTAGAGATACGGGGCGTGGCTCTTTACCCTCTACTCATCGCTCCTCTGGGGCTACTGTTGCTCAATTCCGAAAAAAGAATCAATTTTTTTATAAAAACAATTCTTCTTTTTTCTCTTTTGGCCGCCTTGCATGGGATTAAACAAGATTCAATAGGACTAACGGATAGCGAGCAACTCTTCGTTAGCAACTCTCCCACCCATTTGCTGTGGGGTAAATTAAGGGTTTTTTCCGTATATGGTAATGCCGGGCAGTTCGGCCCCTCGCAGGCACAATTTTCAATATTGTGTTTGGTATTGTTATTAGCGGTAAAAAGCTGGGGTAAAAGGTTAGTATTGCTGGCTTTATCTGCTATTTTCTTTTACGGAATGTTGATATCAGGAACAAGGGGTGCCTTATTTGCATTTATTGGGGCAGCAGCTTTTGCGGTATTTCTGTTTGGTAATTTGCGAGTAATTATTATCGGCTCTATTTTGCTCGGCGGTTTTTTGGGTGTTTTGAAATACACTACAATCGGCAACCAAAATTATGGCATCTATCGCCTGCGTTCTGCACTGGACACTGACGATGCTTCATTAAATGTAAGACTCATTAATCAGAAAAAATTATCTGATTATTTAAAGAACAAGCCATTTGGAGGAGGTTTAGGAGCTATAGGAGCTTTCGGTCACAAATATAACGAAGGCAGCTTTTTAGCCTCTGTGGAGCCTGATAGCTATTGGGTAAAACTTTGGGCCATGTGCGGTATTGTGGGGTTTACCCTTTGGTTTTGTATGCTAATGTATTTACTGGGCAGTAGCGCAGGCATTATTTGGAAAATTAAGAATAACAATTTTAAAACAAAACTTATTGGCCTGGGTGCCGGCAACATGGGCTTATTTCTTTGTAGTTATGGAAATGAAGTGATGAATGATATGCCTTCGTTGATTGTTATATATTTATCTTTCGCAATTATTTTTTTGGCGCCTGCTATAGATAAGAAGAAGATACAAGAAGAAGAAGAAGACAACAAAAACCAAAGTATTTAACATGCCATTTGTAATATTTGCCATACCAGGTATTATTGTTTTTATTATTGGAATTATCCAGGGCGTTAAATACTATAAAAAAAGTTGATAGCAGGATTATGTCGTCTTTAAAATCGAAAATAAAATCTAATAAAACGCTAAAAAGGATTGCGCTGTGGTCGTTGATGAGTAAAAATGACCCCAGACCCCGGTTTTGGATCCGGGCATTTGTAAACCCTTTTGTTAACAGGAAAGGGAAAGGTGCTATTGTACGGTGTTACGCCAGAATGGATATATTCCCCTTCAATCAATTCAATTTAGGCGCTTACTCAATTATCGAGGACTTTACAGTTACAAATAACGCAGTAGGAAATGTGCTTATTGGTAATGAAACCATCGTTGGCCTTGGGAGTACCATAATTGGCCCGGTTGAAATAGGAAACAATGTAATGCTTGCCCAACGCGTTGTAGTTTCCGGCCTCAATCATAGTTACGAAGACGTGAGCACACCGCCCAGCAAACAGCCCGTGAGCTGCAAAAAAATAGTAATTGAAGATAACGTATGGATTGGGGCAAATGCAATTATTACCGCCGGCATCACGATTGGCAAACACTCTGTGGTAGGGGCAGGTGCAGTTGTTACCAAAGACGTACCACAGGATTCAGTAGTAGTTGGCAACCCTGCCAGAGTTATAAAAATGTATAATAAGGAAAACTCTGTTTGGGAACCAGTACCAAAACAGCCGTAACATTTAGATTCATGATTTGGATAATAATCATACAACTATTATTTAGTATCTGTTTTCTTTTTCCGGTGATCTTATTAATAATAAGCAAGCTAAAAAAGAAACCGACCCTCAATGCAATCAAATCTGCAAAAACGCTTGATTATGGGATTATTGTTACCGCTTATAAACAGATAGATTTAATTCCTGATGTGATAAACTCATTGTTAAATCTCAATTATCATCGGTATACCGTGTATGTGGTTGCTGATAAATGAGATATTTCCACGTTAAATT
>MKRO01000184.1:7521-9111 GCA_001896965.1 Sphingobacteriales bacterium 41-5 | reverse complement strand
AGATTTTACGGCCGCCAAAAACCCTGGCCAGTAATATCAAATCGCACTTTTATGCAATAAACGAATTTGTAAGGGAACATGATATTGTTACTATAATTGATAGCGATAATCTGGTGGATTCTGAATACCTGAATGAGCTGAATCATTTTTTTGCAAGCGGTTATTTGGCTGTTCAAGGCGTGCGAAAAGCCAAGAATCTAAATACAATGTATGCTTGTCTTGATGAGGCGGGAGATATTTATTACAGGTATATTGATCGAAAATTATTGTTTGAATCAGGCTCTTCTGCCTCTTTAGCGGGATCAGGCATGGCATTCACCACCTCTATATATAAAAAATGCTTAAGGCATTTGAATATTGACGGCGCCGGGTTTGATAAGGTTTTACAATACGAACTTTTAAATAGAAATAAACGGATCGCTTTTGCCGAAAAGGCCATAGTTTATGATGAAAAAACCACCCAACCCGATCAGTTAGTGAAACAAAGGGCGAGGTGGATTAATACCTGGTTTCGATTTTGGGTATTGGGCGCAAAAATGTTGCTCTCTTCTTTAAAAAGCCCTGACTGGAATCGGTTCGCTTTTAGTATGTTGCTCATGCGTCCTCCATTGTTTCTGATGCTATTAATAGCAGGAGTATTTTTTATCGTTAATTTATTGCTAATGCCACTCATGTCTTTGTACTGGCTGTTAATGGCTGTAATATTTATTGCCATATTTTTTACCGCTTTAAATTATTTTACCGCAAATAAGAAAATATATAATAGTCTTATACACGCCCCAAAATTTGTATTTTATCAAATACTCGCCTTTTTAAAAGTGAGAAAGGCCAATAAAATGTCGGTGGCTACGGAACATTATTCCAGAAAGTAACAATAACTGATTTATGGTGCGGAACAAAAAAATAAAAATACTCCAAACAATTCGACAAGGAAATATCGGCGGGGGAGAATCGCACGTACTGGATTTAGTGACCAATTTGGATAAGGACAGGTTTGAATCAGTAGTTCTTTCTTTCACCCTCGGACCCATGGTAGATAAATTAAAAGATTTGGGTATTAAAACACATGTAATCGAAACGACAAAACCCTTCAATTTATTTGTCTGGCCAAAAGTGAAAAAGGTTTTTGACCAGGAAAACTTTGATATTCTTCATGCACACGGCACAAGAGCCTTTTCAAATACATTTAAGGTAGCAAAAAAACTTACCATCCCTGCTATATACACCGTGCATGGTTGGTCTTTTCACGCGGATCAAAATACTTTTGTAAAAAATATCAGACTGATTAGTGAAAATTTTTTAGTAAAGCAAGCGGATAAAACTATTTGCGTGTCAGATAGCAACCTGGCTGATGGCAAGAAACATTTTGACATGAGCCGCTCCGTTGTAATAAAAAATGGCATTAATCAGCAAAAGTTTAATCCCGCCGGTGAGTTTAAAAATATCCGGGAAGAATTAGGAATAGGGCATCATACGCTGCTTGTAGGGTTTATAGCCCGGATGACAATTCAGAAAGACCCTTTCACTTTCATTAAAGCGGTAGCTAAAATACCTGCAACGGAGAATATTAAATTTTTAATAGTTGGAGAT
>MKRO01000184.1:2689-7421 GCA_001896965.1 Sphingobacteriales bacterium 41-5 | reverse complement strand
TTGATGTTTATTGTTTGCCATCTCTATGGGAAGGGTTATCTATAGCCTTACTCGAAGCCATGGCAATGAAAAAAACCATCATAGCCACTGCTGTGGACGGAACCAAGGAAGTCGTACAAAATGAATACAATGGCTTATTTATCGAACCCGGGAACTCTGATGATCTCGCGAATGCTATTTTAAAAGTAGCAGCAAATAAAACGATGAGGGAAACCCTGGCTGTCAACGCCTTCAATACAATAACAGAAGATTTTAATATAAAGCAAATGGTAATAAAAATTGAGAATATTTACTCTGCCCTTTTTGCAAAAAAAGACATCACATGAGATACATCTCTATTCCGGCTTATATTAAAAAGCATCTTCAAAATACATCTTCCATTGAGGGGCAGAGCCACCTGCTTAAAAAAAATATTGAAAATTTACTTAAAGTAGGTGAGCCGCTTGTATCAGTAATTATACCCGCTTATAATGAGGAGCAAAACATCTTAAGAACGCTATCATCTCTTTCCAACACAATCAGTCAAAAGTCGGTGGAAATAATAGTTGTAGATAACAATTCTTCTGACAATACTAAAGCGCTTGTGCAACTTTCAGGCGCAAACTATATGTTTGAACCTGTGCCGGGTGTGGAAAATGCAAGAAATAAAGGGCTTACAAATGCTAAGGGGCAGTACATTATTAGCGCTGATGCGGATACCTTGTATTCTCCTTATTGGGTAGATTTGATGACAGACCCTTTAATAAAAGGAACTGATATCGCTTGTTCTTACGGAAAATTTTCCTTTATACCAGAACCGGGCTATACCAGAGCGGGCTTTTTCCTGTATGAACAATTAGGTGATATTTTCAAAAAGATTAATGGTATCACAAAAGACAAAGCGATGTACGTGTATGGATGCTCTTCCGCATACAGAAAAGAACAGGCGCTTTCAGTTAATGGTTACGACCATCCGCCTAACACTAATGAAGATGGCTACTTAGGTGTCAAACTACGCGAAAAATTTGGCAGGTTACATCAGGTAACTGATAAAAAATCTTACGCGTGGACTTCAAGCCGAAAATTTGTACAAGATGGGACATTGACTAGTAGAGTTTTTAAAAAAGTAAAAGAAATGTTTTATTAGAACCAGGAATGAACCCCAATGCTTACAGGAAAAGACATAATAATAGTTGGCCAGCAACCCTGGGACACAAAAATCGGTAGCAATTGTAAGGACATCGCCATCGAATTTAGCAAACACAACCGGGTACTTTACGTGAACTCCGCTTTGGATCGAATCACACTACGCAGGAATAAGAATAACCCTGATGTACAGACAAGGATAAAAGTGATTAAAGGCCAGGAAAGCGGTTTAGTGAATATCTCTGAAAAATTGTTTAATTTATATCCCGATGTCCTTATCGAATCCATTAACTGGATAAAATTTACCTACCTGTTCGATAAACTGAACTATCGCAACAATAAGCTATTTGCTACATCAATAATGAAAGCCGTTTATAAATTGGGGTTTAAAAATTTTCTATTGTTTAACGATAATGAAATGTTTAAGGCTTTTTACCTGAAGGAACTTTTAAACCCCGTCATGTCTGTCTATTACTCAAGAGACAATATGGTTGGCGTTCCTTATTGGAGGAAGCACGGGCTTAAACTGGAACCAAAACTTATTGCCAAAAGTGATTTGTGTGTTGCTAACTCAGAATACTTAAGAGACTATTGCAAAGAATATAATCCCAATTCATTTTACGTAGGGCAAGGCTGCGATTTCAGTCTGTTCGATACTGCTAATTTACAAAGTATAACGGAGATGGAAAAGCTACAACGGCCTGTCATTGGTTATGTTGGCGCTTTATTAACCAGCAGGCTCGACTTAAAGTTATTAGAAGGAATGGCAGAAGAAAAGCCAGGTTGGACATTCGTACTGGTAGGCCCTGAAGATGAAGATTTTAAACAAAGTAAACTGCATCAATTGCCCAACGTATACTTTGCCGGAGCGCAAAAGCCTGAAAAACTGCCTTCATACATTCATTCGTTTGATGTATGTATGAACCCACAACTGGTCAACAGTATTACCATTGGCAATTATCCAAGAAAAATTGATGAATATTTGGCGCTTGGTAAACCAACTATTGCCACTAAAACCCCGTCAATGCTTGCATTTCAGGAACACGTTTATTTAGCCGAAAACCAATCTGAATATATTGCCGGTATTTCAACGCTACTACAGGAGAATGGTCCGTCACGAAGCCAAAAACGAATATCTTTTGCATTGTCTCATACGTGGAAGAATAGTGTAGAAAAAATTTATGATGCATTTTTACAAACTGCCGCCCAAAAAAAAATAATTTTATAATGTTTATCCGGGATATTAATCCTCAAAAAAATTAACTAAAACATATCTTTACCGGAATAATTTTTTTGTAACCTTATCTTTTAGATAATGTTACGTTTAGTTGTATTAATTACAGAAGAAAAATTAAACAACTAACCTTAAAACACAAGTTAATGAACCGAAGGTATTTTGTGAAAGGAGTAATCGCAACGGCGGCTTTGGCAGTCGGCGCACCTTCAATATATGAATGGCTTCGTTTAAGCAGAAAGCCCGATTTACAATATTTAGTTTCAAGAAAAAAACTTATTGGAGAACTTGCTGAAACAATTATTCCGGAGACGGATAGCCCTGGCGCAAAAAGCGCCGGCGTGGAAGAATATATTATTTACTGCGTTTCCAATAATTTACCAAGAAAAGAAGTAAATTGTTTTATAGACGGCCTGCACAAAGTGGAACATTATTGTCTAAAGAAGTATGACACCACATACGAAAAGTGTAGCATTGCCAATAAAAATGAAGTATTTTCAATGCTTCCAAATAGCCGGCTATATCACAATAACAATTTTTTAAAAAAGGTTGACAGGAAATTTCGGGGGCGATCTTTTTTTACTTTGTTCAGGGAGTTGACGATAATTGGTTACTGCACGTCGGAACCTGGCGCCACTAAAGGATTAGCTTATGACTTTGTGCCCGGTAGTTACGAATCATGCATCTCCTTAAAAAAAAATCAGAAAGCGTGGGCAACCAAATAAAAAACATCATGAATGAATCAGTAACTTATGACGCAATTGTAATTGGCTCCGGAATAAGCGGAGGCTGGGCCGCTAAAGAGTTATGTGAAAAAGGCCTTAAAACGCTTTTGCTTGAAAGGGGGCGCGAGGTAAAGCATGGAGATTACCCTACCGCAATGTTAAGCCCCTGGCAGTTTAAGAACAGGCTGCAGCCAATAATTGCTGACGAAGAAGAAAATCCAATTCAGTCTATTGTATATGATGAAAGTTGTAAACATTTTTTTGTAAACGACAAAGATCATCCTTATATTCAGGATAAACCTTTTCATTGGATTCGCGGGTATCAGGTTGGGGGCAGGTCGTTAACCTGGGGGCGGCAATGCTACCGTTGGAGTAATTTGGATTTTGAGGCCAATGCTAAAGATGGCTACGGAGTTGACTGGCCCATTAGGTACAATGATATTGCTCCCTGGTACGATTATGTAGAACAGTTTATTGGTGTTAGCGGCCAACAGGAAAACCTGACCCATTTACCGGATGGCAAATTTTTACCCCCGATGGCGCTTAATTGCATTGAGAGCCATTTAGCTGAACAAATTAAAAAAAATTATGGCGACAGGTTGCTTACAATTGCAAGAGTCGCTAATCTTACCCAACCAATTGGAAGCAGAGGCAGTTGCATGAACCGCAATTTATGTCATCGCGGATGCCCTTTTGGCGCATATTTCAGTAGCAATGTAAGCACAATTCCCGCTGCGTTGAAAACGGGCAACCTTACCCTTCGGCCTTTTTCAGTTGTTTCAGAAATAATTTATGATGAGGCTAAGCAGAAGGCAACCGGTGTAAAAGTCACGGATTCATTAACATTTAAGACTATTGAATTTTTTGCAAAAATTATTTTTGTAAATGCTTCCACAGTTGCCAGCACAGCCATTCTGTTAAATTCAAAGTCAAACAGGTTCCCAAATGGTTTGGGTAATGATAGCGGAGAATTAGGGCACAACCTGATGGACCATCACTCCTCAGCGGGTGCCGGCGGCTATCACGAGGGATTTACAGATAAGTATTATAAAGGCAGGCGCCCTTGTGGCTTCCTTATTCCGCGGTTTAAAAATTTGGACCAAAACGCCAACACGGGATTTTTAAGAGGATACAATATCCAGGGCGACGGGGAGCGCAGTGGCTGGGAAGATTTGAAAAATGAAACGCAGGACTATGGGCCTGCCCTGAAACAAAAGCTTTTATCGCCGGGGCATTGGGCGGTTTGGATGGCGGGCTGGGGAGAGTGCCTGCCGTATCATGATAATAAAATTTATTTGAGCGAAACCCAAAAAGATAAATGGAATCTGCCACTTGTACACATCGATTTTTCTTTTAAAGAAAACGAACAAGCGATGATGGAAGATATAAAAAACAGCTCCGCAGAAATGCTCTCCGCCGCAGGTTTTAAAGACGTTCAACCCTTTAATTATCATAAAGCGGGCGGCGATACCGTACACGAAATGGGTACCGCGCGCATGGGCCGCAACCCTGAAACCTCCGTGCTAAACGGCTTTAACCAAATACATGCTGTAAAAAATGTGTTCGTTACTGACGGGAGTTGTATGGCTTCTTCGGCCTGTCAAAACCCATCCCTTACTTACATGGCATTAACGGCAAGGGCGTGTCA
>MKRO01000184.1:1902-2675 GCA_001896965.1 Sphingobacteriales bacterium 41-5 | reverse complement strand
GTCTGTTTAATACTTCCAATTACAGAAACTGCTTCTATTTTACACCCAACAATTCATCAAACAAATCTTCCCATTGTTTACCAACATTTTCAATAGAAAAGCGTTGAATATTTTTTTGCGCCTGCCTTCCCATCTGCAATCTCATCTCTTCATTTTCTATTATTTCGCTCACCCTATTTTCAAACTCTTCCGCATTGCCATTTTCAACTACAAAACCATCAATGCCATGGCTAATTATATCCCTTGGCCCGCAAGGACACGCAAATGATACAACCGGCAAGCCACAAATCATTGCCTCTATAATAACCATCGGGAATCCTTCATTCTTCGACGTGAGTAAATAACAGGAACTTTCTATATACTTATTGATTATATCAGTTGTAGATTTCTCTAAATAGCAGTTTTCTGTCAAACTTAACTGTTGTATTTGCTGTTGCAGTGGTTCTCTAAGCATTCCCTCACCATAAATTTTAAGAACCCAATCGGGATGTTTTTTAACGACCTTTGCCCAGCAATCTATAAGTAAATCAAATCTTTTAACGGCAAATAACCCTCCAACAGCAATCATTTGCTTATTCATACAAGCTGAAAATTCGGGTGGAATAAACGACAACGGATTTCCGATTACGGCTACGTTATTAAGCTCCGGCCAATTGTGGCTGTCCTCATGCGTGAGCACCACAAATCGGTCTAGTTTTCTAAGAGCACTCGTCAATTGCCTCATCCAAATACGAGAAATCATTTGTTGGAAAAATTTGGGGATATATCCTTCT
>MKRO01000184.1:0-1858 GCA_001896965.1 Sphingobacteriales bacterium 41-5 | reverse complement strand
CTTTATGCTGCCATCTTTTATTGTATGAAGAAAATTTATTTCTCTCCTTAAAAGTGAAATGGTTATGTCAGGCCGTATACTTTTTAAAGTTTCTGTTAACCGTTTTTTATATAATCTCTGCTTTTTAAAATATCCTATAACTCTTTTAAATAATGAGGAGTGATAAAGGTCATCGTAATTAATATCCAGATTAATAATTTTTATCGATGGATAAAGTTCAAAAAAGGGTTTTTTGTCTCGTCCATCAGTTACAATAATTATTATTTCATACCTCCCGGAGGATGCAAAATGATTTGCTTTTATAGTAGTGACTCTTTCCATGCCCCTGGAGTTATAGAGGCTTGGAATACAGTAAACAATTTTTCTTTTCATTTTTAACATAGTAAGGGAGCATCAAAATTTAATTATCATTTTTCACCTTCTTTATATGAGTATTGTAAAATTCGGGATAAAACCTGAAGGCGTAAATCCAGTGTCTAATAAAATTCACTTTAAAAAAACGAAATAAAACAATTTGCGATATAAGTACTCCTATTAGCACCGACAATAATGTAGCATAAGCCGCTCCGATCATTCCAAAATGAGTGATAAGAAAGTAATTTGACACGGTGATCGTAAACGTGTTAATCAACATCAGATAAAAATTTATTTTTACTTTTCCCGATGCGACAAGCATGGTTCCGGTTTGCCTGCCATAGGGATAAAAAATACAGGCTACCAAAATAATACGAAGCAATGGTATTGCGTCATCATATTTATGCCCTGCTATAATATGTGTAACCAATTCTGCAAAAATATTTATACCCAATATAATCGGCACTAAAATAGAAAGCGTAACTCCAACCGTTTTTTCAAATAAATACTTTACGGCGGCATCGCCTTCCTTTTCAATTCTACGGGCACTTTGCGGAAAAGCCACACTTGCCATGGCACTAACAGGAATATCGGCAAGATTTGTAATGCGTACCGCAACATTAAATGACCCGCTAGCCGATTTAGATAACATATTGCCAAGCATCATTTGGTCAATAGAACTTGACAAAACAGTTGTAAGGCCCGTGCCAAAAGAATATTTCCCAAAGTGAAACAGCTTTTTAACCCATAAAAAATCTATCTTTTTTGTAAATTTTACATACTTTTTGCTCATTAAATATGCTACGATAATAGCTACTATAACGGAAAAAGCCTGAACCGCCGCGAGTGAAGTCAATGTAATTTTCAGGCTTAAAAAAAAACTGATAGCTACATACAAAAAGAACACAATCTGTCTTGACAGAAAGGAATAGAAATTACCACGAAAACTTAAATTTGATTGTTCGGAGTAGTTAATTTGGGCTAAAATGCCACCGGCTAAATACATGAAAATAGAAACGTAAAGCATTTGCGGCAATTCTTCTGAATGCCACAGCTTTGCGAAAAAGGGAGCGAAAATAATAATAACGAGTGATAAGAACAGGGTAACAACTATGCTGATAAAAAAGGACGCGGTTGTGATCCGAAGTTTATCGGCTTTGTTAGCAGAAGAAAGATACTTGATTGTGGCTTCCTGCGTAAGCCCGTTTTTTGCCAGCTCCACAATGTTTACAATGCTTAAAAAAATAACCCAAACACCGTAGTCATCTTTGGATAGTACGCGTACCAGAAAATAAAAACTTAAAGTCCCAAATACTACCCCGCCAAAATTTTGAAGAAGGATGATGATCCCGTTTTTCAGCCAATAGTTATTTACGGACATAGTTTTTCCCTCTAGGCTTTTATAGAGTATTTTTGTAAACGCACTAACGGTAACAGTTCATAGCATAAGCCTAAAAAACTCCGCGCTAAAATAATTTTAATTCGCTGCACCCACACTTTGTAT
>MKRO01000183.1:5487-5859 GCA_001896965.1 Sphingobacteriales bacterium 41-5 | reverse complement strand
GGCAGCAGGTGACGGAAAAAAATATGATGTAATGAAGGAGGCGCTAAAGTATCGCAAAATAGATGCTCACGCGCATGCTCACCTGGGGCTGGATGTTACTGCGAAAGATTTTGAATTTATGAACCGCTTCAATATAGTGCGGTCGTATGTTTCTAACCCTTTATCAGCCGGCCCGGCAGACCCGGCACAGTTCAGGCGCCACAATGATTTAGTGTACAGCGCCATGCAAAAATACCCCGGCAGGATGATGGGCATGTTCACGATCAATCCTTTTTATAAAAAAGAAGCCCTTGATGAAATACAACGCAATGTGGACAGGGGAATGGTTGGGTTGAAGGTTTATTATCAATATAAAATCAATGACCCGCTGTT
>MKRO01000183.1:0-5387 GCA_001896965.1 Sphingobacteriales bacterium 41-5 | reverse complement strand
AATACATCAGTACCTGAAGATTTTGCAGATATGGCAAAACGTTATCCTGAAGTGATGTTGCAGTATGCGCATCTTGGTGGCGGGCCCGACTGGGAGTATGCCTGCAAGGCTTTAAAGCACAGCCCTAACGTATATGTGGACACCAGCGGTAGTAACGGAGAAGAGTTTATAGTAGACTTTGCAATAAAAGAGTTAGGCGTAGAAAGGGTTTTATACGGCACTGACCTTTCTAACTCTTATTTTCAGGGAGTGGGTAAAGTGCTGTGCTCCAACACAACCGAAGAACAAAAGCGTAAAATATTTTTTGACAATTACAATAATGTTTTAAGAAAATCAGGCAATCATGTTCGTTGATATCAATGCAAATATTGGCCACTGGCCGTTCAAAAAACTACGGTATAACACCTGTGCCTCATTGCTCAAACGCATGAACCAATACGGTGTTGATATTTCTGTAGTGAGTAACCTGAATGGTATTTTTTATAAAAATACCCAGTCAGCAAATGAAGAGTTGTATGATGAGATCAGGTCTGACAAGGCTTTTGCAAAACGTTTTATACCCTTTGCCATCATTAACCCTGTTTACGCAGGCTGGCGCGACGACCTGCATACCTGCATTAAAAAAATGGGAATGAAGGGGGTGAGAATATATCCTCAATACCATGATTACGATGTTACCGAGGCGCCGGTTATTGAACTGGTAAAGATGGCGAGAGATTATGATGTACCTGTTGCTTTCACCATGCGCATGGTAGATTCAAGGCAGGCATCCTGGATGGATTTACCGATGGCTAAGGAGTGGAACCCCAGGCATTTTATACCGTTAATGAAAGAAGTTCCCGACGCAAAATATATGTTCCTGAATATTTCAAATGGAATGGGTGTGACCGGTGCTGATAAAGAGTTTTTCAAAACCACAAAATATTTAATTGATACGTCGGGCAGGAGCATTGATATAGTGCGCGATTTTTTAAACGACTACGGCAAAGCGAATTTTGCTTTTGGCACACACGCGCCCATCCTTGATTATCTTTCGGGAATGTTACGTATTGAGTACCTCAATAACGAAGAGGCAACGGCCACCGAAAAAGAAATGTTACGTTCGGGAAACGCAAAAAGGTTTTTGAAGATATAAATCTTAATCTATTTGGTAGCTGCAAATGTGCGATTGGGTAATAAAATAAATTCTGCCATCAAGGTAATCTCCGCCAGCAGTAATTTCAACAGGTGATTCGGCAACGAGTTCAATGTTGTTCGTTTGCTGATTTATTTTTCCAATCTTCTTTTTAAAGAGAACATAAATATTACCACTTTTGTCTTTTACAAAAATGCGCTGGCATTGTTCGCCGGTAGTTCGGTCAAATTCTTTGGCGATGCCTTTGGTTGTAATCATAGCTTTTGTGTTGGGATCGAAAGCAAAGAAAATATTGCTGTTTACAAAGCCGTAAACAATTCCGTTTCGCGAAACACACAGGTCATTATACGATTTAGCATTATCAATTAATGAATCAACCCATTCCACCTTTTTAGTTTTTACATTCATAATATATAGGGCTGCTTTGCCGGCCTTAACTTCTCCGCCCGTACCTGCCGCTACTGTGGTGCCGCCAAGTATTTTATTTCCGGGTATTTCGGCTATGCTCATGGTGGACTGGTTTACAACGACGGCGGAATCTTTTAATAATGTGCCGGTTTCTTTTTTAGTATCCCAAATTAATAATCCCCCGCCTGTATGGCCATAAGCCGGTGTGCCGCTGAGTACGATTGTTGTTTTATCACTGAGGCCCTTAATCCTGTGCGGCCTGTTGATAAGTGGGTTGCCATTGAACTGGTAAGATGGATTTTTGGCTGATTGCTTACCGCTTGGCCGTACCCACGGTTTTGAGGGATTATATTTAATAAGATCGCCGTGAGGGTAACCTCCCGAATAAATATAATTGTTAAATGCAGTCATTGTATTGAGCTGGCTGTATTCCGAAAAATTTTCAACCTTACCGTTTGCCGGATCGAAGCTGTACATCTGCATCGGAAAAGCAGTACCGCCATAAAGCTTCCCGTCGGGCCCGGCGGTAATACCCAAAGACCATGAACCTTCTGTTTCATAGTCAAAATTTACGGTCCTTTTTTCTCCGCTTTCTTTTGGCTGAACAGTAAAATATTTGGTAGTAAAATGGATGTACTCAAGCCGATCTCCGTTTGGAAAAGTTCTGTGAACAAAATTTTGATCACCGGTGCGGGTGTATTGCGGTTTGGCAGGGTTTATATTTCCTGCTTTTTCGGCGGTGCCATTATAAAGAATCAGCCAGGGAAGATTTGCAACATTATTTGCTTTTGCGTAAACCCTGCCATCGGTACCTTTGTATAAATAAGCGGAACCAACCTCTCGTTCATTTTCGGCCAGCAGTGCTTTTGATTCTTCAGTTTTGCTGTTAAATGCAATGATTTGGCCACGGTTTGTGCCAATAGCAAAGTATATCCATCCGTTATTGTCTGCCGCAATATGCCTGGGGTACTGAGGCCAGTTTTGATTATACAAAAAACCGTAATCTTTCATTTCTTTTGTTCGCGGAGAAAACTTTACAAGCCCGCTTCTCGGGTAGGTTGCTGCCCAGATGTTGCCATCTGCATCTTCCATCATTGCCATTGCAGCCTTAGGGTTGGTTTTTTTTACAGAAGTAAACTGTTTTTTTAACGGATCAAACTCGGTAAAATATCCGTTAAATAGAGTATAATACTTGTTATCTTTTGATAGGAGGGATGCGTAAGGTGCATCTCTTCCGTTGGGGAAAGGGGTATCAAAATGGTCTGCTTTACCAGTTCGCACATCTAACCACAAAAGGGTATAAGCCCCGCGGTGATCAAACAGCCAGCTTAAAATTATATTTTTACCATTAGCGTCTGCCGTAGCTACAATACCACGCTGGTAAGCAATGCGTGAGGTAGTGCCATGATCATAAAATCCATTGCCAAGGTTTTTTTGAGCCAAAACCCCGGCATGACTAAACAGGCCCGCAATGGCTATGACAAGGAAAAATATAAATTGATGCTTAGGGGAAGAATTAATTTTTATAGAACTTGCAGTTTTCTTTGGTGATAATGTCAATAGACATGTAATGTGTTTTAGTAACCTCTTCATTTTTAACAAGTTTATCGTATAGCGCCATTACCCCTCTGTAAGCCTGAGCTTTGGGCTTTTGGCAGATGAGAAAATCAATAACCCCGGTTTCAAGATAACTAAGATTTTTTTCTATAAAATCGTACCCGATTAATGCAATATTTTTTATTTTTTTCTCTTTGAGGTATTGAGCAACATAAAACTCTCTTGAGTTGGTTACAAAAATTACCTTTATGTCGTTGTTTTTAAGTGCTCCTGTAAGCGCTTTTCTTATCGACAGATAATCAGTTTCCCTAATCTCCAGTTTTTCTATCTCTATTTTTTTTCCTTCTTTTTTAAAGAATTTTCTAAAGCCTTTTTCTTTTTCTTCCAAATGATAAAGACTGTCGGGTATTTTTGAAATGTTGATGATGAGTGCTTTTTCACCATCTTTTACAATATAGTTTACAAGGTGTGCGCCAGTGTAACCGCTTGAAAACAACTCAGGGCCAACATAGCATAAGTTATTCAAACCGGGAACATCAGAATTAATAAAAACATAAGGGATCTTTCTTTTTTCACATTCCGCCGCGAAATTTTTAGCATCTTCCACAAAACTTGGCGCAAACAGAATACCGTCAACATTTTTCTTCAGAATTTTGTTGTATTGGGTTATAAACGTCTGCTTGTCATTCAAGTCAAAGTAGTATTTATCAAAGCTAATTCCAAATGGTTTCACCTCCGCTTCGGCCTGTTCAATGCCGTTAAGCGGAGCCTGCCAGTAATCTGTTTCTTCAGATACCGCAGGAATCAATGTTACAAACTTTAACAACCTGCGCGACGCAAGGCGCTTGGCAAGAATGTTAGGTTGATAGTTGTATTTTTTAACAATATCATTGATCTTTTTCTTTGTCGTCTCTGATACCCCGATCCGGTTATTCAAAACCCTGTCAACAGTTGCAATTGATACGCCGGCCATCTGCGCTATTTGCTTGACCCCAATAATTTCTTCCCCTTTCATATTTTGGTTTTTTGTAGCGGTATAATATATACCTGCACCAAAAATAGATTATTTATGCAATTTACTGCTACTGTCTTTATCGAGAAATAGTAGGGCGTTAGAATGTGACCGCAATATTGTAGAAGGAAACAGTGGCGATTGTGGCTGGTGCAGCGTATTGTAAACAGCAGCTGCTTTTAATTTACCCGGCACCATGCAAAAAACATGGGCGGCTTTCATGAGAGCCGGAACAGTGAGGGTGAGCGCATGTGTGGGAACATCATTAATTCCTGCAAAACATTCGTCGTTTACCTGTTGCTGCCTGCATGCAAAATCAAGGTCAACAACCTTCACTAATTTTGAATCGTTAAAATCAGCCACATGCGGGTCGTTAAAAGCAATATGCCCGTTTTCACCGATGCCCATACAAACGATATCGGTAGGATTTTCATTTAACAGTGCCTCATACCGGGCACATTCATCTTTAATCGCCGGTGCATTACCATTCAAATAATTCACAGATTTAAATGGTAATTTCCCAAATAGCCTTTCTTTTAAAAAATTCCCAAAACCTTGAGGTGCATCTGCCGGCAGGCCCACATACTCGTCCATATGAAACGCGTTGATTCGACCCCACTCAATATCGCTTTCTGCCAACGATGCTAAAAATTCATTTTGCGAGGGAGCCGCCGCAAATATGATGTTCACCTGGTCCTTTTTTGCCAGTAACTCATTTATTTTTTCTGTAGTTAGTTTTGCAGCTGCTTCACCCATCGCACTGCGGGTTTCAAATACATCAACCTTTAGATTATTTTCCATTACATTTTCTATTTAGTGTACACAATATTTCCTTTCACTATTGTTGTTTGAATATTGATATCGTTGTCAAAGATGATTACATCGGCATCTTTTCCTTTTTGTAAGCAACCCTTACGGTCATTGACTTTCATAATTCTGGCCGGCGTTTCAGTTGCCATTTTTACGGCGTCAGTTAACGGTACTTCAGCCTGAGTAATCATTGTTCTTACAATTCTGTCTGTGGTAGCCACGCTGCCGGCGAACGCTGTGCGGTCTGGTAGTATAGCTACGCCGTTTTCGATTACGACCGAGAGGCCGTCTTTCCTGCTTCCCAAAACGCTTTCGCCCTCGGGCATTGT
Source organism: Sphingobacteriales bacterium 41-5 (assembly GCA_001896965.1). GTDB lineage: Bacteria > Bacteroidota > Bacteroidia > Chitinophagales > Chitinophagaceae > Niabella. The sequence goes on along the minus strand of MKRO01000183.1, from coordinate 136 downwards.
AGCACCGCGCATGGCATCGGTAATCAAAGCAATTCTGTCTGCGCCTTTTATTTTGTAGGCAAGTTTTAAAAGGGGAGGAGGCATATGAATGCCATCGCCAATTATTTCCACATCTAATTCGTCAATTAAATAAGCG
>MKRO01000182.1:16888-17910 GCA_001896965.1 Sphingobacteriales bacterium 41-5 | reverse complement strand
AAAACCGTTAGGCATAAAAGGCTTCCAATTATTTGTATCAACAAAAAAGGCACCTGCGATGATCACAAAAATGATAACCGCAATTTTAAAGTAAACCATGTAATTCGCGCTCTCCTTGCTTTCCCTAATTCCTATAAATGCCAGCCATGTAATGAGCACAATAATGATAAACGCAGGCAGGTTAAAAAACACAGGCATATCGCCAATCTTTGGCGCATTATTGTATGCATTGATGGCGAACTGGTAATTGGTTGTTTGTTCAACTGTGAGCGGTGCCGGGGATGATAACGCTTTGGTTGCTTCGGAATAAGCATTGAGGGCGGTTTTCGGATCAACAAGCATCCAATCAGGCAAATGAATATTAAAAACATTTACAAGCAGGTTATTGAAATAGCCGCTCCACGAAATAGCAACAACAATATTTCCAATCGCATATTCCAAAATCAAAGCCCAGCCAATGATCCACGCTACAATTTCACCAAAGCTCACATACGAATAAGTGTAGGCACTGCCTGAAACCGGTACACGAGCTGCAAACTCAGCGTAGCAGAGCGCAGAAAAACCACAGGTAATGGCTGTGATAACAAAAAGCAGCGAAACCCCGGGACCACCGTTATAAGCGGCGCTTCCGATGGTGGAAAAAATACCTGCACCTACAACCGCAGCAATCCCAAGCAATGTAAGGTCTTTAACAGTTAGTATCCTTTTTAGCGATTCCCTGCCGGCTTCCTCCTTATCTTCCTCAATGGCTTCTGCAATTCTCTTTTTTCGAAAAAGTTGATTTGGCATGTATAAAAATTATGGGAGAAAATTAGGAAAAAATTTAATTGATGATGGAAAAAATTATGCGCACCGCTGTAATGCATGTGCATCGCCATTACCCGCCGCGCGTAGGCAGGTATCAAACTCTTGTACATTGGAATATGAAAGCGCAAGAAATTACCATTGTCTGATAGACCATGGTTGATAAATTTTTCGATTTTAATGATCCCTTTTTACGAGCAGTCTTGCAAGATGCTTTA
>MKRO01000182.1:14110-16874 GCA_001896965.1 Sphingobacteriales bacterium 41-5 | reverse complement strand
CGGGTTGAAACAACCGCCATGTCATCAAAATGTTGAAGTGCATCGTTTAAGAATTGTTCTTTTAATTCAATAGCCCATTCATCAATTTTAATTTCTTTATATAGATTTAAAACCCGGTCAACTTTACCGGCGTTATCGGTTTTCAGAAGTTCATCCAGTTCCTGCTTTTGAGCAGGATTGGCTGATTCAAGGGCTTTGATAAGCAGGAATGTTTTTTTATTGGAACGAATGTCGCCGCCAATTTGCTTACCGAACTTTTCAGTGTTACCAAAAGAATCGAGGTAGTCATCCTGCACCTGAAAAGCAAGGCCTATTTTTTTGCCGGCTTCGTACAGCAGTTCAAGATTGCCGAGGCTGCCACCACCTAAAATGCCGCCCATCTGCAGGCTTGCAGCAATCAGCACCGATGTTTTAAGTGTGATCATGTTCAGGTATTCACCGTAGGTTACATCGTCGCGTTTTTCAAAATCCATGTCAAGTTGCTGCCCTTCGCAAACCTCAACCGCCGTTTGATTGAACAGGAACATAATGCGATGCGAAAAGTTATTATCGATCCGGTTGAGCGCTTCGTAGGCCTTAATAACAAGCACATCGCCGGCGAGAATTGCGGTAGGCTCAGTGTATTTTGAATGCACGGTTTCCTTTCCACGGCGTAACGGCGCTTTATCCATAATATCGTCATGAATTAAAGTAAAATTGTGAAATAATTCAATTGCCGTTGCTACTTCCCATGCATCAGGGATAATATCACCAAACAATTCATTACCCATCAAACATAGCACCGGCCTGATGCGTTTGCCGCCAATCCCTAAAAAATAATTTACAGGATCATATAAAGTTTCTGGTGAACCGGGAATATTATGTGTGTCGAAATACTCTGAAAATTTAGTTGATAATTCCTGAAATGTATGCATAACCTAAAAATTGCGTCAAATGTAAAGATTTTTTTATTGGAAGCAGAAGCGATCAGGGCACAGGTTCACGCAATGCGATGTATTTGCATGTTGATTTATATTCAAAATTCGAACGGAGCGTCGCAAATTCGTTGCCAGATGCACTTCAGCCGGTTAAATAATCACTCCTCCACCCAATCATAATCCAATTGCCGCTTTTCCAAATTCGCAGCTACAACTTTGATACGAACCTTATCGCCCATGGTGAATTTTTTTCGGGTACGCCTTCCTATCAACGCGTAATCAGATTCAGAGTGTTCAAAATCGTCATGTTCCGAAAGCATTGCCATGCTTACCATTCCTTCGCAAAGGTGGTCAACCGTCTCTGCCCAAAAACCATGTTTGGAAACTCCACTGATGATGGCATCAAAATCTTCACCCACAAATTTCTGCATGAATTGTACCTGCTTGTATTTGTTAGCGCTGCGTTCGGCTTCCATCGCCTGGCGCTCCCTGTCGCTGCAATGCTTGCACTTCTCTTCCATCTTTTTATCAATATTCACACGGTCTTCCAAAACTTCAAGTAGAATGCGGTGCACCATCACGTCGGGGTAACGGCGTATTGGCGATGTAAAGTGGCAATAATATTCAAACCCAAGCCCGTAGTGGCCTACATTGCTCGCGGTGTATTTTGCTTTCGCCATTGTGCGAATGCCTAACTGTGAAAGTACGGCCTCTTCGGGTTTGCCCTGTGTTTCTTTCAGTAATTTATTAAATGAATCTGCGATGGCCTCCGCACTTGAAATATCAAACTTATATCCAAACTTGTTTGCAAACGCAATGAAGGGCAACAACTTTTCTTCATCCGGTTTATCGTGAATGCGGTAAGGAAACGGGATAGATTTATTATTCACTTTCACTTTCGACACATGCTTTGCCACGTAACGGTTGGCAAGCAACATGAGTTCCTCGATCAACTGGTGTGCCTGCTTGCTTTCCTTCAGTTCAATGCCAATGGGTGTTCCTTTTTCATCAAGTTTAAAACGAACTTCGGTCGAATGAAAATTAATCGCACCTTCGTCAAACCTGTACCTGCGCAGGGTTTGAGAGATATTATTAATGGCAAGAACTTCTTCGGCGTGATCACCCCTACCGGTTTCAATGATTTCCTGCGCTTCTTCGTATGTAAACCTTCGGTTAGAATGAATGATTGTTTTACCAAGCCAGTATTGTTTCACTTCGGCTTTATCGGTCATTTGAAAAATTGCAGAAAAGCAAAGTTTGTCTTCATTCGGGCGCAAAGAACACAATACGTTTGAAATATGTTCGGGCAACATGGGGTTCACCCTGTCAGGCAAATAAACCGAAGTTGCTCTTTGATAGGCTTCATCATCCAGCGTATTGCCAGGGGTTACGTAATGGGCTACATCTGCAATGTGTACGCCAATTTCATGATTGCCGTTTTTAAGTTTCCTGTAAGAAATCGCATCGTCAAAATCTTTGGCATCAACGGGGTCAATTGTAAAAGTTAAAATGCCGCGAACATCTTTGCGCAAGCTGATTTCTTCTTTACTGATTACGTCCGGTAAGCGAGCAGCAATTTCCAGCGTTTCATCACTGAACTGTTGCGGAAAACCATGTTCCAAAAGCGTTTCCTGCATTGCCACGTCAGCTGCATTTTCCTCATTCACAATAGAAACAATTGTTCCTTCAGGGCGTTTATCGCCTTTTTCCCATTTCACAATTTTCGCGATCGCTTTGTCGCCATCTTTTACCCCGTTGAAATTATTTTCAGGGATATAAATATCCGGAATGTGTTTTTCACGGTCGCCCAGCACAAATGCAAAACCTTTACTCATTTGCACCACGCC
>MKRO01000182.1:11768-14096 GCA_001896965.1 Sphingobacteriales bacterium 41-5 | reverse complement strand
TAAATTCTGTTCGTTTACGCTGCGCCACTTCCACCACTCTTCCCTTCATTCTCGAATCAAAACCCGATGTAATTTTAATACGAACGATATCGCCATTCATGGCATTGCTGATGTCTTCAGGGTACACCAACACATCTTCCTCAAGCCCGTCAACGATCACGAACGCGCGGCCCGAGCGGGTGATTTCAATCTTTCCTTTTAACGTATCATCTGATGTATTTCGAACCCGTTTTCTCGAAGCGGAAACTTTTTTGGAAGTTGTATTTCTTTTGTTTGAGGAGCTGTGCCTTCTACCCATAACCTAACTTTTATTCTTTATAAAATCCAAAATAACATTATTAAAATCATTTCCCGTGTTAAATAAAAACTGATGCTCCCCCGGAATGGCAAAAACAGGGATATCCTGAAATTCTTTCTCAAACTCCTTTAAACGCATCGCATCTTTTTCAGTTGTGAAGATGATTTTGTTTTGCTTATCAATCGATTGGAAAATTTGTTTTATCTGATCAATATCGCTTTGGCCGAACCTGTGATGGTCAGGAAAACTGATTATTTTTAAGCTAATATCATGCCGCTTTAAATAGCCGATAAGCGGTTGGGGATTGGCGATTCCGGTAACCAAAACAGCATTTTTAACCGATTCCGGCTGAGTTGCCGCAGCATTGAAAATATGATAGGGTTCGCCGTAAACCAACGTTGTAAAATAAACCAACTGCGCCGGTAGTGGATTTATTTTTTGAATAATATTTTTCTTTTCAGTTTCTGAAAGATCAGCAGGGCACTTGGTAACCACAATGATTTGGGCATTGCGGTAATTTTCTTTTAAGTCTCTTAGCTGTCCGGCAGGCAAATAATAATCATCCGTAAAAATATTGTCGTGCTCCGTTAGTAAAATATTCAACCCTGCTTTTACGGCTTTGTGCTGAAAAGCATCGTCCAAAATAATTACTTCGGTGGCGGGAAAAAGTTTTAAGGTTTCATTGATCGCCTCTACTCTTTTCTCTCCAACTACTATTTTAGCCGGGGAAAATTTAATATGGTATTGCATAGGTTCGTCACCGATTTCTGCTACGGTCGTATTTTTATTCGCTATAAAAATTCCTTTAGATTTTCTTTTGTACCCACGGCTGATAATTGCAACCGTTAATTCAGGGGTAAGTAACCGAAGAAGGTACTCGGCCATCGGGGTTTTGCCCGTTCCGCCAACCGATAAATTGCCCACACAAATTACCGGTAACTGAAAAGTTTGAGACTTCTTCAATCCCCAATCATAAGTTTTTTGATGCAATACCACGCCTGCTTTGTACAACCATGAAAATGGCAGCAGTAGTTTTGATTTTTTCTTAATAATATTTTGGGAAATCATTCAGGCTAAATTTTTGAACCACGAAGACACAAAGGAACACATATTTCTCTCTTCTCATTTCAGAAATCATAAATCTGGTAGGGGGTAACACAATAGTTTAAAGGTACGTCAAATTCTTCCCGGTCGCGGATTTTATCGACTGGATCAAAATAACTCAATCCTATTTTGATTACATCGTCGTTGCATCCGGTTAAAAATTTATCGTAAAACCCTTTACCATAGCCCACCCGGTACCCTTCTTTATCAAAACATAATAGCGGAACGATGATCAAATCAATATCCTGCGCAGTCAGTTCCTCGTTGCTGCAAGGTTCGGGTATTTCTAATTGGTTTAATGTAAATTCATCATCACAGGCAATTATAGCTTTCATTGTGTGATCATTCAAATTACAAACCGGGTAAGCAACAATTAATTCAGGATTGGTAAATTTTAAAAAACGGATGATATTGGAGGGGTCAATTTCGTTGTGAGATTCCATCGCAACGTAGGAAAATAAAGTTTCAACGAAAGGTAAGTTGAGCTTTTGAAATTGGATGAGAATGAGGTCATCCCATTTTTCACGCTGCGAATGCGATATAGCTTTTCTTTTATCCCGGTAAAGCCTTCGGGCTTCCTTTTTCAGCATTTGTAAATCTCTGGCATTTGAATGCGTAAAAATATGGTTTTGTTGACAGCTAATAAAATTAGCAGCCACTCGAATAAATGATTAACTATGTTATAAGATATTAATTCGCTTGTATGCGGCACTTTCGTCCCCTGTAATTTGCCAATTAACAAACTTTGAAGTAACTTGCCATTGAAAACTTAAGGAACTGATAAATTTCAAAACGCATATTATGCCATGAAAAAAATTTTAGTAACAACCGATTTTTCCGCAGCTTCGAAAAGCGCCATTCGTTTTGCCATTCAGTGGTCAACACAACAAAAACTACAGTTGGTTTTTATGCATGTATTATATATT
>MKRO01000182.1:8715-11745 GCA_001896965.1 Sphingobacteriales bacterium 41-5 | reverse complement strand
CGACAAGCTGGAGTACAGTAAAGATGGACAAATATGTAACAGAAGAATTGGACGATGCGGAGGCTAAACTCAAGAATTTTATCGCTGATATTTATGAACAATTAAATATTGTATCAAAAAAAATTGCTACTATCGTCATAGAGGGGTTGAGCGCCGATGTTTCAATCGGTTATTATCTTGACCAAAACCCGGGCTTTGATTGTATTTGCATCGCCACTCGCGGAGCCGGAAAATTCAAAAAGATTTTCGGCACCAATACCGGTAACCTTATCACAAATGCTTCAATTCCTGTGCTGGCGATTCCCGCTGAATACAAAGCGGAAAAAATCACTACTTTGATGTATGCAACTGATATGAAAAACTTCAAGGGAGAAGCAGCTAAAGTTATTGAGTTTGCAAAACCCCTGAAAGCAAAAATTGAAATGGTTCATTTTGCGTGGCCTAATGAGATACTGTTCGACGAAGACTTTGTCACACTCCCATTTAAAAAGCAGTTCAAATATGGATTGGAGTTTAGTTATGAGAAAAATGACGCAGTTCACTCACTGATAAACAGGCTGGAGTCTAAAATACGGGAAACCAAACCCTCAATAGTTGTTATGTTCACCAATCAACAACGATCTTTTTTTCAGAAACTTTTTCTATCGAGCAAGTCCGAAGAGCTATCGTTTAAAACCAAAGTGCCGATGCTCTTTTTCAATAAGGAGGTATAAGCAAACGAGGCGAATCCCCTATCTTCGTGGCAAATTTTTTTGTATGAACCTTCACGAATATCAAGCTAAAGAGTTATTAAAAAAATATGGCGTTCCCGTGCAGGAAGGCTATGCCTGCAACTCAGTTCAGGAAGCCGAAGAAGCTTACCGAAAGATCAAAACTGACACCGGCAGTAAGTTTGCTGTAATTAAAGCACAAATACATGCGGGTGGCCGGGGTAAAGGCACCATCAAAGAAACCGGTGTGAATGGTGTAAAAGTTGCCAAATCGCTTGAAGATATACAGGAATTTGCAAAAGGAATTTTGGGCGGAACGCTCGTGACACTACAAACCGGCCCTGCGGGCAAAGTAGTGAATAAAATTTTTGTTGCACAGGATATGTACTACGATGGCTCCAGCGAAAGGCAGGAATTTTACCTTTCGATTTTGATGGATCGCAGCAAAGGCCAGAACGTGATTATGTACAGCACTGAGGGCGGCATGAACATTGAAGAAGTGGCGCACGACACACCTGAAAAAATATTCAAAGAATGGGTTCACCCGTCGGGTGGCTTGCAGGGTTTTCAGGCGCGCAAGATCGCTTTCAACTTGGGTTTGAAAGGCGAGGCATTTAAAAACTGCGTCAAATTCGTTACCAATCTTTACAATGCATACGTTGGGCTTGATTGCAACATGCTCGAAATTAACCCCCTTTTTAAAGCAGCTGATGACAAGATCATTGCGGTAGATTGTAAAATGAACCTTGACGAAAATGCAATGATAAGGCATGCTGACCTTTCATCTTTGCGCGATATTTCTGAGGAAGATCCTACTGAAGTAGAAGCTGGAAAATATAATCTGAATTTTGTAAAATTGGATGGTAACGTTGGTTGTATGGTGAACGGCGCAGGGCTTGCAATGGCAACGATGGACATGATTAAACTGAGCGGCGGCGAACCCGCAAACTTCCTCGACGTAGGTGGTACCGCCAACGCGCAAACTGTTGAAGCAGGTTTCAAGATCATTATGAAAGATCCGGGCGTAAAAGCAATCCTGATTAACATTTTTGGCGGAATTGTTCGTTGCGACCGTGTGGCTCAAGGCGTAATTGACGCTTACAAAAACTTGGGGAATATTCACATCCCAATCATCGTTCGTTTACAGGGAACAAACGCCGAAGAAGCTAAAAAACTTATTGACGAAAGCGGTTTGAAAGTGCAATCTGCAATCTTATTGAGCGAAGCTGCAGATCTTGTAAAAAGAGCCGTTGCTTAGAATAGTACAAATAATACTCGTTTATTAACGATATGCGCCGGTTTTTTCCCGGCGCTTTTTTGTTTTTATCCCCCCTTGTTGTGCTCAATAAGATTGCAGAAGAATATTTCGATGATGCTTATCTCACGAATAATAAAATGAATATGCTTTCGAAGGTAATTTTTTTAGGGGATATGGTTCCCTGTAGAAAAAGTTTAGCTCCTCGATTTTTTAAATGAGCCGCCTTACCCTTACCTTCCGCTGTTTTTCACATACCCTTCCAGTTCTTCATTAAAAGCCTCTTCTTTTAACAATTGTTCCAGATTCAAATGCATCCTGTAACGCCAGTAGTGTTGCGGGTTTGCTGGTATATTGATGCGCTCATCTTGGGGTGAAGCTCTTCTTAATTCTCCGCTGATGCCAAGCAGGTCCTGTATTTGAAAAATGCTCCACATTGCCGGCGAGAACAGGTGTTGCAATATAATAGCACGATTGATCCACGGCTCGCAGTAATAAGGCGCCTCTCCGCTTTGCCCTAAAACAGAATTATAGAAATGTTGGGTTGTTTCCCGGTTCTCCTGCCACCACCCGCGAACCGTGCTCATATCGTGGGTTGATGGAGTTACGACGGAAAGGTAAGGCGCTTTTTCAGGATTGAAAAATTCCACATCAGATTGCTTTGGCATTCGCTGAATTTCAAGGCTGAGGATGCCGAGTTGGTTCATTACTTCGGGAACACAACCGGGAACCATTCCAAGGTCTTCGCCACAAACCAACATGTTAGTGGCTTCTTTTAACCCCGGCAATTTCTTCATTGATTCCTGTTTCCAAAAATGATCCTGCCTTTGAAAGAAATAGTTGATGTACAAATCCCACAATCTTCTTTTGGCATCATCCGGCAATAATTGAAAAGAAAGTGTGTGGTCAATTGCTATCCTGAAATGAAACTCGTTTCCATCCGATCCTTCCTGCTCAAAAAGGATTACGTTTGAGATCAGGTCGTATAAAGCATTTTTTACTTTATCGTTTTCTGCTGTTGCCTCCTTTATTGCAAACCATGCTTCAACTTTTCTTTGCGTGTCA
>MKRO01000182.1:5489-8557 GCA_001896965.1 Sphingobacteriales bacterium 41-5 | reverse complement strand
GTTTTCACCAAATTCATTTTTGTAAACCGGCAGGCAGGGGTCAAACCTTCCCATGATTCCCTGAACTGCATGAACCGGAATGCTCCATATCCTGAAAAATCCCAGAATATGATCAATACGAAACGCATCGAAATAGTAGCTCATTTGCTCAAAACGCTGCTGCCACCAGGCAAAACCGTTTTCCTGCATTTTTTGCCAATTATAGGTAGGGAAACCCCAGTTTTGACCATTCACCGCAAAATGATCAGGCGGCGCACCGGCCTGCAATTGCATGTTATAAAGTTCGGGCGCTACCCATGTATCTACACCGTAACGATAAACCCCGATAGGAATATCGCCTTTGATGACAACACCATTTTCGTGAGCATAATCAACCGCATCACAGAGTTGCTCGTGCAGGTGAAATTGAAGCCAGCAATAAAAATTCACTTTTTTGTAAGCCGCAGATTTTGGCTTGAAAAACTTTTCAATTTCTGCTTCCTTATAAACCGCGTTCGTTTTCCATTGAGAAGCATCGGCAGTTTTATATTTATCCCGCAAATAGCAAAATGCGGCGTATGGTTTGAGCCATTTCCCATTTTTTTCAATAAATTTTTTGCATTGTTCATTTTTCAGGCAATCTGCACCAAATTCACCGTAAATTTTTTGTAGTAAAGAAAGTTTTGTTGTCAAAACCGCTTCGTAGTCCACCGCAGTTAAAGAATTTAGTTCTATTTGTTTTTTGGGAAGCCCCTGTTCTATTTCTCCGTATTTTTTTCCTGCAACTTTTTCAATATTCAAAAAGATGGGATGAAGTGCAAAAGCCGATATTGCGGCATAAGGATAGGAATCTTTCCACGTGAACGTTGCAGTGGTATCATTTACGGGCAATAACTGTATTAATTTCAAACCCGTGCGTTTGGCCCAATCCACCAGCAATATTAAATCCTTGAACTCCCCTACTCCTAAACCATTTTCAGTTCTTAAACTAAAAACCGGCAAAGATACTCCTGCACCCTTCCAGGTGTTGTTCGGTAATTCTATAAAACCATCAGCTACTATTACCAATCCGTTTTTAACCGGTGGTTCAAAGCAAACGCGGTTACTACCGTTTTCATACTTTACAAATTCATTTGTTTGAATATTGAAAACGCCGTATTTGTAGGCTAACGGAAATTCGCCAGCATCTAATTGCCACGAAACAGACCACCAGTCGCCCTGCTTTTGCATTAAAATGGGATTTATAGTGTTCCAGTTTGCCAGTCCTGCATCACCTAAAATACAAACAGCTTCATGTTCCTTTAAAAGCGGCGCCTTGATTTTAAAAAGGTGCGTCACCTCGCTAATAAGTCGTTCATCGCTGCGGGGCGCTTTTGGCAATAAAATATTTTTGAAAGGCGATGTGAAAAATATATTATCAAATTCACCGCTGAAATTCCAAACATCATAAACCTTCACCGACTCTATTTCACACAACGACAAGAGATCGATACATCGTTCAAAACGAGATTCATTTAATTGATCACCGTCATTGTCAACGAAAATGTACTTGTACCGTAACTGATCGTCGCTAACGTTGCTCACATCAATATCTAATTCTATTTTCCAAAAATCCTCGCTCACATATTGAAGGGGAACTTTGTTATTGATTTCCATCTCGCCCAACTCATGCGCGTTCCCCAAAACAAAAATGCTTTCTCCGAATTTTGTATGAAACCTGAGGTAGAAGTGAAATTTTCTCAGATTCATTTTTTCATTTGACATATTCTTATTCACAGTTTTCATTTATGATATCTCCAACCCCTAAAAAGTAATGTGTATTTTGTACACATTTATCTACGAATGTAAAAAAAATCCTGAATTACGGGAAAATTTTTTCTAAGCGGCCTGATTTAAGTTGCGTTACCCTATTTTTGCAACAAACAAAAAATAATGGCGTCAGAAACAAAGAATAAAGGGTTAATGTGGATTTTATTTTTCATTTCAGCTGCGGCTTTAATTTTGGCTATCATTACGCATTGGCCATGGTTGACATTGATTCTTCCGTTTTTAACAACATTCTTTGTAAAAGCTATGGACATCATTTAATGGATAATCAAATTTATTTTATACAAACCCGCATTTCGTGGGTTTTTTCATGCCATGATTAAAGTCATATCGTCTTATTTGTATAAGGCCTATTTTCGCAACAGTGTTTAAACAAACTGCATCGCTTGTTTTCATGATCTGTTTTCTGCTGATGACCTTCAGCAAGGGGCTCACTTTACTCAATTTTTATTTCAACCAGGAGGCGATTACTGCTAAATTTTGTGTGAACAAGAGTCGGCCCAAAATGCAATGTAACGGCAAATGTTTTCTTGCAAAGCAAATAAAGGAACAGGAACAACGAGATGCAACTAACGCCGTTTTGGAACTTTCAAAAATTGAAGTGGTTTCTTTCACGTCCTATTTTATAAACGACCTGGAGAGATTTTATACGGTTGTTGATCCGGGTTATCGCGTTTATTCAGAAAAGCCTAACACCGCGCTTTTTTCAAAACTATTGAAACCGCCCCGCGCTTAATTTTCTCTTACTTTCTCTATTTTAATACAATTGCTCGTGCATTGCGCGTTGCCGTGCATTTGCATGTTCTGCATTCTTTTGAAATTATTTTTAAATTAACCTAATAGAATTTTTATGCGCTTCATCAAATTATTATCAGTACTATTCACATTAATCTTCGCAGTATCGTGTACCAAAAACGAAGTACCGGTGTTCAATACCAACAATAAGAAAAAAATTACTGACTTCACTTTAGAAGGCACATCAATAAAAGCCACGGTTTACAGTAAATACGACTCTCTATTTGTTGGCTACAACCCTTTGTACGTAACGCTCACAGATACTAAATCGAATGCAGAAATAAAAAATGCAAACATTTCGCTTTTACCCATTATGGATATGATGACAATGAAACACTCCTGCCCTACCGAACAGCCCGCTTATTCAGCACCTGAAAAAGCATATTCCGGCGCGGCGGCTTTTATAATGGCAACCATGGGCAATATGGGCTGGACCATTGAAATAACAACGGTAATTAGTGGTACAA
>MKRO01000182.1:0-5318 GCA_001896965.1 Sphingobacteriales bacterium 41-5 | reverse complement strand
ATGAACGATCTTGAAGTGGGCATCTACAAGAAAAATACAATGATGGACTATCCTGCCGTTGACGGCATGAATGTTACGGTTGAACCTACAATGCCTTCAATGGGGCACGGCTCACCTAATAATGTAAACCCTGTATTTACAACAAAAGGCCATTACAAAGGGAAAGTGAATTTTACGATGACCGGCGACTGGCGGCTGGATTTCACGATTTCCGGCGACGGCAGCACGTTTGCAAACCACGCCATCATAGACGTTCTGTTTTAAAATTTCTTTATCTCTCTTTAAGGCGCTTCCTGTGATTGGAAGCAGCCTTAAAGTTTTTACCATAAATTTTTGCTTTGAAATATTTTTTTATCAGCATCTTTTTGTTAGCAGCCGGCATATCTTCAAACGCACAAACTGAATCCGCTAAAGATTCAGCTAAAGCATTAATATTAGAAGAAGTACAGATACAGAGCGGATTTGATTTCAATTCGCAAAACAATAAAACTAAACGAAAAGATGGCCAGGCTAGAACTGAAAGGCTTTTGGAGAACATACCTGGCGTTTCAATTATCAGCCGTGGCGCTTTTGCGCAGGAGCCGGTCATACGAGGATTGAGCGATGGTTAAATTCAGGTGAATATAAATGGTATGAAAGTATTTGGGGCTTGTACTGACCGCATGGACCCTTCAACTTCCTATATTGAACCGAACAATTTACAAAGTATCAAACTTAACAACGGACCGGGTTTTGAAGTGGGCGCTGCAACAATCGGCGGCTCATTAAATTTTACGCTGAAAGAACCGGAAGTTAATGCAGCTAAAATGCTGGAAGGCTATGCAGGAACGGGTTTTGAATCAAACGCCACGGCAAAGCAAATTTTAGGAGGCATTCAATATAGCCGTAAAAGAATTGCGTTTACAGCAAATGCAATTTATAAAAAGGCTGAAAATTACACGCCCGGCGGCAATAAAAATGATTTACGAAACAGCTTTAGCAATTGGACGAAAGAAAAAGGTTTCAGCGTGGATGAAAACGCCCGCGTGAGGTTCTCTCAATATGAAAAATGGAATGCGGGGTTTGGCTTAAAACTTTTGTTGAATGAAAATAATACACTTTTATCCAACTTAATTATCGATCGTGCAAATAATATTGGTTACCCTGCATTAACCATGGATGTAGCGTTTGCTAATGCAGGCATTGCCTCGGTAAATTATAAATATTTCAAAGCGAACCGAAAGGTTCAGTCAATTGAAAGCAGTTTATATTTTAATCGTGTGAATCACGCGATGGACGATACCAAACGGCCGGCCGAGCAAATTATCATGCACATGGATATGCCCGGCTACTCCTGGACGGCGGGCCACTTTACCAAAACCTCCATTCAATTGCCGCATCAAAATTTACAGTTTAAAATTGAGAATTATTTGAACAGATGGCATGCCGAAATGACGATGTACGGAAGTTCGGGCGCAATGTTTATGCTTACGATTCCTGATGCACAGCGTTGGGTAACCGGCCTTGACGTGGCGGACAAAATTCATTTAAATAATGTTATGAGTCTGGTAGCCGGAACCAGGCTTGAGGTTAACCTATCTTCAGTTTTCAGCGATGCAGGCAAAAATCAGCTTACAGGAATTTATAGCGGTAACCCCAACCGAAATAATTTTTTATGGAACGCTTACCTGCAGGGCATTTTCGATTTGTCGCAGCAATGGCAGGCAACCTTGAAATTTGCAAAGGCTTCCCGGCCAGCAACTTTGAAGGAATTATATTCTGTTTACTTGTTGAACAGGGTTGATGATCATGAATACATCGGCAATCCTTCTTTGGAAAATGAAGCGGCGTTAAATTTTGATGCATCCGTTAATTATAAGTCCGCCGGGGTAGTCGCCTCTGTAAAAGGGTTTAGCTATCTTTTTAAAAATTATATTGCCGGAACCGTTGTGCCCGGTGTAACTCCTACAATGGGCGCTACAGGTGTAAAGCAATATTCAAATATTTCCGGTGCACGAATTTCCGGTGGAGAAGCGTTCCTACAAATCAATCCTTTCAGGGATATCAGTGTCAGCAGTGTAAACACATATCAATCGGGGATTGATAATAATAAAAATCATCTGCCAATGATCAGCCCATTTCACTCAACCAATAAAATCGAGTGGGCGCCTGGCGACAACTGGAATGTTTTTGCAGAATCAGTTTATGCCGCTGCTCAGAACAATGTCAGTCCATTTTATGGTGAAAAGCCCACGCCCGCTTTTAACGTGATGAATGCTGGCTTCGTAAAAGCCTTTCAGTTACCAAAACAAAGAATTGTTGCCAGCCTTACAGGGCTTAATATTTTCAATCAATACTATTATGAACACACTGATGTGATCAAACTCCCAAGACAGGGCATGAATTTTGTAGTTCATATTACGATTTACTTTTAGATTTATTCAACGTAAAATTTCTCACCATGAACAATAACGAAGATATTGTAGTTGCCAAAGTGTATGACGATATTGGCGCCGCCACATCTGCGAAAGAAAAACTGGAAGAAGCAGGCATTAAAGCGATTGTAGATGATATGAATGTGGCGGGCATGACACCGCTTGCAGGTATTGAAATACGCGTGTTTGCCCATGACCTTGACGCAACAACCAGAATATTGGAAGAAATTTAGGACGCTGCTGTTTCATTTTTAAACTATCATTCAAACAGGTTTTTTACTAAATTAACCCTGCATTTCTATTTAATAAATTATTAGAATACAAAAAACTTATTCAATAAAAAATTTGCATTTATAAAAAATATATTAATCTTGCGGCAACAAGAGGTAATATATTATATAGTAGATGGCAAAAAATTTATTGATAGTAGAGAGCCCCGCAAAGGCAAAAACCATTGAGAAATATCTGGGAAAAGATTTTCAGGTAAAAAGTTCGTTCGGGCATATCCGCGACCTGGAAAAAGCCGGAATGGGCATTGATATTGCTAACAAATACAAACCCAGTTACCGCATCAGTGATGGAAAGGAAAAAGTGGTGAAAGAACTGAAAACCCTTGCAAATAAAGCTGATGAAGTGTGGCTTGCAACGGATGAGGACCGCGAAGGAGAAGCCATTAGCTGGCACCTGTGCGAAGTGCTGGGTCTCGACCCCTACAAAACAAAACGCATCGTATTTCATGAAATAACGAAGCCTGCCATTTTGGAAGCTGTGGCTAATCCGCGTACGGTTGATATGAATTTAGTGGATGCGCAACAGGCACGTCGGGTGCTTGACAGAATCGTGGGATTTGAACTCAGCCCCGTACTGTGGAGAAAAATTAGTGTGCGCAACAACTTAAGCGCAGGCCGTGTGCAGAGTGTTGCGGTAAGATTGATCGCTGAAAGGGAAAGGGAGATTAACGCTTTTGAAACACAGAATAGTTTTAAGATTGATGCCATTTTTACTGCGCACGATAATGGCGGCAAAAGCATCAACTTTAAAGCCGAAGGAAAAAAATATAATACTGAAGGCGATGCTGAAAATTTTTTACAAAGCTGTGTTAATGCTAATTATAAAGTAAACGACATACAGGTAAAACCCGGCAAACGCAGTCCGGCACCGCCTTTCACCACCTCCACCCTGCAACAGGAGGCAAGCCGAAAACTGGGTTACAGCGTTAGTAAAACCATGTTGGTTGCTCAACAATTATATGAAAACGGGTTGATCACTTATATGCGTACCGACAGCGTGAACCTGAGTAATTCAGCCTTAGGTGATATTACTAACACGGTGAAAAGCATGTATGGCGAAAACTATCACCAGTTCAGGCAGTACAAAACTAAAACCCGCGGCGCACAGGAAGCGCACGAAGCTATTCGCCCCACTTACATGAGCAATACCACCGTTGAAAACAACGACTGGAAACGATTGTATGAACTGATTTGGAAACGCACAATGGCGTGCCAGATGGCAGATGCACAACTTGAAAAGACAACCGCTAAAATTGAAATTTCTACCAATAAAGAAGAATTAACCGCAAGCGGCGAAGTTATTAAGTTTGAAGGGTTCTTAAAAGTTTATCGCGAAGACCGCGATGAAGAAGATATTTCAGAAGATGAAGTGCAGGAAGGAATGCTGCCGCCACTAACGGTTTCGCAGCAGTTACCGCTGGTAGAAATGAGCGCCACCGAAAAATTCACGCGGCCGCTACCACGGTACACTGAGGCTTCGCTTGTTAAAAAATTGGAAGAGTTAGGCATCGGCCGGCCATCAACTTATGCGCCAACTATTTCTACCGTTCAAAAAAGAGGATACGTTGAAAAGCGCGATAAAGAAGGGGTTCCGAGAAGTTTCAGGGTGCTGGTTTTAAAGGACAACAACATTAAAAAATCAACGGCACAGGAAATAACAGGTACTGAAAAAGCAAAAATGTTTCCAACAGATCTTGGCCTCGTTGTCACCGATTTTCTAAAGCAATACTTTGAGGACATTATGGATTATGGCTTCACGGCGCGCATTGAAAATGAATTTGACGATGTGGCCGAAGGCAAAATGAAGTGGAATGATATGATCGACGATTTCTACAATCCTTTTAAAGTGGATGTGGAAAAAACGATTGAAAATGCAGAGCGCATCAAAGGCGAACGCGAATTAGGAACAGAACCCGGCACGGGCAAACCGGTTTACGCACGCATGGGGCGGTTTGGCCCGATGGTACAAATTGGTGATGCTGAAGAAGAAGAAACGCCAAGGTTCGCATCGCTGCAAAAAGGAAAGAGCATTGAAACAATAAGTTTGGAAGAAGCCCTTGAACTTTTTAAACTTCCTTTTACTTTGGGCGAACACGAAGGAAAAGAGGTTTCTGTAAACGCAGGCCGCTTTGGGCCTTATTTGAAATGGGGCGATGATTTTATGAGCATCCCGCGTAATGAGGACCCTTTAACGGTTGACATGGAACGCGCTGTTGCGCTGATCACTGAAAAGCAAAAAGCCGATGCACCGATTGCTAAATATGAAGGCAAACCGGTAACAAAAGGCAAAGGGCGTTTTGGGCCGTTTATTAAATGGAACGACATGTTCATTAATGTGCCACGCCGTTATAATTTTGATAACCTGCAACAATCCGAAATTGATGAACTAATTGCTACAAAAATTGATAAGGAAGCTAACCGTTATATTCAGCAGTGGCCTGAGGAAAAAATTTCTATTGAGAATGGGCGTTGGGGGCCTTTCATCCGCTTTAACAAAAAAATGTTGAAACTTGGCCGCAAACCTGATGGTGAAAAATATGTGGCAGACGAACTCACCACGCTGCCTTTGGAAGATGTGAAG
The DNA here is from genome assembly GCA_001896965.1 of Sphingobacteriales bacterium 41-5. Lineage (GTDB taxonomy): Bacteria > Bacteroidota > Bacteroidia > Chitinophagales > Chitinophagaceae > Niabella. The sequence continues at coordinate 33 of MKRO01000182.1, read as the reverse complement.
AAAATGATTGAAGAGCAACTCCCTGATGCATTT
>MKRO01000181.1:4021-10632 GCA_001896965.1 Sphingobacteriales bacterium 41-5 | reverse complement strand
TAGCTTTTTTTACTATATTTTGTCCGTACACTTTAAACATTTAAATGGGTCACTTACCAAAACTTATTGAGGATCTCGCACTGATACTGATGGCAGGAGCCATTGTCACCATTCTTTTTAAAGCAATAAAACAACCGCTTGTTTTAGGGTATATTATTGCAGGCTTTTTGGTGGGGCCTTATTTTCACCTCACACCCACAGTTGCCGACCCTGAAAATGTAAAAACACTTGCCGAGATCGGCGTGATTTTTTTGCTTTTTACACTGGGCCTGGAGTTTAGCTTTAAGAAACTAATGCGCGTGGGAGGCTCCGCTTCCATTACTGCAATAGTGGAAATTATTTTTATTACCATCGCGGGCTACTTTATGGGGCGTGCCCTGGGCTGGACTACTATGGACAGCATGTTCCTGGGTGGTATGCTCGCCAGTTCATCTACAACTATAATTATTAAGGCGTTTGATGACCTTGGAGTAAAAACCAGGCAGTTTGCCCGTATCGTTTTTGGCGTGCTGGTTATTGAAGACATTGTAGTGATTCTTTTAATGGTGCTGCTTTCCACCATTGCCGTTACACGCCAGTTTGAAGGCTCTGAAATTCTTTTTACCATACTAAAGCTGCTATTCTTTTTAGCCCTGTGGTTTATCGTCGGCATCTTCCTGCTTCCCACTTTTTTAAAAAGGGCCAAAAAATTATTAGATGATGAAACCCTGCTGATCCTTTCCATCGGCCTTTGCCTTGCCATGGTTTTCCTTGCTGTTAAGGTGGGTTTCTCGGCTGAACTGGGAGCTTTTATAATGGGATCCATTATAGCCGAAACCACATCCGCAGAGAAAGTGGAACATTTAATAAAACCGGTAAAAGATCTTTTTGGCGCTGTATTTTTCGTTTCGGTGGGCATGATGATCGATCCCCAGGCAATGGTAACCTACGCCTGGCCCATCGCTGCGGTTACACTACTTACCATATTTGGCAAACTATTCAGCACTACTTTAGGCGCATTACTTTCCGGCCAGCCATTGAAGCAATCGGTGCAGGTAGGAATGAGCATGGCGCAGATTGGGGAATTTGCTTTCATCGTGGCTTCGCTCGGTTTATCATTAGGTGTTATTTCAGATTTTATATTCCCCATCGCCGTAGGCGCCTCGGCCGTTACCACTTTCACAACGCCTTATCTCATCAAGGCATCGGAGCCATTCTATAATGTTCTAACTAAAATAATGCCCGCAAGTTGGGTGGAGAAATTAAACAGGTATTCCTCAAGCGCCCAAAGTATACAATCAGAAAGTGAATGGAAAATAGTGCTGAAACAATACGGCCGCATCATATTAGTGAACGGTATTTTGCTATTGGCACTGCTACTGCTGTCCACTACTTTCCTTGTTCCATTTATTATCGAAAATGTTCAGGATGGCCCCTGGCAACTTGTGATCGTGCTTTTTGTTACACTCGCTGCAGCCGCGCCTTTTTTGTGGGCGTTGATGGCAAAAAAACCAAATGCACAGGCTTATAAAGAACTTTGGGTAAATAAAAAATATGCCCGCGGCCCGTTAACAACCATAGAAGTTTTGAGGGTTATTATTGGTATTTCATTTATTGGTTTTTGGGTAGATCAGTTTACCACCTCTCGGGAAGCGTTCCTGATTATTATCCCCATCATCGTTGTAATACTACTCCTGTTTTCACGCAATATTCAAAAGTTCTATAATCGTATAGAAAAAAGGTTTATTGCAAACCTGAACGAGCGTCAAACCAGCGAAAATTTGCAGCTCGAACATGAAAAACAAAAACTGCAACCACACCCAAGCCTGCAAACAGCACTGGATGCCTGGGATGCACATATTGTGGAACTTGAAGTAAATCCACTCGCAGACTATATTGGCACACCGTTGATCGACCTCGAATGGCGTGAAAAATACGGGATCAATATTGCTTACATCAAACGCGGTGAGCAATTGATTCATGTACCGGGACGTAATAACCGCCTGTTGCCGCACGACAGGGCAGGTATTATTGCCACAGATGAGCAGCTCAAAATGTTCAAGCCGGTTTTTGATAGCGCCGAACCCATCACAATCAACGAGAAGCAGGTGAGTGATATAATCTTAGAGAAAATACATGTTGATGAGCATACACGCCTCAAAGGGCAGAGTATCCGCGGCTCCGGCATCAGGCAAAAAACAGACGGCATCATTATCAGTGTGGAACGAGGTGACGAAAGAATCCTCAATCCTGAGTCCACACTTGTATTTGAATGGGATGATATTGTTTGGATTGTGGGTGACCGGAAAAAAATAATTTCGCTTTACAAATAATTCACACCTCTTTTTAAAGATTGCCTATGCGAACAAATGTTATCGAAAGATGATTTTAAATTTACAGCCAATCGTTCAATAAATGGCAAAACAAGTTCTGGTAATAAAACTCGGTTCGGCGGTAATAACCAACTCGGCAGGCAACATTAATAAAGCCGTGATTAAAAAAATCACCGCCGACATCAGCCATCTTTCCAAACAATATAAAATTGTGCTGGTGAGCAGCGGTGCCGTAAGCAGCGGCAAAAAATATCTTAAAGATTACCGGGGCACGCTGTTGCAAAGAAAAGCTGCAGCAGCAATCGGCAATCCCATCCTCATACAGTTATACAGAAGTTATTTTCAAAAACACGGGCTTACGGCTGCGCAGGCACTTTGCGAGCGGGGCCATTTTAGCAACCGCAAACAGTTTCTGCAGCTTAAAGAAACGTTTACTACTTTTTGGCAAAACAACATCATTCCCATCGTCAATGAAAATGATGTAATCAGTAATCTTGAGCTAAAGTTTTCTGATAATGATGAACTGGCTACCCTTATGGCTGTTGGTTTTGATGCCGACACGCTCATACTTTGCACTTCCGTAGGCGGCCTGCTGGATGCTTCTAAAAATATTATTGCAGAAGTTTCCGCAATCAATAAAGAAACACTCGCCTTGGTAAGTAACGAAAAATCAGATGTGGGCCTCGGAGGCATGCTTTCCAAATTAACCTTCACACGCCTTGCCACAAGCCTGGGTATTAAAGTAATCATGTGCGGGCTGCAAAATAAAAAACCATTTGCAGAGGCATTGGCCGGTAAAGCAGGTACCCATTTCACGGCTCAGAAATCTACGTTAAAAAACCGCCAGAAATGGTTGGCAAGCGGCTCCATCACTTTGGGAAATATATACGTGGATAAAGGCGCAGCAAAAGCCCTGCAAGGCCGCAAAAGCCTTTTAACAGTAGGTGTTACAAAAGTAGACGGTAATTTTACCGCGGGCGAAGTGGTTCAGGTAATGGGTGAAGAAAATAATATTTTAGGCGTTGCCAAAACCAAATTGTCTGCAACAGACTTGAGAAAAAATCTAAAAGAAAAAAATGTAATAGCCGCACATGCCAACGATATTGTGCTTTTGTAAAATTTATTTATTATTTTTCAGCGGTAAGTAGTGATGAATATTCACAGAAAAAATATTCGATTTATATGTCAGTAGAACTTTCTCTTAAAAAGGCCAATAAAGCAAAAGCAGCATTACAACAATTGCCCGAAAACCAATTGAAAAAAATGCTGCAAACCATAGCGCAGGCGATTATTAAAAACGAAAGCTCCATTTTAAAAGCTAATCAAAAAGACATTGCCGCGCAGGATCCCGACAATCCTAAAAACGACAGGCTGATGCTGAATGCCGAACGCCTGAAAAATATTGCAAACGCTATTAAAAATGTTTCTACCCTACCCGATCCTTCGGGCGCCGAACTTACCAAACGGGTATTGCCAAATGGCCTCAAACTGAAAAAAGTGGCCGTTCCATTGGGCGTTGTTGGCGCAATTTATGAAAGCAGGCCCAATGTAACTTATGATATTGCCGCGCTTTGTTTGCGCAGCCGCAATGCCTGCGTGCTGAAAGGTAGCAGCGATGCACAACATACCAACAAAGTATCGGTAAATATTATTCAAAAAGTATTAAAGCAATTCGGGCTTGATGAAGCAACCGTTACTTTATTACCTCCGCAAAGAGAAGTGGTGCAGGAAATGTTTACGGCTACCAAATATTTAGATGTATTGATTCCGCGCGGCTCGGAGGGATTGATCAATTTTGTACGCCAAAACAGTCTGGTGCCTGTTATTGAAACGGGAGCCGGTGTTTGCCATGTGTACGTTGAAAAATCTGCTGACCTGAAAAAAGCAGTTGACATTGTTGTAAACGCCAGAGTGAGCAGGCCTTCAGTTTGCAACTCAGCCGATGCCATCATTGTGGACGAGGCAATCGCTCCCCGGTTTTTAAATTTATTATCGCCGGAATTTAAAAAATATGGTGTTGAAATTTTTGCTGATGCAAATTCGTACAAACAATTAAAAGGTTATCCGCATCTGCAAAAAGCAAAGCCGGACGATTTTGGCCGTGAGTTCCTTTCATTAAAATGTGCAATTAAAACAGTGAAAGGAATTGATGAAGCGTTGGAACATCTCGCAAAATATTCCACCAGGCATTCTGAGGAAATTGTTTCAAAAGACAAAAAAGCCTGCGCCCGTTTTGTAACCGAAGTGGACGCTGCAGCCGTGTACACGAACGCCTCCACAAGGTTCACCGATGGTGAGGAATTTGGATTGGGCGCCGAGATCGGCATCTCCACACAAAAACTTCACGCGCGTGGCCCGTTTGCATTGGAAAAATTAGTAACAGAAAAGTGGATCATTGAAGGTAACGGCCAGATCAGTTAAAACATAATTTAGCCTTAACAATACCTGAAGGGGAAATGTAACAGTTTTTTGTAATTTAGCCACATAGGAGGATTACTTGACTTTGAATACCCTTGATATAGAAAGACAATTACTACTCAGAATAAGTCATGGAGATCAGGAGGCTTTTAAAGGAATCTATGATAGATTCCATCGGAAGGTCTACACTTTCTCATTACGTTATCTCAAGTCTGAGGTGGAAGCAGAAGAAGTAGTGCAGGAAGTCTTTTTAAAGTTATGGCAGTTGGGGCCTGAGTGCGATAGAATTGAAAACCTGAATGGTTTCCTCAGGACACTTACTCGCAACCGCTCCCTGGATATCTTACGCAGAAGAGCCGTAAGAGCGCGGGCAAATATCATGCTTGCCTCAGGCAGCCGGAGTACCCACAATGATACAGAACAACAAGTGTTGCTTAATGATGCAAAAAGAATATTAGAAGAGGCGATTAACCTGTTACCGGAGCAGCAAAAGCTCGTTTACCGTTTATGCGGCCAACAGGGGTTGAAGAATGATGAAGTAGCCAATCGGCTCAACTTGTCACCGCTTACCGTTCGCACCCATATGAAACTGGCATTGAGATTTTTGCGGGCGCACTTGGCCAAGCATACAGTTGTGGCATTTGTGCTGATTGTTTTGAAACTATTTTAATTTTTGTTACCCACTTTTTGCTCACCATACGTCATCTGGATGGGAGTCAGCCTATGGGTTTCTCCGGGTTTAACAGAAGCAGGTATTATACCATGATTAATAGAATCACTTTTTTACTACTGTTACAGTCAGTTTTGTTTTTAAGTATCCCGGGGTTCGCCCAGGACAAGAGTGGCTATACAGCAAGTCAGGCTTTTAGTTTTTCTACCGGGAAAGGTCTGCTTTTGAACGTCAGGCTGCTTTTAGATCATAAAAACATGCCATCTTTATATTCTGCCCATATAGCAACAACTGTTTGTTCCGATAGCCTTTGTAAACCAATTAACTTAATAGTTTATTGGAATTTACTCGGTCATTTTGTAGATTATAGCACACCCAAAAACCAGCCACTAACTAAATTTGACCATGTGGTATTTACCGCCGCCGATCATAAAAAGCTGCATGTCATATTAGCAGATGATCGTTCGATGCTTAAAGATTACGAGGCCGAAGATATGATAGATCGTAACGTTAAAGTATACAGTAATGTAGTTGACGGCACCACCGGCGCTACCAATAAGTCTTTTCAGGACGTGATTGTTCAGGGCGCGGTCTATACTGTACATACATTATGGCATATTGTGAATGGCCCCGTAGCTCCTAAAATATTAGAACATACCCGGGGGCTGTTGAATGATCATTTGATTCGTTCTATGCTGGTATCGGGAAACAATGATTATCAGCGCTTCATTTTAACGGAACTGCCAGATGACCAAATAAAAGCCGTCGTTCCTGAGATCATTGAACTGATTACTGACAGGGATGAATTTATACCCCTTCTGGCACTGGAGAAAATACCCGCTGGATTATGGGAAGATGCTGCTACCCAGCAATTAATACTCCATAAATTCCCTAATCTTCGTCTCGAAGTTCAAAACACCTTACTACAGAAATTAAAGGAGCTACTAGTCTACACGGCGGGGCTGAGCATTTTGGTACACAGTCTGGATAAGTTGAATAAGAACCAGGTTAATAAGGTATTCAATTTACTTGCAAATAATATTTCTTTTGTTGATCTGAGCCTTCAAAAGGAATTATCCGCATTAGGCCGTTCAAACCCTTTGATCGCAGATCAGGTGAATGAAATTTTAAAAAGCGTCAGAAACTTGCGATAATATTTTTGATTTTCGTTACCCACTTTTTATTTCCCGGTCGTCATTATAAAAAGTAGC
>MKRO01000181.1:1789-3974 GCA_001896965.1 Sphingobacteriales bacterium 41-5 | reverse complement strand
AAAAGGATAGCATATTTACATCAGCATTATCTTGAGGGAGGCCTGTCTCAGGAGGAATTGCAGGAGTGGAATGAACTATTAAATGACACCGTAAATCAGCCTTTTCTCATTGAGTTAATGAACGGCACGTGGGACGAAATAACAGCTGGTGACGAGGTTTATTTAAAGAGTACACGCTCTGCGGAGATTTTGGCTTATGTGAGAGTCATGCCCCAGAAAAAAGTGTTTAGAATGGAATGGAGGTTACAGATTGCGGTTGCGGTTGCCATTATTTTTATTGCGGCAGGGTTGTTTTTTTTCATGGGTAAGGATAAAACGCCTCAACAACCACTACAGGCACTTGCCGTCGAGATCACCCCCGGAAAGCAAGGCGCAACGCTTACGCTCGCTAATGGTAAAAAAATCAGATTGAATGATGTTTCTACAGGCGAGATTGCGGAAGAGGCAGGTATCAGCGTAACAAAAAGTGCGAACGGACAGCTTATCTACGAAATTAAAGGATCTGCAGGCGACCCCGGAAAGACCAATACTTTGACAACCGCAAAAGGGGAGACTTATATGTTAATGCTTCCCGACAAATCGAAAGTATGGCTCAATGCTGCTTCAAGTTTAACCTATGCTACAGTTTTGAACAAAGAAGGTAAACGATGGGTGAGGCTCGAAGGAGAGGCCTATTTTGAAATTGCCAAAGACCCTGTACTCCCCTTTGCTGTGGAGAGCGGAGGACAGGTAATTGAGGTGTTGGGTACACATTTTAATGTCAACAGTTATCAGGATGAAGCCGTGGTTAAAACTACATTAATGGAAGGTAGTATTAACGTAGGGATAAAAGGGACTGATAAAATAACACGGCTTAAACCTGGCCAGCAATCTTCTTTAACTAACGGGGCGATGCGGGTTGAGACGGTGGATGTTGATGAAGCTGTTGCCTGGCAGAAAGGATATTTCCAATTTGATGGGAAAACATTGGAAACATCGCTGTTGGAGATAAGCAGATGGTATAATGTTGACATTGAATATAAGGATAATTCATTGCGCACCCGGCGGCTGGCCGGCTCAATTTCCAAATATGAAAACGTAAATAAGATATTGAAGGTTATGCAACTGGCCGGAGCACTGAATTTTAGAGTGGATGGCAGAAAGGTGGTTGTTGAAAAAAACTAAAACACAAACAAATATTCACCGTAAACCAAATTTAACATGAGTCATATTGAAGATGATCCGTAGCCAGTCATTTCCAGAAAACGACCGGAAGTGCTTGGAACCACCCCCGGCCTGCATCTGATCTGAAGCGAAATTAGTCTAGTCAACCATTTCTGAATTTAAACCAGATTATCAAATGTACAATTTTTACCCGAGAATTTTATCTTGGTCCGATCGCCATATATCAAAAAGATTGCTTATGCAAGTTAAGCTAACAACCCTCTTATTAATCGCAACGATGGCGCAGGTAAGCGCACGGGGGTTTGCGCAAAAAGTCACCTTGAATCAGCCGAAAATAACGATCAAAAAGGTTTTCAAGGAAATCAAAAAACAAACCGGTTATGACGTCTTTTATTTGCCTGAAATCATAAAGGATAAAAAGATTATCAAGGTCAATTTCTTCAACACTTCTTTAAGTGAGGTCATGAAGCAAACGCTTGCTGATCAGGAGCTGGTGTTTACCATATTTGAGAAAAGCATAGTCGTGAAGAAGAAGGAGAAGGAGAAGGAGAAAGAGAAGATCGTACCGGAAGCCCCAACAATCGAATTACAAAATATAAATATCACTGGCAAAATTCTTGATGAAAGAAACAATCCCTTACCCGGCGCATCTATTACAGTAAAAGGCAGCCTCAAAGGAACTTTGGCCGGTCAGGACGGGGAATTTTCTTTGCAGGATATTGATGATAATGCCGTTCTGATCGTGTCCTATGTAGGTTTCAAAACACAGGAAGTGCAAGTCTCTTCCCGAACCACGCTGGATGTCATTTTGCTGGAAGAGAAAAATGATTTGTCTGAATTGGTAGTGGTGGGTTATGGCAGCAGAAAAAAAGCGACTACAACGGGAGCAATGGCATCTGTAAAAGCAACGGAATTGATGCAGACACCCGTTGTTAATGTTGCCCAGGGATTGCAGGGAAGGGCTTCCGGCGTTCAGGTCACGCAAAACTCATCCGCGCCGGGTGGAAATATCAGTGTGCGG
>MKRO01000181.1:0-1759 GCA_001896965.1 Sphingobacteriales bacterium 41-5 | reverse complement strand
TGGAGCCAATTCTATCAACGGCAGTTCTGAACCACTGTATGTAGTAGACGGGATTCCACTGACTAATTCCGGTGGTATCAACGATATCAGCTCACTTTCTGCAATTAATCCAAACGATATTGAGTCTGTTGAAATCCTTAAAGACGCATCTTCCACAGCTATTTATGGTGCGCGTGGCTCAAACGGGGTGATGCTCATAACCACAAAAAGGGGCAAAGAAGGGCGTACGCGCGTCAGCTACGATGGGTTTTATGGAGTGCAACAGGTTAGTAAGAAGCTGGATCTATTGAACGCAGCAGAATTTGCGGCGCTGGAAAATGAGATTTACAAAACTACTATATACTCCAATCCTGACTCATTGGGGATGGGCGTAGACTGGCAGGATCTGATGTTCAGGACGGCACCTATGCAAAGTCATCAGGTTGCCGTATCTGGAGGAAATCAAAAAACTCAAATGATGCTGTCTCTAAATTATTTCAAACAGGATGGAGTAGTATTAAATACTGATTTTAAAAGGTATTCTTTACGATTAAATCTGGATCACAGAATCAATGATCGCTTCAAAACTGGGATTAGTATTTTAGGGAGTTACAATATCAACAACAACCCTGCCGTTGCGGCGACCAGTTTTGTTGGAATTGTCAGCACCGTTTTAGGAGCCACCGTTGGTGCGCCGCCCACACTTCAGCCGTATCGTACCGATGGCAGTTTTTTTCCTTTTTTAGATCAAATGGAGGGGCGTTATAAGGAAGTAATAAATCCGCTGGGATTAACAATGAGGCTTAACCGGCAGAAACTCTACAGAACATTAACCAATCTTTACGCAGAAGCAAACATACTTCCCAACCTGAAATATCGGGCATCTTTAAATATGATACTATCGTCAGGGCTTGAAGATTTTTATTCCCCGCTTTCAAGATTGTCTGCCTCTGAGATTAATGCTAATTCAGGTAGTGCCCGAAAGGAGAACAGCAATTCCACGGTTTTGCTTCATGAAAGCTTGTTAACCTATGACAAGCAGTTTGGGACTGATCATGAATTAAATCTCACCGGCCTGTTTTCCACTCAAACCAATTTTAATGATGGAAATTCAATAAGCTCCACAGGATTTCCGAATGATGCAACTTTAAATGAAGCTTTACAGTTGGCTTTAACTTCGACTGTTTCAAGTTCCCGTTCTCGTGAAGGCCTTGATTCTTATATGGGAAGAATCCACTACGGCTTTAGAAACAAATACCTTTTGGATATTACCGCAAGGGCAGATGGTGCCACAAAATTCGGCGAGAATAATAAGTATGGGTTTTTCCCCTCCGCGGCTGCCGCGTGGAGGATAAAGGAAGAAAGCTTTTTGAAAAACATCAATTTTATCAGTGACTTGAAACTACGGGTCAGTTATGGAGTAACCGGCAATGCAGCATCTATTAGTCCCTATAACTCACTGGCCTTAGTAAGAGCCGGGGGAGGATACTCCTTTAACCATATTTATTTCACGAGCATTAGTCCGGCCGCTATCGCCAACAGCAGCTTACGCTGGGAGAAATCAGCCCAGGCTGACATTGGGCTCGATATTGGGTTGTTCTCTAACCGGATCAATTTAGTGGTAGATGTGTACGACAAAAACACCAAGGATCTCCTCTACGTTAAAAGCCTACCCTTATCTTCGGGATATAGCAGCATAACCGGAAACTTTGCCGGCATTGACAATAAAGGCCTTGAGTTTTCTGTAAATGCCAAAATATTAGATGCGGGAGTGAAATGG
>MKRO01000180.1:3228-7940 GCA_001896965.1 Sphingobacteriales bacterium 41-5 | reverse complement strand
ACCGATCATTTTAAAGTCGTAGGTGTTTGACATGCATTTAAAAAAGTAGCCCTTAAAATTTCTGATGTTACAATTGGTCAAATAAATGGTTTGCACATATTTATTGGCGTTAAGCAATTTGATGCCGTTAAAAGAACAGTTTACAAACTGTATGCGCAAAAATTTTGAACTGTCTAATACAAAGGAAGCAAGATTGTTGTCGGTAGTGCGAAAAGTAATATCCCTAAAGTTTACCAACTGACTCACAGGACTTCCGGTAAATGGAATAGAGCTTGTGAATATTGGAATGGCTGTATCAGTTACAAATCCCCCGCCTGAATTAGAGGAAAGAATGAAATATTCGTAGAACTTTGAAGAATCGACTTTTCTGTCAATAATAAGTGGGGTTCTGATCAGATGCATACCATCCACTTCAAGATTCTTTCTGTTCTCAACACACCAGGTTATTGCTTTTTGAACTGCTTTTGAATCATCCGTTCTGCCATCTCCGGCGGCTCCATACCAGCTGGTTTTAATAGCGCCATCGTAAACCCGCTTATAAAATTTGCCCTTTATTTTTTTATAAATGACGCCATCCGTATTTGCATCACTCATGTTAGTTCCATCTTCGAAAGATATAACCGGTTTATATGGAATCCCATCTAAAATAATCTTTCCTTGTTGGGCGAGCAGGCCACCATAGAAAAAAAATAATGTAATTGCAGTCGTTAACAGTTTTTTCATCTTACTATGTTGCTTATTGGTGAAATGGCCCGATACATTTCTGTGAGGCCGACAAGAAAATTAGCATACACGAAACCGGGGTATGGAAATTTATTATCGTTTCAAACTTAATTAATTTATGGGCACCAACATAAAAAAAGGTTGCAGAAACTGCAACCTCTCAAAAAATTTGTTATGAATTATTTAGCCCTGGCATGTTGGAATCCCTTTATTTTGTTCCAGCCGCCGCGCGTGAAATCAGGGATTAAAACCGGGGTGCTTCCATTATCAAGCGAGATAGCAGTGAGCTCGGTGAGGCTGCACCATTCCGCCAAATCATATACATCCATATCCAACGGCAATCCATTTTGAAGGCAATATACCAACCTCGAATCCATGATATAATCCATCCCGCCATGAGCAATAGAACCGAGCTTTTTGGCTGTTTCTTCCATCTCCTTATAAAAGGGATGCTTGTATTTTTGCATAAGGGCTTCTCTCACTTTATCCGGTACTGCACTGTGACCGCTTATTTTTTGATAATCGGCACCGGCCACGTCACTGCTCAGTTGCGAACCTTCCATTGCAAAACTTTCTACCGGGTATTTGTTTGCAAAGCCCTTGGTGCCCACCAACTGGTACATTCTTGAATAAGGCCTTGGGGTCATTACATTGTGTTGTATTTGGATGGTTTTACCATTCTGCGTTTTTATCATGGTAATAGTTTGATCACCATTTTTAAAATCGGCAGGTTCTTCCCCTTTCAATTTCTGCCACTCTTCAGGGCCGTTTGCCGGTTTTGTATCAACGGCCACCAGGTAATTCATTTTATCACCGCGATGAATGTTGAGCGCCTGGCAGACAGGGCCAATGCCATGTGTAGGGTAGATATCTCCGCGATGATTTTTATTATAATCCAATCTCCAGTTATTCCAATACGCCTTCCAGTAATCTGACAGATCGTGAATATAGGCACCCTCGGTGTGAAGAATTTCACCAAAAACGCCCTGCTGCGCCATATTTAAAGCTGTCATTTCAAACTCATCATACACACAATTCTCCAGCATCATGCAATGTTTGCGTGTTCTTTCAGATGTATTGATGAGGTCCCAAATATCTTTCATGTTCATTGCCGCGGGAACTTCAATGGCTACGTGCTTTCCTTTTTCCATTGCATACAAAGCCATTGGTACGTGATGTTTCCAGTCAGTGGCGATGTAAACAATGTCAATATCATCCCGTTCGCATAATTGCTTCCAAGCATCATCTTCTCCTGAATAACCGGCAGCTTTGGGGAGTTTATATTTTTCGAGAATTTTTTGGGCTTTATCCACTCTTTCCGGCCTCAGGTCAGCGAGTGCAACAATCTTTGTTCCGGCAATATTCGCCCATCTTTCAACAGCGCCCGGGCCACGCATACCTAACCCGATAAACCCCACGCGAACAACCGGAATTTTTGGAGCAGCAAAGGCCAGCATATCCGTTTGCCCTGCGGGGCGCGAAGGAGCCGGGACAGCAATAGGCCGTACGCCACGCTGTGCGTAAGAGCCGGAACCGGTTGCTGGTGTTTGTTTAGATGTACCGCAACTGCCTAACAGCAACAAAAAAGCCGCTGTGGATAAAATAAACCCTGTTAATTTGTTCATATTGATTTTTTAAAAACTGAATTTGGCAATAAATTTTAGCAAGGACACTAAGGTCAGTATAAAAAATTAATTAGGCAAACACAACCGTTTGCGCAAGTTTAACGCCACCTTATTATTTCATCGGCCGTATTAAATAGCTGTATTTATAATTTCCCGGTTTGATCCAGTATTCTTTTAAAGGCCAGGAACCCCAGCTATCAATTCCCTGCAAGCCGAGTTGCTTTAAATCCACGTGCATAAAAATTTTATTTCGCGGCACCAGTTCACCCGAATGATACTGGCGCTTGCGGGCTTCGGGATCGAGGTCATCAATATTGTAAGGCAGCGCAGCTACAGAAAGCAGGCTATCAGTAAACTCAAATCGCAGGCCTTTGCCTTTGGCATCGGTGAGTGAAATCCAGCGAACATCGGTTTTGTTGCCGCTTTCTTGCGGACGGGTATAAGGGAAATATTGTTCCTGCAAGGTTTGCGAGTAACTACCAATGAGGCTTGCTGTTTTTCTGTCAGAATAATTTTCCCAGGGGCCGCGGCCATACCACTTTATGCGATCAAAGTTTTTATTTACTTGTAAATCATTGCCGGCGCGCATTACGGTGAGCGTGTTTCCTAAAGTATCTATGTTAAAGAAATTGCTTACGAGGATATTGCCGTCAGCAAAAACCGTAAAGCTTTGTTCAGTGTGCGCTTTGCCATTTAAAAGGTTCTTTTCAAAAGAAACTTTATAAGATGAAGTGTGCGCCTCAGTTTTTACATCGGATACGTTAGATGTTTCATATACATTTCGCCATTGCCGTAAACTAGTGTTAAAGCCTGCACCAATGTCGTTATCAGTAGGAGCGCGATAAAAGGCTGGCTGCGGACCATTTTCAATATAGTTTACCCCTTTAACTATATAGGATGTAAGAATACCTTTTTCAGTATCGAATTTTACAGAAAAATCTTTACCCGTTACTACTAATTCGTTACCGGTTTTTGTTTCGGTGATTTTGCCGGATGCTGTTGGCAACTGTGCAGGTATTGCGTTGCCCGCAAATGTAAACTGGTTGTATGCCACTTCATAATTCTTTTCAAGAAAAGGCTCAGCATCTTTTAGGCGGTAACGAACATTCAAAAAATATTCGCTGCCCGAGGCTGTCTTTCTCTTTATCGGCAATGAAATATTTTTATCTTGCTGTGGCTGCAAATTGATGTCGTTTACAGAACCTTTTTCCACTATTACGCCATCTTGCACCAGCTCCCAATCCAACCGAACATTATTCATATCGCGAAAGAAATAAGTATTATGTACGTTAACAATGTTACCTCCATTGTATTTTGTTTTGATGAACTGGTGAATATGCTTTAGTTCAACAGCCATGGGCGTAAGTTCGCGATAAGCTGTAACAACGCCCTTCACGCAAAAATCATTATCGCTGAGGTTCTCATCCACAGGGCCTTCCAGCGGAAAATCGCCACCATAAGCCATGATGCGCTTGCCATTTTTTACCGTATCAAAACTTTGGTCAATCCATTCCCAAACATAGCCGCCCTGCGTTCCGGCTGTGCTTTCAATCGCATCCCAATACTCTTTAAAATTACCAAGGCTATTACCCATGATGTGCGCATATTCACTCATAATGAGCGGGCGGCCGTCTTTACTTTTATAATAATTCGATACCCAGTTTGGCGAAGGGTATTGCGGGCAAATCACATCGGTATTAAAATCAGTTTCGGCACGCTCGTATTGCACAGGGCGGCTATCTTTTTTCCTGAGCCAGTCGTATGCCTCATACATATTCACGCCGTTGCCCGCTTCATTGCCGAGCGACCAGGTAATAATTGACGGATGATTTTTATCGCGCTCATACATGCGTGTGATACGGGTGAAATGAGGGTTGCGCCATTTTTTATCGTTGGCTAATGTTGATTCCAAATTATAATAACGGCCGTGCGATTCAATATTGGCCTCGTCAATCACGTATAAGCCATATTCATCGCAAAGCTCCATCCAGTAAGGATCGGGCGGATAATGGGAATGGCGCACTGCATTCACATTCAGCTTCTTCATCATTTCCATATCCTTTTGCATATCCTCTTTGGTAAGTGTGTGACCTGTTTTAGGATTGTGCTCGTGGCGGTTCACACCCTTAAAAAACACGCGTTTACCGTTCACTAAAAAATCGCGGCCTTTTATTTCAATAGTACGGAAGCCAACGCGAACGGGAACAACTTCCAAAACATCACCGCTTTTACTTTTTAAAGTAAGATATAAAGTGTACAGGTTGGGAGTTTCCGCGGTCCATGGCTTTACGCCCGGAATATTTTTTTGAAAGCTTATATTGGTTTTGTATCGGCCCAACACAGATTTCACTTCGGTTGTTTGTT
>MKRO01000180.1:2623-3221 GCA_001896965.1 Sphingobacteriales bacterium 41-5 | reverse complement strand
AATAGATTTTCCGTTGGCATCCACCAGTTCCATATCAACTGAAAAGGTATCGGGTTTTGAATGCATGGTTCTGAAATCAGTTTTATAACTGTTCACTTCCACGTTCACTTTCAACTCACCATCAGTATAATTATTGATGAGATTGCTTTGCACGTTAAAATCGCGAAGATCAATTTTAGGAGTGGCGTACAGGTAAACGTCGCGCTCAATACCGGAGATACGCCACATGTCCTGGCACTCCAGATAACTGCCATCGCTCAAGCGATAAACCTGAAGCGCCACGAGGTTTTCACCGGGTTTAACATATTCGGTAATATCAAATTCTGCCGCCAGTTTGCTGTCTTCGCTATAGCCAACTTTTTGCCCGTTCACCCAAATAAAAAAAGCTGATTTAATCGCGCCGAGATGAATGAATATCTGTCGCCCATCCCAGCTTTCAGGGATATTTATTTTTTTTCGATATGAACCAACAGGGTTGTTGTCTGCCGGAATGTCAAACGGCGGGTTCAATTTTCCCCGTCCGGCATGGCCTGTAAACTCGTAGGGATGATTTACATAAATTGGTAAGCCATAGCCATTCAGCTCCCAGTTGGCCGGT
>MKRO01000180.1:0-2511 GCA_001896965.1 Sphingobacteriales bacterium 41-5 | reverse complement strand
TTGAACTTTCTTTTACCCGTTTTTCTGCAAGCGCCTTCGTTTCGTAGGCAAAAGCAGTAGCACGCATTGGCATGCGGTTTACCGAAACTATTTCGGGAGTTTGCAATTCAGTGGGTAGCTGCGCCGTAATAAAAAAGGACAAATACAGCAACGGAAGCAATGCAATAATTTTCTTCATGATGGATTATGTATGACTTGAAAGAATTTGAACAAAGAAACGAAAGTTTCTCTTAAAACTTACGTTGGTGCGCAAACGCTTGAACAAATCCTAATTTTTAAATCTCCGGACCTCTGTTTGTAGCCTGTCAATTTTTTGCAGCAGGTGGCTGATCACTTCAATACCTTCCAGGTTTACATCAAGGTCATAATGGAGGTGCATATATTTTTCCAGTAAAGAAAGCTGGTCATGGCCGATGGTGTAAGATTCATTCGAGTGAGTCAATTCAATCAACCCGTGATTATCAAGTTCACGAATAAAAGCAACTTCAACACTATAAAAATTTGAACAATCTTCAATCGTAATAGTTTCTTTGCTCTTCATGATTTAGTTTTTTGCAGCCTCAGCGGCCAGTTGTTCAAATAATTCTTTTTCTTTTGCAGAAAGTTTTTTAGGCATCTTTATTTGCCACGTAATATACAAATCGCCAAATTCACCTTCTTTTTTATAAATAGGAAAACCTTTGCCCTTCAATCGAACCTTCGCTCCGTTTTGCGTTTCAGCAGGAACTGTGAGCTTCACTTTACCTGTCATGGTTTCCACCATTTCCTCTCCTCCCAAAACCGCTTTGTAAAAATCAAGCGGCGCATTTAAATATAAATCATTGCCGGTTCTTGTAAACGAGGTGTTGTTGATAACTTTGAATGTAATAAACAAATCGCCGTTGGGGCCACCGTTTACACCCGCACTTCCGTGCCCTTTGATTTTAATCTCCTGGCCGTTTTCTATTCCGGCAGGAACGGTAATCCTGATGTTCTTGCCATTAACGGTAAATGTTTGCTGATGCGTTTTGTAAGCATCACTTAAATTCAATTGAACTTCTGCCCGGTAATCCTGCCCACGAAATTTGGATTGTCGTCCATACTGACCACCCGAAGCACCGCCACGGCCAAACATTGAAGAAAAGAAATCACTGAAATCGGTACCTTCTTCATCAGTATAAGTATAGTATTGCCCATGTTCGCCAAAAGGATTCCCCCCGCCAAATCCGCCACCACCGCCACTTTGCTGATGTTGCCTTGCCTGTTCAAATTGTTCAGCATGTTTCCAGTCGGCGCCGTACTGATCATATTTTTTGCGCTTGTCCGGATCACTTAACACTTCATTGGCTTCATTGATCTCCTTAAACTTTTTTTCTGCTTCCTTGTCATTCGGATTTACATCAGGGTGATATTTTCTGGCCAACTTGCGGTATGCTTTTTTTATCTGCTCTGACGACGCATCTTTGCTCAATCCCAGTACCTTGTAGTAATCTATGTATTCCATTATATAAAAATGATTGACAAGTTAAAGAAAACTGTGCTAAAAAATCAACACGGTCACATGTTTTTTAAATATTACAAAACCTTGTACAAGGGCATCATTTTTGATTGAATTTTAAAAAATACACTATGGCAAAAAAAGGCACTTACCACGATGTTTTCATTAAAAAGGACGGCGAGTATATTTCACTGGCTCAGGACACAAAAGACTTTTGCAAAACATGGATCAAACCCGTGCATCCTAAAAACTGGGATTGGACAAAACGTGATTTTAATGACCCCAAAAACGACCCTACTATTGCCGAAGCGAGAGTAGTGAGGGATTTGATAGTAAAAGACATTGCTAAGGGAAAAACCATGCAAATAAATTTAAGCGGACTTGAAAACGGCGATGCCATTTATGCTTTTCTCGACCCCAAAAGCCCTTATGAAGAATTTAATATGGAAGAATTTGCTTACTCACTGAAAGTGGAGCTGGAGCATGGAAAAATAAGGGATGCGAATGTAACCAACAATCATCCATTTTTAACGGCAATGATCGTGCTGGCACATATGAGCGAAACGGTAACTTACTATAAAAGGTTAAAAGTGATGGAAACCGAAGGTGAAATTTTTGAAATGAACCGTAAAATGGTATCACTTAAAACCAAAGCAGCAAAGAAGAAAATAGAAACCGATATTAAAAAAGCACAGGAAGAACTTAACGAAGCAAAAGTTGCGTTAGAGAAAAGACTGGAAGCCATGAAAGACATTCCGGTACTTTCAAAAATTGGCGACTAAAAACACCGGCGATTTTAAATGCCGCATTGCTGTTTCCAATAAGAAATTAGAAGCTGTGTACACCTGTTTCACAATCATAGCTCAATTAACCATCGAGCTATAAAAAGATTGTACGCGATATGATATTTGTCATTTTCGAGTAAAAACGGTGCAGGTAACTTTGCTTTACAAACTATTGTTATGTTAATCATAAATTGACGGGTATAATTTCTTAAGTTTTATCCTTGCATTATCGGTAGTAAACTGCCAGTT
>MKRO01000179.1:17237-19369 GCA_001896965.1 Sphingobacteriales bacterium 41-5 | reverse complement strand
GCTTCAAAAAAGCAACAACCCCAGCCTCGCCGATACCAATGATGCAAGAACGAGATTGCCTCTTAAAGGTGTTTCTCAAGCGCCGTTGACCAGCCTTCAGCAATACATAAAAGGAAATGCTGCCGGTGTGTTCGTAAGAGAGGGCGATGGAGAAGCGGGGGCAGAACAGGCAATGTTCATAAGGGGTTTAAGTACTCCCCTTTTCAGTAAACAGGACCTCTATAGCGTACAACCAATTGTTTACCTCAATGGCGTTCCGCTAATCCAGGACAACGCATTTACCTATAACATTCAGCGATATGATTTTAACAAGATAGGTTCTGCTACCAATCTTTTGTCGATAATTGACGTAAACAACATTGGCAGCATAGAAATATTGAAAACGCCCGCTGATCTTGCGAAACTTGGACCGCTTGCTTCAAACGGAGCTATTTGGATTACGACAAAAAATGCCATGTCACTGCCCAAGCCAATTGTTAATGTGGAATCTTATATAGGCGTACTTCAACCTCCGAAAATTGAAACGATTAACGCAGACTATGAAAACAATTTCAGGTCACCGTTCTACGAAAAATTTGCGACTGAAGCACAAAAAGCAGATTATCCCGTATACGTACGCAACAGTTTTGACCCCAACTATTACGGCCCTTCTAATTGGAACGACATTTATTATAAAGCAAAACCAATTTATTATTTAGGACTGGGATTACTGGGAGGTAACGAAAGGGCTAATTTTCGATTTAACATCAGCGACACAAAAGACCGCAATTTTGACGCAACCAGTTTCAACCGTTATGCCATCGCCTTTGGGATTAATATGATACCGCTTAAATGGCTCACGATTTCAAGTAATTTTAATGCCACTCGCATTAACCGCGACCGAAACCATAACCTGCGGGACCGGTTTGCCGAAGCACGTTTTGTTCCCGATCTTTCAAACCCTCTTTCCCCCAATAAAGAATCTTATGACAATTTCCTTAAAAAATATCAGGGGTCTATTGATCAAAATGTAAATAACTCCTTTGTGGGAGGGTTCAATGCCCTGGCAAATTTTGGAAATCTGAGTATTAGAAGTACTCTTTCTATTGATTATGAAGAATCCCATCGTAATGTTTTTTGGGGTAAACCATTAATGGACAATAACAGCTTTCTCTCCACCTATTTTGGGTTTAACCAGCGTAGTGCTATTCACAATTCTATAAATTATAATATCCCGGTAGCTAACAACTCCCAAAACATTCAGTTAGAGGCAGGCCAAAACTACGTGTCAGATTTTTATAAGTACGATTACGTAATTGCCTATAACAGCCCCAACGACTTTATCAAGGTTAAAGAAATTTATTTAAACGCGGGCAGTTATGTAAATCGCAATGATATGTTTGGATACCCTTTCAGCGATAACTTAAAGGCCAACCTGTCTTCTTTTTACGGCCGACTGGGATATTCATACAAAAAGATTGTACAACTGAACGGCGTTGTTAAATATGACGGCTATTCAAGTTTCTCCGCAACGGACAGGTGGTTGCTGACGCCTGCCGCCAGCGCCCGCATCAATATCCATGAATTGGTTCCCTCAGATGTGTTCAACACGTTTGCCGTAAGGGCATCATGGGGAGTTTTTGGCAAACTAATTCAGGATAACCGGTTCCGCATCGGGCCACAATACCGGGTAGATATGGGCTACTCCGACGAACCGGTTCTGGGTAGCTACGGCGGCGACCCGGGTCTTTCGCAGCCCTATTCATTTGGCTGGATAGCGAGATATTACAATTGGCCTTACAGCGAAAAATATAACTTAGGCACCGATCTGGGATTTCTTAATAACCGCTTAATGCTGGGCCTGGACCTCTACCAAAACACCGATAAAAACATGATTGTGCCCACCCCTATTGCGGCAGAAAATGGGTTTGCCTATAAATATGTGCAAGGGATGTCGGTAAGGAATCAAGGTGTAAATTTTGACTTAACAGGACAAATTTTAGATCGTGCGGGCGGCCTTAGCTGGATGCTAAACACAAATTTCAGCTGGAACAGCAACAAACTGGTAAAATTGCCGTACAACCTTTCCAGCGTTCAATACGGAAGTAAGAAAATTGAAATCGGCAAACCTGTTGACAGTTATTGGGTTTATG
>MKRO01000179.1:16081-17210 GCA_001896965.1 Sphingobacteriales bacterium 41-5 | reverse complement strand
ACCTGTAGTTGGTACGAAACCAGATGGCAGCCCCCGCCTGCTCACTTTTGGTGGAACCTCAGCCTTTAATCCGGGAGATCCTCTTTGGCGCGATGTGGATGGTGATGGTGTAATAAACGAGCGTGACAAAGTATTAAAAGGCCATTCCCTGCCGGTATATACGGGCGGCTTGGGCAGTTCGTTTGTTTATAAAGGATTCAATCTTGACTTTCAATTCTTTTATGCATTGGGGCACCAGTTGCTCAATCAGTCAACTGCTACCAAACTTGACTTTATTAATAGTGAAAACTCAAAAAACATCACACCCGTTAAAGAAGTTACATTTTGGCAAAAAACCTTTAATCCCGCCGATTACCCGGTTTATAACCCCTGGAGCGGTGTCATTCCATACCGGTCTGACCAGGATCTTTTTCTGCAGAATGCTGATTTTTTGAAACTTAGATATTTAACCATTGGGTACGACCTAACCTCGCTGGAAAATGTAAGGAAAGCCAGAATCTCAAGAGCATTGCTTTATGTTACCGGTAATAATTTATTCACGCTTTCTTCCTTTAAAGAGGGCGACCCCGAGCAGGTTGATTATTACGGCGTATTCACGGGCCGGTATCTCCCGCTTGTTACTTCAGTTTCGTTAGGATTGAAATTGAATTTTTAATCGCTGTGTTAAAAAAGAAATTATATGGTACGTATTTATAAAAGAAATCTTTTTTGGACCATCCTCCTGGCTTTGTTGGGGACAGTTTCCTGTAACAAACAGTTGGATTTGGAATCATCTGCCGCAGCAGGAACAACCCAAATGTGGAATACTTATGATGACGCGAGAGCGGGCCTGAATGGCATTTACGGACTCGCGCGTGCTGCCCTGGCTGAAAATAACGGGCACTGGATGTATGGCGAACTTCGGGCGGGAGACTTTGCCGCAACCACACCCGGTGGTTATATTGATGCGGTTATTAAAAATGAACTAAACAAGAGTTTTCCTGAAATTGAAAAACTCACAGACTGGAGGCGGTTTTATGCGGCAATTGATGCCTGCAATACATTTATACAATATTCTCCCGAGTGCCTTACCGACCTTCGCTATTCACGCTTGAACAATAAAGTAGACGTGGCTCAGGCTCACCTGGTG
>MKRO01000179.1:10528-15992 GCA_001896965.1 Sphingobacteriales bacterium 41-5 | reverse complement strand
CGTAAGCCTTAGCCGCACACCGCAAAAAGATGTACTTGATTTTTGTATCAGGGACACTAAAAAATATCTTGACAGCCTGCCCACTGAATACGGCAACGATGACAGGTCAAAGTTGAATTATGATGGCTTGTACTATGGCAAAAACTGGGGCCAGCTTGGCAACACTTATTGGGGTTATTGGCAGGCAATTGCCCTGCTGGCACATATTCACGCCTGGATGGGAGACTATACCGCTACCGATACTTATACAAAAATGATCCTCAATAATTTATCGCAGGTGCACACCGCTGCCATCGGCTACGCCAATGCTCAATCCTACCTGTCGGGAACCACGCAAAGTATTTTTTATGACAAGGGGATTATCGGAGGGAACTGTTACCAGCTTTTATCGTTCCCTTATAGCATGGCCAACCGGGAGTCGGGACCGAGTGGCGTAGGGCATATCGAATCATTAACGCTCGCAAGCCCCTATTTACCCAAATTAAAGCCGGATATTTTCATGACAAGGGATACCATCAACAAACTGTTTTACAGTGTAACAGATTTAAGGCACCCTTATGACCAGCTGAAACAAAATTATGAATCAATCTATTTTACTGATTATTTCGGCGCCATCCCTGTTTTCTCAAAATTCAAAACCATAGCGCCCGGCGCTTCCGGCTTCTCAATTTTTGGTTCCTGCATACCGCTATCAAGGTATGAAGATATTCTACTTTTAGACGCTGAGGTAGAATTCGTAAAAGGTGTATCGCCAGGAACGGTTAACTCCAAACTGGAAGCCGTTAGGATGCAGCGCTTTACCAACGGTTATGCCAACAACCTGAGGCCTTTGGGTGGCGGCGGACCGGTTTATGGGCCAACCCCTGAAAGCCAGGTAAATGGCCAGTTGTGGAATATTTTTAGAGAAAGGAGAATAGAACTGATGGGAGAAGGTTTTAACTGGTACGATCTCATACGCTACAAAAAACTTACCGGCGATGACCCAAGATTCAATAAACTTATTGAAGAAGGTGGCATCTACTGGCCCATTAGCCAGGGCGTGCTTGACAAAAACCCTCTGATAGAACAAAATCCTTACTGGAAAAAATAGCAAAACTTACTTAGCACAATGAAAAAATCTTTACCAATAGTTTTCTTATCGCTCGCTGCATGCACAATAACGACCTTGATGTTCCTCGGCTCTTGCAAACGGGATGGGGGCAGCTATTACAATTATGAACCAAAGGTTGAGGTTTTTAATGGAAACGTAATAGAGTTTCTTGATAAACAAACAGGGTACGACTCAATGTTATTGGTTTTAAGAAAATACCCGGATATTGTGCAATACCTCAACTCCGGAGATAGCATTACCCTTTTTGCAATCCCTAACCAGTCATTCCGCCTGGCAGTTGAAAACTTCAACATTGCAAGAGCTGCTATTGACAGCCCCCGGCTCTATCTCTCGCCATCCACATACAACTTATCCCGCCCCGATTCGGGTATGTTTAGCCGCGAAATGCTGCGGATTCTAATTTCCAGGTACATTATTCCCGGGTATTATGACTTTAGCACCGTGGCACAATCCTTCACGGGCATTCCAGCAAAATCCTATGGGTATGATTATGAAATGAATATGCGCGCCATCCAGCAAAGCTCAACCGGTTCCACTAAAGATGGCCCCAAGGTTATCGAATTTTCCGACATGAATTACTCGTTTTTCCGGCAGTATTGGAAACCCACAAACACCATTTCTGTGAATACCACGCGTGCGGGAAACGTGATCGTTCACCTGCTCTCCAGCTCGCACGAGTTTGGCTATTCCAGCTTCATCAGTTACATGAGCGACCCGCGCATTCTTAGGGAGCAATGGGCGCCCTTTGAGTGGAGCTCGCAATTACCCGGGGTTACCAGGGGCGAAGGTGGGACGGTTTATCATACTCTTGACAATAATTTAAACACATATTGGAATTCTGCTGTTCAACCCACTCCGCCTTTTTATTTTACAATGGACATGAAAAAACAGTACACAGTTTCGGGAGTTGGTATCCAGAATTTTGCAGAATGGTCCCTACCAAATACCAAACCCATTGAGTTTTATGTGGAATTTGCAGCCGCAAATGTAAACCTCTCAGATTCAGCATCGTGGATACGCTCAGATACCTTCAGGCTACGCAACGTGAATGTTAATACCCTTACAGACAAATACAGGTTTCAGTTGAAAGAAAAAGTTAACGCTCGGTATTTCCGGTTTGTTCCCACAAATGTTTGGGGAGGCCTGGCCGGTGTAAGGCAAACATCGCTTGCAGAAATTTGGATGTATTTTTAAAATCAATCGTATGACGTTTAAGATATTACATACTTTTAGTTTATCATTCCTTGTTTTGACACTGGGCAGTTCATGCACAAAATTCTACCCCGAAGATAGGGACTCGATTGACCCCGGCGCACAGTTTCTGGTAACAACATATTCTCCCACGCTCGGGCGAAATACGGTTTACAATGGTAACTTCAGTTCCGGCACATCTTCCCAACCGCTCGAATTTGAGGTTTTAAACCTTAGAAGGTATAATGGCGACCCTGCACCTGAATTAACCGATAGTATCTATAAGGTATTATCATGGAAAAATGATGGTGGCTATACAGGCGCAGAAACTTCGCTGGCTGAAATTGAAGCCAAAAGAGTAATCGAAAACCACCGCATTTTTGAAGTTAGAAAAAATTCAGGGCAGGTTGTAATCTGGTCTGGAATGGATGTAAACCAGGTGCTCACCCGGCCTGATTCGGGCTATAAGTTTGACGTAAAAGTCTCTAATTCCGGCGCCAGCCGCTATTACTACAACCTTCGGTTTATGCCACGCAAGCCCATACCCTACGAGCCGTCCAACTACAACTCTGAAACAGGCATGACAACCGGCCCTGCTGTGGCCTTTTCCACCACCGGAAACCTGACCAATGTTTTTAGGAACAGCGACAATGTAGCCATGCAGGAAAGCGAGGTAGATGTATACTTTAGTAAAAAAGGAAATGGTAATTCACTGACTTTTCGCTTTTTAGATTCGGCTTTCCGCACTATTGACCCGCATTTGTTTAATAGTACCAACTGGAATACTCTTATTCACGGTTTTGATGTAAAGGTTACGAATACATCGGTAACATATACGGTGGCTTACCCAATTCCGTTAATTCCGCTTAGAACAATGTACACTAATTCATCGGGCAACCGGGCATCAATTAACCTTTCCTATTTCCGCAAGGGGCGAGCGGGCGCAGGTGTTACGGCAGGCATGGGCTTCGATTTCTCAATTTTTGAAAAGGGTGATTGGGAAATATCGTTTCAGTTTAAAAATACATCGCCAAAATTCAGTGACGACTAAAGCCTAAAAGTTCTTATTCGACCAATTAACGCTAAAAATATAAGTATGAGGTTTCGGTTAATTTGTTTTATTGTTTTATTTGCTACTGCTTTCAGGGCAAACTCCCAAACAATACGTGGCACAGTGGTTGATGCGCAAACACAGCTTCCGGTAGCAGGCGCCACAATTACGGTGGGAAGCCGGGGAGCCGACACCGACACACTAGGTCATTTTACCATTGCCGCCACTGCAGGTACTGTACTAACAATTACCCACGTTAACTACGGATCCCGCACCTACACAGTAGCTCCTACTGACCACGACAACATTTATATCTACCTTGATGTGGACGATTCAAAGAGAGCAATGAATACAGTTGTTGTACAGGGTTTTACAAAACGAAGCAAGGCACTTACAACCGGTTCCACCACTGTAATTACGGCCGACGATATTAAAGACGTGCCTGCAGCCAGCCTTGCGGATCTGTTGCAGGGAAAGGTAGCCGGTGTGAATATTCAATCAACCAGCGGCCAACCGGGTGCACGGGGTTCTATTTTTCAGCGTGGCTTATCTTCCATTACCACCACGGGCGATGGCAATAACCTGTCCCTTGCATCAACACAACCTTTGTTTATAATTGACGGGGTACCTATTGACCCCAATGAAGACACTGAATACGGGCTTTCTCAGGCAGGCCCCGGTGCAAACCCGCTTACTCTCATACCTTCTGAAGACGTGGAAAGTATTGAAATACTGAAAGATGCCGCGTCAACCGCAGTTTATGGCTCCCGCGGCGCCTATGGGGTATGGATCATTAATACCAAAAGAGGAAGATCGGCTGTGCCCAAGGTTTCTTATGATGGAAAAGTATTCCTTACCACCGTTCCCGCCCTGCGCGATCTTTACGGAGGGCGGATGGAGCGCGAAATAAAAGTTAACCAAATCATCAATTTCAACGACTTAGAATCTGAAGTAGTGGGAAATGCTATCGTAAACAATAACCCATGGCTCGCAGACAGCCTCAATCCCTACATTAACAATTCAACCGACTGGCAATCTTACTTCTACAACCCCAAATGGAACCATTCGCACAACCTTCGTTTTTCGGGCGGTAATCCCGGTTTTAACTACAAGGTGAATATGAATTATTATGACGAACAGGGGATTATTAAGAATACCGGCTTTACAAAATACTCCGCCGGTATGAACGCACAATATGAAAACCCCAACAAAAAGTTTAAAACAATGATGGCTATTAATGCTACCAATCAACGGAGCAGGCGCGGTAGCGGCGTAGGCTTGCTACAAACCGGGGTAGCCAACAGTGGTATGGCAGCAACTATACTGCCGCCGCCAAATATTTATACTGAAAACAACGATGCGCTTGCAGCATTCAACTTAAAGGATGACAATAAAATCAACAATATTTCAACCAATCTTGACCTGAACTACGAAATCTTAAAAGGCCTTCGGTTCTTCACCACCGGAAGTATGAATTTTACAACCGAAACATATAATATTTTTTACCCTTCCTGGTTGAACTCCGGCACATCGCAGTATAACAGTTTTGGTAAAAACACTAACTCTTACTACAACAGGAACATGTTGCAATACGCCTGGTCGTTAGGAAAGGAACAGGCCCATAACTTTAGCGTGTACGGGTTTACGGACCTGGTAATAAAAAATTCAAAAACTGATTTTTCAATGTTACGCCGCACACCCAATGATATAATTTCCGGCCCTTACGGCTACAATCTTTCCTCATCAGTATTCGGTACCCTTGGTAATCCGCAGGACTTGCGTCAGTTCGGTTACGGTGGAAACTTTTCCTACAACTATATGCAGAAATATGTGTTTGAAGGTAGCTACCGTATGGACGGCTCCTCCCTAAACGGCCCGCTTACCGGTTACAACCCCAACCCCATGCTTTCTGCACGGTGGAACATCCACCGCGAAAAATTCATGGAAAAATACCCATGGGTTGACAATAGCTCGATAAGGGGAAGTTGGGGGCGTCAAATTGTGCCCGAAGGAGATATTTTCAGGGTTTATGGCCGGTATTTCCCCAGTGGAAGCTACCTGGGCCAACCGACGGTACTGTTAGACTTTGGAAATTCGCCCAACTCTTTTTA
>MKRO01000179.1:9105-10517 GCA_001896965.1 Sphingobacteriales bacterium 41-5 | reverse complement strand
TTTTATAAACCAACTACAACTACTCAAACCAACCTGGCTTACGAAGGTGGGTTTTTGAAAGGCCGGATAGGCGTCGTTTATGAATACTACTACCGTGTGGTGAATAATATGACGCGTTATATTTTCATTCCGCGTGAAACAGGGTATTCGGCATTCCCTTCAAACGATATAAGTATGGTAAATTCCGGCCATGAACTTACGCTAAACCTAAGACCGTTAAGCCCCAAATCAAAACTTAGCTGGATATTGACACTCACGGGTGCATACAACAAAAACGTGCTGACGAGACTGCCGAACAATGCGCGTGAAATCATCAACAATCCCGGCGACCAGTTGAACCTGCCGCTTCTTTACCGGCTCGGGCGCAGTAGTTTTACCAACTACCTTTATAATACAAAAGGAGTGTACGCCTCCGATGCTGACGTTCCGATCGATCCCAATACCGGCCTTCGCACCCGTATCAATGGCGTTCAATTGCAGGGGGGCGATCCCATCTTTGCTGATTTGAACGGCGACTACGTCATCGACAGCCGCGACTTGGTAGCAGTAGGCGATCCTGTTCCAAAAGTTACGGGCGGCTTAAATAATACGTTCAAATACGGTCAGTTTACGCTCGACATTAATACCTATTTCACGCTGTTCCGAGATGTGTTGAACACGCCCCTCGCTTACAAATTTCAGCAGTTTTATACCCCTGATGAAACATCTTTAACAGCGATGAAGGCGGTTCCGCCCATTAGCGAGTACAATTACTGGCAGCAGGCGGGCGATAATGCCATGTATCCCAATCCCTATACTTACCTGCACAACCGGAGCATTGGCTCATTCAGGTACAATCAAACATTGTTTATGGAAGACGGGTCATACTGGAAACTACAAAGCGTGATTTTAGGATATTCATTTGGCCCCAAGGTGTTAAGGCGCCTGAAATTTGACGCACTGAGGGTTTATATCTCGGGCAGAAATTTATTTGTTTTAACAAACTACTCAGGCCCCAACCCCGAAAACGTGAGCGATTTGGGTCGGGACAATCCTTATGGCTATCCCAATCCCCGTGTATATAATTTTGGTGTAACCGCAACTTTTTAAAACATTGTATGATGAGGAATTACAGGAATATATTTTTAATATTGATCTTAGCAGGTGTTTTTACTGCAAACACAGGATGCAAAAAGCTGCTGAATGTTGACCCCATTACGGCAATGTCTGCCAATAATTTCTGGAAAACGCGAGATGACGTGGAACGCTTTACCGCCGGGGCTTACCTGTTATTGAGAAATTACACGGCAATGGATGGCCACACCCTGTTGGCAATTGGCGACTACCGGTGCACGCCCTGGACGCTAACCACCACTAACAACACCAATAATTATGTAAACTTTTTTCATTCCAACGCCATGAAATCGCTCATT
>MKRO01000179.1:6743-9046 GCA_001896965.1 Sphingobacteriales bacterium 41-5 | reverse complement strand
ACTTATAACAATTTTTCACAAACTACCGATAATTTTGGGTTTGAAAATATGAGCGATTGGGGGTTTCTTTTTAGGGTGGTAGCTTCTGCCAATACTATTATCGCTAATATCGACAACAAAGAAATCTCTGATATTACTCCCGAAGAAAGGAAACAATACAAAGCCGAAGCCTATTTTCTTAGGGCTATTACCTATTTTTTCATGGTACGGCAATGGGGCGACCTTCCCTATCAGACCGATGTAAACGATGTTTCCAATAAAGAACGTATCAGCCAGGTTACCATTTTTAAAAACTGCATTCCCGATTTAAGCGGTGCTCTGGACGACCTTCCCTGGACCTATCCTGACCCTTCAAAACGCGGCCCCCGCGCCATGAAAGGCGGAGCGCTTATTTTAATGATGGAAATGAATATGTGGATGGCCTGCTTTGATGAAGCAAACGAAAACGCTTATTTTCAGCAAGTGGTAACGCTAAGTAACCGCCTTACGGGCGAAGGTTCCTCCTACTACGAGCTCTTGCCTCTTGATAATACCAAAGAAATTTTTAAAGGCGGCAGCCGTGAAAGCCTTTTTGAGATTGGCCAGGATGCCAACTTCGATGAAAGATTTGGCAATTTTGCTACTATCGCCAACCTTACTTTAAGAACGCCATACAAACCGGCTGTTACCAACAGCACCCTTTACTACAACCTGTTTTTCCTTCACCAGTTATATGATGATGACAAAAATGGCCCCACCGATCGAAGGATTGACAATTGGTTTGAAAGAGCCTATATGTATGATAACACGGGCAATTTTGTGTTCCTGAAATTTCAGAACCTTTTTGGCAGCGATAACCCCAACGACAGTAAGATCATTTTTCGCTACGCGGATGCCTGGCTGCTGAGGGCGGAAGCGCTCGAAAAACTTGGGGATTATGCAGCGGCCTTACAAGCAGTAAATGTCATTAGGGAGCGGGCCGGCGCAACCCTTTTTACCGGAGGCGAAAATATTTCCAACCTGGGCACAAATATGAGCCTTGAAGATGCCATTTGGTGGGAAAGGGAGCGGGAACTGATGGGCGAAAACTCACTTTATTACGATTTGGTGCGAACAAAAAAAATATTCAGCTCAACCTACACGCCGTACACCATGGATTTTGAGGATTTTGTAAACGGTGCCTGGACCTATCCAATTCGTAGCAATGTATTAACCAGTAACCCTAAAATTAAACCCAACCCTTACTGGTTGTAATTAAAATGATAATTAGTTATTCTTATGACAAAAATAAAATTATATAGCCTTTCCTTTACCTGCATTTTGTTGATTGCTTTTGCAGGTTGCAAAAAAGACTATTTTATCAACAGTGGGTTACACAATCCCAAATTTGAGGGAAACATGATGCAATACCTCGAGTCGAGGCCTTTTCTTTTTGATACCCTTATTCAGGTAATTAAACTGGCCGACATGGAAAAATATTTTACTGATAGTACGATGACCTTCTTCGCTCCGGCCGATTCGAGCATAAACCGCACCTACCAGTACATTAACCTGCAGCTAAAGCTGGGCGGGAACGACACGCTGACGTCCCTGAACAATATTAAGGCAGAATTTTGGAGAAATACCCTGTTAATGTACATGTTTTCGGGGGGCCGCGGTTTGGAGGAATTTCAGCAGCTTGACCTCAACAACCGGTCTGCTTTCCCGGGGGAATTTGTCAGGTCGATGGGCGGCCGTGTGATGAATGTGGGCGTTATTTTCGGCGATGCCAGTGGCTTAAAATATCAGGGGTACCGCCAGTTGAACCTTGCTTACATCCCAAATCAGTCGTCACCGCAGCAGGGCTGGAGACTAACCCGGGTAGCAACAAGCAATATTCAACCAACAAATGGCTATGTTCATGTTTTAAATTACCCCGGCCACTATTTCGGCTTCGACCCCGACCAGGCTTTTTTGAATGCATATTATCTTGGCTTTAACAGATAAATTATTATAAAAAATGCTGATACGCACTGTTCTACTCAATTTGGTTATCGCTTTTGGCGCGCTGTTTCTGTTTTTTTCCTGTTCCCGAAAAACGGATATGGAATATTCCGGCTCTTATAAAAACCCGCCAAACCTTACTATTGGGCTGCTTGAAGATTTACCAAGCCCTGTTTCAGGCCGCAGCGGCGATACCGTTCGCTTTAAAATTGCAGGGCTTGATTCAATGGCAAAGCTAAATCTTTCATTAGTGGAGTTTTATATTAATGGTATCCCTTCAAAAGTTGTGTCTGTGAACCCTGATACAACGGTAAGTGTGATTGTACCCGATTATGCATCGT
>MKRO01000179.1:6123-6636 GCA_001896965.1 Sphingobacteriales bacterium 41-5 | reverse complement strand
CTTGGAAATACTGTATTGGGCACAGGGCCTAACGGTACGGTGCGCAGCCTTTTTTATGACGCCTATTTACAGGATAGGGATCTATACGTTGTCGGCTATTTTTCCACCTGGAACGGCGATGCCATCTACGAGGTATCCAGTGCCGATGGCAGGAACAACTATTATCGTAATGTGATACAATTAGATCCGGCAAATGGCGCCGTGCGAACAAATTTTCTGAAAGGGCTTGGGCCAAATGCCGGCGCGAGTATTAATGGTATGATTCCATTAACGCAATTTCCGGGCTACCTGATATACGGCTCTAACTTTTCTTCTTATAACGGTTATATTAGGGTACGCAATATGGCCAGGGTTTACCGTTCAGGCGAACTTGATACGGTAACGCTTAATGTAAACAACCCGAACCCTGACGATGCCAATGCAAATATTGCCACTTTTTCAAATTTTTTAGGTCGGTTTGACGGCGGCATCACAAAAGCCTTTATGGACAGCCGCGAACGAAATATTTCCATA
>MKRO01000179.1:5296-6052 GCA_001896965.1 Sphingobacteriales bacterium 41-5 | reverse complement strand
CCTTTCTACCAAGTACTCGGTATATGGGTTTTTAACCCCCGCAAAGCAGGTAGCCGCTATGGATCAGTTTGGAAATTTGGATACCACTTACAATTTTGACCCTACCGGGTTGTTAAATTACGGCGTAAATGGAACGATTCGGGATGCTGTGCAATTGGTGTCGGGTACAACACCTGGAAAAATAATTATAGTAGGTGATTTTACCACATACAATGGCGAACAGGTGGGCCGTATCGTAATGCTTGACGATAATGGTAAAAGGGATGCCGCTTTTAACGTGGGGAGCGGGGCGAACGGGGTCATTAGTAAAATAACCTATAACCCCGTTACCAAAAAATTACTGGTGGTGGGGAACTTTACACAGTTCAATGGATCGGCGAAGCCCTGGGGCCTGGTTATGCTTAATGAAGACGGCACCGTTGATGAAAGCCTCTCCCTGGGTGAATTTGTGCGGTCTTCCTCAAATTCAGGCCAGCTTATTAATTATGCCGGCCAGTTAAATGATGGCAATATTATTTTAAGCGGCGCATTTGCAAAATACAAAGGTCCCGATAGCCCTGTGCTTATTACCCGCGAAGGTTTTATGATTCTGAACTCAAATGGTAACCTGGCGCCAAACCTTAATAATACCGGCGCTTTTAATGGAACGATAATGGATATTTTGGAATCCACCACCACTTCAGGCAAAAAAGCACTAATCATCGGCGGGGCTTTCTATCTTTTTGTCAATAAAGCCATCAGCAACCTTGTTAGGCG
>MKRO01000179.1:3069-4854 GCA_001896965.1 Sphingobacteriales bacterium 41-5 | reverse complement strand
GGCCTGCCTGTTTTGCAGAGAGACCCTATTGTTTATAACCAGGTACAGCTTTCGGCAGGAAAAAACTACATCCGAAACCTTTATGGAGGCAGCATCTACATTCGTAAAAACGCTAATATTACGGGGCAGCTTTCCGTTACCCTTGGTTTTAAAGGAGCGGTAAAATCCCCTGACTTTATTTTGGGTGAAACCACCGACGCAGCGTGGACTACAATGATGCGGCAATCAACAGTACCCTGGGTTCAGTTAAGGGGCAAGAGAATTATTTTTGAATTACCCAAATTCTTTTTTGATAAATTTCCATTGTCAAACCCAACAGCCCTTATGGAAGAATGGGACCGTTTTATGGACCTGGATGTTTATAAATGGAAAGGGCTGGACGATGTAACTTCCGATTCGCTGAACAAAGCACCCGAACTTCCCATCCGTGTAATAATGGATGCACAGTTGCGCTCGGCTTTTGCCCATGCCTCCTACCCTGTTGTGGTGCAACTGGATGAATCCCTGTTTACTGATGAAATTGCCAATCTTGATAATTTAAGAAAAAACGGCGCCTTTCGCACGATGTCGGAAATAGGGCGAAACAACATTACTTCTACCTGGAGGTTTAACGATATTTCGAATTTGAATGAACTATATGCTTTTAAATTCGCAAACCGCATGGCCTCCACACTAAACCTGGCCGGCTTACACCCTAATTTAAAATTGGCCGTTGACAGTGCGATGCTATATGTAAAAGGCAACCTTACCGATTTATTTCCGGGAGACTTCAACAAAGATGTAACCGGTATCTCAAACAGTTTTCTGGTACGGCTGGTACCCTTTCTGCAATTGTTTAAAACTTACGGATGGGGCATGTTTGGTTATATAGAAAATAAAGCCCGGCACAACCTGCGGCAAACCATGAGCAATCAGGAAAAGATTAACTTTTTTTACCAGGCGGCCTCAGAATACGCTGGTAAAGACCTGTATATGTTCTTTTATACCTGGAACCTGATGCCTACCGATAACGCCCGGGACGAAATTATAACGCGCATACCCACGCCGCTTGATAAGGATATTTACAACTACAACCCGCTGGTTGATACAGGGGGCACCAGG
This sequence comes from Sphingobacteriales bacterium 41-5, assembly GCA_001896965.1. Classification (GTDB taxonomy): domain Bacteria; phylum Bacteroidota; class Bacteroidia; order Chitinophagales; family Chitinophagaceae; genus Niabella. Next base: position 3,753 of record MKRO01000179.1, on the reverse strand, counting down.
GCTGTGCGTGTAGAGCCCAAGATGATTAACCGTACGGCTTGGCGGGTGGTTGATTATTGCTGTCAGGAAAGCGATGCAAGAGCCTATTTTGCTACAAATGTTTTGGACGGTGATGCCAGCACCATGTGGCATTCGCAATTCGTATATAATACGGGCCAATATCACCTGCCCCATTATATTACATTTGATATGAACCGGTTTTACGACATTCGCGGCTTTTGGTATATAAGTGGCCCCACATGGCGCCCCAACAGCATTCGCCTGTATTTTAGTAAAGATAATAGCGAATGGCTGCCAGCAGGTGGTTTCGCAACGAACATGCAGAATAACACGAATTTTAATTCCACAACTTTTAGCGGATCAACGATGTTTTCGCAAATGCGGTATGTGAAACTTGAAATGGTAAATGTGTTCAGTTCCTCAGCAAATAATGCCTGTTCGTTAACTGAATTCGGATTGAACAAACCTTAAAAATCTGGAATATGATCAGAATGATTAAAAATAAAGTGTTTTTGATTTTGCTGGCCTTCGGTAGTTTAGGCATCTTGTTCGCCGGTTGCGAAAAATTTGCAGACCCCGGGCTTGACCAGGAAACTTATGCCCCCGACTCCACCAACATACATGCCGAAAGAACCCGGCGTATATTATTTGTGGGTGTTGACGGGCTGCCATCTGATGCCGTAC